>JAOPWZ010000007.1 GCA_025965435.1 Aeromicrobium sp.
CGGCGGTCGACTCGGGCTGGTACCCGCACTCCTTCCAGGTCGGCCAGACCGGGAAGACGGTCTCGCCGCAGCTGTACGTCGCCAACGGCATCTCCGGTGCGATCCAGCACCGCGCCGGCATGCAGACGTCCAAGACGATCGTCGCGGTCAACAAGGACGACGAGGCGCCGATCTTCGAGCTCGTCGACTTCGGCGTCGTCGGCGACCTGAAGGCCGTCCTGCCCCAGGCGACCGAAGAGGTCAAGAAGCGCAAGGGCTGATTTCTCGGCTCCACTGACGACGGCCGGTTCCCGCTCCAGGGGGCCGGCCGTCGTCGCGTCGTGAGCCAGGTGGGGACCCGTGCGGGCCAGCGGGTATCCCCCCACGAGGCCATTGACAATTTTGGTGTCACTTTGGTTAAGGCGCGCTCCAGCCCTGTCCCGGGGCCTGCCGCGGTGATAGTCATAGGGAGCGCGCGCCAGCGTGCACCTGACAATTCACAGGAGGACTCCATGCGACTCACCCGGCGTACACGCCTTGCGGGTGTGGCCCTGATCGCCGCTGCCAGCTTGACCCTGGCTGCCTGCGGCGGCGGCAGCGACAGCGAAGGCGGTGGCAGCAACGACAACGTGATCACGGTCTACGGCACCAACCCGCAGAACCCGCTGATCCCCACCGCGACGAACGAGGTCGGTGGCGGAGACCCGCTCAACAACCTGTTCTCGGGCCTCACCGCGTACAACTCCGACGGCTCGATCGTCAACGAGGTCGCCGAGTCCATCGAGCCCAACGAGGACAGCACCGTCTGGACCATCAAGCTCAAGCCCTGGAAGTTCACCGACGGCACCGACGTGACGTCGAACTCCTTCGTGAACGCCTGGAACTACGGCGCGAAGGCCGAGAACAAGCAGCTCAACAACTACTTCTTCTACCCGATCGCCGGCACCGACGACGAGGGGTACACCGCTGACGGAGCCGACACGATCTCCGGCCTCAAGGTCATCGACGACACGTCGTTCACGATCACGCTGAAGTCGCCGGAGTCGGACTTCCCGCTGCGCCACGGCTACTCGGCGTACTTCCCGGTGCCCGACGCGGCCTACGACGCCTCCGGCAAGATCACCAAGGAGTACGGCGAGGCGCCCATCGGCAACGGCCCGTACAAGCTCACGAAGGCCGGCTGGGAGCGCAACAAGCAGATCTCGCTCGAGCCGAACCCGGACTACACCGGTTCGCACAAGCCCAAGAACGACGGACTCGTGTTCAAGTTCTACGCCGGCGGCGGAACCGATGCGGCCTACACCGACGTGCAGTCGGACAACCTCGACGTGCTCGACCAGGTCCCGCCCAGCGCGCTGACCACGTTCGAGAGCGACGACCAGGTCTCGGCGTTCAACGAGCCCGGCTCGAGCTTCTCGTCCATGACGATCCCGGAGCGCCTCGAGCACTTCTCGGGTGAAGAGGGCAAGCTGCGTCGTGCGGCGATCTCGATGGCGATCAACCGCCCGCAGGTCACCGAGAAGATCTTCAACAACGCTCGTACGCCCGCCACCGACTTCACCTCCCCGGTGCTCGACGGCTGGACCGAAGAGGTTCCCGGCAACGAGGTCCTGGAGTTCAACGAGGCCGAGGCCAAGAAGCTGTGGGCCGAGGCCGACGCGATCGCACCGTGGGACGGCTCGTTCCAGCTCGCGTACAACAACGACGGCGCCGGCAACAAGGAGTTCGTCGACGCGGTCACCAACCAGATCAAGAACGTCCTGGGCATCGACTCCTCGGGCAAGGTGTACCCGACGTTCGACGAGCTCCGCAAGGAGGTCACCGATCGCACGATCAAGACCGCGTTCCGTACCGGTTGGCAGGCCGACTACCCGTCGATGCTCAACTACCTCGGGCCGATCTACGCCACGGGCGCCGGCTCGAACGACGGCGACTACAGCAACAAGGCCTTCGACAAGCTGGTCTCCGATGCGTCCGCCGCCGAGGGCGACGAGCGCTACAAGCTGATCAGCGAGGCGCAGACCCTGCTCCTCGAGGACCTGCCGGCGATCCCGCTGTGGTACCAGAACGCCACCGCTGTGGCCTCGAAGGACCTCAAGGGCTTCGAGTTCAACTGGCAGCAGAAGCCGGACTACTACAAGCTCACCAAGTAGTCGTCCGATCCAGGTGATGGACGGAGGCGACCCCCTGCGGGTCGCCTCCGTTCGTCCGCCCGCTCCCAGGCCGGAGCGCATCCGGTCCCCGCGCGCCCACCCCTGCTCCACGGAGTAGCCTGAGGCCCGGGTCTCCACCCTTCCCCGACCCCAGGAGGTCAATCGTGTGGTGGTACGTCGGCAAGCGGTTGCTGCAGGCCATTCCGGTGTTCCTCGGTGCAACGCTGATCTTGTTCATCTTGCTGAAGCTGCGTCCCGGTGACCCCATCCTCAACCTCGCAGGCAACAAGCCGGTGTCCCAAGAGGTCCGCGATGCCCTTGCGGCCCAGTACCACCTCGACGACCCGCTGTTCGTGCAGTGGTTCCAGTTCGTCAAGAGCGCCATCACCTTCGACTTCGGCGAGACGTTCGCCGGGCAGCCGGTCTTCGACCTGATCAAGGAGACCTTCCCCGTCACGGTGACGCTGGCCGTCATGGCGCTGTCGATCGACGCGATCCTGGGCATCACGCTCGGCACGATCGCGGGTCTTCGCCGCAACGGCTGGTTCGACTCCTCGATGCTGGTCATCTCGCTGGCCATGCTGGCGATCCCGATCTTCGTGCTCGGCTTCGTGATGCAGCTGATCTTCGGCGTCAAGCTCGGCTGGACGTCACCGACGGTCGGCTCCGACTGGACCATCGGCGACCTGATCCTGCCGGCCATCGTGCTGGCCATCGCCAACTTCGCCTACACGATCCGCCTGACCCGCACGTCGGTCGCCGAGAACCTGAGCGCCGACCACGTCCGCACCGCACGGGCCAAGGGTCTGTCCGAGCGCATGGTCGTGCGCCGGCACGTGCTGCGCAACTCGCTGGTGCCGGTCGTGACCTACATCGGCATCAACCTCGGCTCGCTGATGGCCGGTGCGATCATCACCGAGACGATCTTCAACATCCCCGGCGTCGGCAATGCCGCCTACACCGCCATCTTCAAGGGCGAGACGTCCACGGTCGTGGCGATCGTGACGTTCATGGTCATGGTCTACGTGCTCATGAGCCTGCTCGTGGATCTCGTCTACGCCGTACTCGACCCGAGGATCCGTTATGCCTGACATCCGTCCGGGGCAGGAGCGCTTCGTCGCTCCGATCGACGAGACGCCCCTTCGTGCCATTGATGCCGTCAACGTCGACGCGGTTCCCGAGAACCAGTGGAAGGAGGCATGGAAGCGCCTGCGCACCTCGCCGCTGTTCTGGCTGGCCACGGCGATCCTGGTCGTGATCGCGCTGATGATCTTCTTCCCCTCGCTGTTCACGAGCGCCGACCCCGAGCGGGCCTCGCTCGACAACAGCTTCGGGCCGGCCTCCGACGGTCACCCCTTCGGCTTCACCCAGCAGGGCGCCGATGTCTGGGCGCGTACCGTCCACGGCGCGCGCGCCTCGGTGACGATCGGCCTGCTGACCACGATCCTGACCGCTCTGCTCGGCATGATCACGGGCGCCATCGCCGGCTACTACGGCGGCCTCATGGACACGTTGATCTCGCGCTTCAGCGACATCTTCTTCTCGATCCCGCTGCTGCTGGCCTGCATCGTGGTCATCTCGGTGCTCAACAACACCTTCCCCAACCGTGGGTTCTGGGGATCGGTCATGGTCGTGGTGCTGGCCCTCGCGACGTTCGCGTGGCCGCAGATCACCCGCCAGATGCGCGGTGCCGTGCTGGAGATCAAGAATCTGGAGTTCGTCGACGCCGCCACGGCCATCGGCGCCTCGAAGATGAAGAACCTGCGGCGCCACATCGTGCCCAACGCCCTGGCGCCCGTCATCGTGGCCTCGACGATCTCGCTCGGCGTGTTCATCGTCGCCGAGTCGTCGCTGTCGTTCCTCGGCCTGGGACTGCCCAGCAACGTCGTGTCGTGGGGCAATGACATCTCCGCCGCCCAGAACCAGGTGCGGTCGGGTCAGAACCTGGATGTCATGTTCGTGCCGGCCGCTGCGTTGGCGTTCACGGTGCTCGGCTTCATCCTGCTGGGTGAGGCCGTCCGTGAGGCGCTCGATCCGAAGGCGAGGAAGAAGTGAGCACCAACCCCGTGAGCACCGGGCCCCTGCTGGAGATCGAGAACCTCGAGGTCGGCTTCCGGGCCGGCAAGGACCTCCTGACGGCGGTCGACGGCGCGAGCCTGACGATCTATCCCGGCCAGACCATCGCGATCGTCGGCGAGTCGGGCTCCGGCAAGTCGACCCTCGCGCACGCCGTCATCGGTCTGCTGCCCGGCAACGGACAGATCACCGGCGGTGCCATCAAGTTCGAGGGCACCGACATCAGCCATGCGAACCGCAGCCAGATCATGGCCCTGCGCGGCTCGTCGATCGGTCTCGTGCCGCAGGACCCGATGTCGAACCTGAACCCGCTGTGGCGGGTCGGCACCCAGATCAAGGAGGCGCTGGTCGCCAACGGCGTCGCCACCGGGTCGGCGGCCGACAAGCGAGTCGTCGAGCTGCTGGAGGAGGCCGGTCTGCCCGATGCGGAGCGCCGGGCCCGCCAGTACCCGCACGAGTTCTCCGGTGGCATGCGCCAGCGCGCGCTCATCGCGATGGGCCTCGCCGCACGTCCCAAGCTGCTGATCGCCGACGAGCCGACCTCGGCCCTCGACGTCACGGTGCAGAAGCAGATCCTCGATCACCTCGACACGCTGACCGAGTCGCTGGGCGTCGCGGTCATGCTCATCACCCACGACCTCGGCCTGGCCGCCGAGCGCGCCGACCACCTCGTCGTGATGTACCGCGGCAAGATCGTCGAGTCCGGGCCCGCGCGCGAGATCCTGCAGCGTCCCGAGCATCCGTACACCAAGCGGCTCGTCGCCAAGGCGCCGTCGCTGACCTCCCAGCGGCTGTCGTCGGTGGCCGCGGCCCGCGCCGAGGTGCGCGAGCAGGCGGTGCAGACAGCGGCCGAGATCGCCGCGGAGGTCGCCCACAGCGCCACCGTGCTCGGCGAGGGCGTGGACGACATCCTCGTCGTCGACAACCTGACCAAGGTCTTCACGCTGCGCGGCGCGCGGCCCTGGCAGAAGGTCGACTTCGCCGCGGTCGAGGACGTCTCGTTCCGTCTGCGTCGAGGCACCACGATGGCGATCGTCGGCGAGTCCGGCTCGGGCAAGTCGACCGTGGCACGCATGGTGCTCGACCTGCTCCCGCCCACCGCGGGACGCATCGAGTTCGACGGGCACGACCTGCGTGATCTCAAGACCAAGGCCGAGCGGCTGAAGCTGCGTCGCCAGATGCAGCCGGTGTTCCAGAACCCGTACGCGTCGCTCGACCCGCTCTACTCGATCTACCAGTCGATCGAGGAGCCGCTGCGCACGCACGACGTGGGCACCAAGAAGGAGCGCGAGGCCAAGGTCCGCGACCTGCTCGACAAGGTCTCGCTGCCCACGACCGTCATGGGCCGGTACCCCGGTGAGCTCTCCGGTGGCCAGCGGCAGCGGGTCGCGATCGCCCGGGCGCTCGCGCTCGATCCGGAGGTCGTGATCTGTGACGAGGCGGTCTCGGCGCTCGACGTCCTGGTGCAGGCGCAGATCCTCGAGCTGCTCAACGACCTGCAGGCCGAGCTGGGGCTCAGCTACCTGTTCATCACGCACGACCTCGCGGTCGTGCGGCAGATCGCCGACGACGTGCTGGTCATGCAGGACGGCAAGGTCGTGGAGGCCGCGTCGGTCTCCCAGGTCTTCGACAACCCCTCGCAGGACTACACCCGGCGCCTGCTCGACGCCATCCCGGGAGCCTCGATCCAGCTCGGTCTCTGACCTTGCCCGCGGCCCGGCCACTGACCTGACCGCGAGCGGTGCAATTCGGGGTTTTCGAGACGGCGTGTCGTCCGAATTTGCACCACTCGCGGGTGGGTTTGCACCACTCGTGGGTGGCCACGTTGAGGGGGCGTCCACCCCTTGGGCGGTTGAGCCTGCGCAATTGACTCATTCGAACAGATGTTCGATCATGGGTGGATGAACGCCGCCGCAGCCCCCACTCTGAACGAGCTGCGGGCCCGGGTCGACCAGATGCAGGGCCGGCCGGCCGCCCAGCCGGTCGCGACCCATCCGGCCTTCGCCGGTCTGCTGCAGCTCCAGTCCGGATCGACCTACTCGGTCGACTCGATGAGCCTGGCCACGGCCCTCATGGCCGGTCCCTCGGCCGATGGCGCCTGGTGCGGGGTCGTGGGAACGGCCGAGCTGGGCCTGGAGGCTGCCGCGGCGGCCGGTGTCGAGCTGCGGCGCACCATCCTGGTGCCCGATCCGGGGGAGTCCTGGCTCGAGGTCACGGCGGCCCTCATCGACGTGCTCGGCGTCGTGGTGCTGCGGGCGCCCTCGCACGTCGGCGCCAAGGACGTCGCACGCATCAGCGCCCGGCTGCGCCAGCGCGGGAGCATCCTCATCTCGTACGGCGACTGGCCCCGCAGCGAGGCGCGGCTCACGATGCGTGACGTGCAGTGGGCGGGCATGGGGCAGGGCCACGGGCACCTGCAGGCGCGCCAGGTCACGATCGAGGTGCAGCGCGGCACGGCTCCGGCTCGTCGTGGCCGGCTCTGGCTGCCCGATGCGTCCCAGGTCATCCGGCGGGTCGAGTCCTCGGGCGAGGCGCCCACCCGGCTGCGGAGCGTGTCCTGAGATGTCCGAGCGCAGCGAGGCGTCGGCCGAGCGTGAGGGAGCGAAGCGACCGAAGGGACGCACGATGGTGCTGTGGGCACCGGACTGGCCGATCGTCGCTGTCGACGTGCCCGCGTCGGTGCCGGCCGCCGTGATCGAGAAGGGGCAGGTGCTGGCCTGCTCGCAGGCGGCGCGGTCCGAGGGCGTCCGCCGGGGCATGCGGCGTCGTGACGCCCAGTCGCGGTGTCCCGGGCTCGTCCTGCACGATCACCACCCCGATGTCGACGCGCGGGCCTTCGAGGCCGTGCTCACCGCGATCGAGGAGCTGAGCCCCGGCGTCGCACCGCTGCGACCCGGGCTCTGCGCAGTGTCGGTGCCGGCGCGCTTCTACGGCGGCGAGGCCGAGGCGGCGGCCGTCATCGCCGAACGACTCGTCGGCCTGGGGGTGTGGGACGTGCGCGCCGGTATCGCCGACGGCCTGTTCGCCGCGGAGCAGGCGGCTCGCCGGGCCCTGGCCCAGGACAGCCTCATCGTCCCTGCCGGCGGTTCCGGGCAGTTCCTGCACGACCTGCCGATCGACGCGCTGGACGATGCGGACATGGTGGGGCTCCTGCGCCGCATGGGGCTGCGGACCCTGGGTGACTTCGCCGCGCTGCCACCGGCCGACGTCCACACCCGGTTCGGCACCCACGGGGCCCTGCAGCACCGGCTGGCCCGTGGGCAGGACGCGCAGCCGATCAGCCGCCGGCAGGTGCCTCCGGAGTTCGACGCGACCCTGCTGCTGGAGCCGCCGCTCGACCTGGTCGAGCCCATCGCCTTCAGCCTGCGCACCACCGCCGATGCCTTCGTGGCCGATCTGGCCGCGCACGGGCTGGTGTGCACGACGGTGCTGATCGAGGTCGACGCCGACGGGTCCCTGGCGACCTCACGGCGCTGGATGCATCCGCGCTGGTTCGGGCCGACCGACCTGATCGACCGGGTCCGGTGGCAGCTGGCGGTCGACGGCGCGATCCGCGCACCCGTCGACGCCGTGCGGCTGATCCCCGAGGTCACCGAGCCGTTGGCTGACCATGCCGACAGCCTCTTCGGTGGTGGTCCCGACGAGCGGGTCGAGCGCGGAGTGGCCCGGGTGCAGAGCATCGTCGGTCACGAGTCGGTCGTCTCCGTCACGGTGCAGGGTGGGCGAGGCCCCGGCGAGCGTCACCTGCTCACGCCCTGGGGCGAGCGTCCGCTGGCGTCCCGCCCGGCCGGTCTGCCCTGGCCCGGCAGCCTGCCCGCTCCGGCGCCGGCGACGGTGTACCCCTCGCCGCAGCAGGCCATGGTCGTGGGGGCCGAGGGGCAGTCGATCGGGGTCTCCGGCCGAGGGGTCGTCACGGGGGAGCCGGCCCGCTTCCGGGTCGCGGCCGACCAGGGCTGGCAGCCCGTCGCCTCGTGGGCCGGACCCTGGCCCGTCGACGACCAGTGGTGGGACGAGGCGGCGTCACGCCGGCTCGCGCGCTTCCAGGTCGTCGGCGTCGACGGCAGCGCCTTCCTCATGATCGTCGAGGGCGGCCACTGGTGGACGGAAGCCCGCTATGACTGACCCCACCTCCCCGCTGCCCCTCACCTTCCCGCTGAGTGTGACGTTTCTGCGTCCTCGGCCGCCTGGTGGGAAGGGTAAACGTCACACTCAGCGGGTAGGTGAGGCCGGGTGAGCTGGAACAACCCGGACGTCTCGTGGCGCGAGCTCGAGCGCCGGCTGTCAGGACGTCCCGAGCCCGATGGCGGCGATGCGCCCGGATGGTCGCGCAAGCGGCGCAAGACCGGTCCCAAGGAGATCGAGGGCCCCGCCGGCCCGGTCGTGCCCTATGCCGAGCTGCACTGCCACAGCCACTTCAGCTTCCTCGACGGGGCGAGCGGTCCCGACGACCTGGTCGAGGAGGCGATCGCCCTGGGCCTGGAAGGGTTGGCGATCACCGACCACGACGGCTTCTACGGCGCACCGCGATTCGCCGAGGAGACCGCCAAGTACCCGGGATCGGGGCTGCGGACGGTCTACGGTGCCGAGCTCTCGCTCGGCCTGCGGGCCCCGCAGAACGGCGTCGCCGACCCCGAGGGCAGCCACCTGCTGGTGCTCGCCCGGGGCGTCGAGGGCTACCACCGCCTCGCTGCGGCGATCACCGATGCGCAGCTGCGCGGTGACGAGAAGGGCAAGCCCGTCTACGACCTCGACGAGCTGGCCGAACGGGGCCGTGACCACTGGGTCGTGCTGACCGGCTGCCGCAAGGGGCACGTGCGTCAGGCGCTGGCCACGGGAGGACGGCAGGCCGCCGCCGCGGCGCTCGACCTGCTCACGGAGCGCTTCGGACGGGACGGGGTCGGCGTCGAGCTCATCGACCACGGCTTCGCGACCGACAGCACCGCCAACGACGCCCTGGCCGACCTCGCCCTCGACCACGGGCTCGCGACGGTCGCGACCAACAACGTCCACTTCGCCAAGCCGGCCGGCGGGCGCCTGGCGGCGGCGATGGCAGCGGTCCGCGCCCGGCGCAGCCTCGCCGAGATGGACGGCTGGCTGCCGGCCACGGGGGCCGCCCACCTGCGGTCGGGGGCGGAGATGCACCAGCTGTTCCGCCGCTACCCGGGGGCCGTCGCGCGGACGGTGCCGCTGGCCGACGAGCTCGCCTTCGACCTGCGGGCGGCCACCCCGCGGCTGCCGCGCCGGGGCATCCCGGAGGGGCATACCGCGATGAGCTGGCTGCGCGTCCTGGCGGAGCGGGGCATCCAGAAGCGCTACGCCCACAACCAGGAGGCGGCGCGCGAGCGCATCGAGCGGGAGCTCGCCGTGATCGAGGAGAAGGACTTCCCGGGCTACTTCCTGATCGTCCACGACATCGTGCAGTTCGCCCGCGGCCAGAAGATCCTGTGCCAGGGGCGAGGCTCCTCGGCCAACTCCGCGCTCTGCTATGCCCTCGAGATCACCGCGATCGACTCGATCTTCTTCGACCTGCCGTTCGAGCGCTTCCTCGCCACGACCCGCGAGGAGGAGCCCGACATCGATGTCGACTTCGACTCCGACCGCCGTGAAGAGGTCATCCAGTGGGTCTACGACACGTACGGGCGGCGCAACGCGGCGCAGGTCGCCAATGTCATCAGCTACCGGCCCCGCTCGGCGATCCGCGACGCCGCCAAGGCGCTGGGCCACTCCGTGGGGCAGCAGGACGCCTGGTCCAAGCAGATCGACGGCTGGGGGGCGATGGGCAGCGAGGACGTCGAGGGCATCCCCGCGCCGGTCGTGTCGGTGGCCCGGCAGATGATGACCGCGCCCCGGCACCTGGGCATCCACTCCGGCGGCATGATCCTGACCGAGCGCCCCATCGGCGAGGTGTGCCCGATCGAGCGCGGCCGCATGGACAAGCGCACGGTCCTGCAGTGGGACAAGGACGCCTGCGAGTTCATGGGGCTGGTCAAGTTCGACCTGTTGGGACTCGGCATGCTCGGGGCGCTCGACCGCACGATGCGGATCGTCGCGGAGCACCTGGGGGAGGAGTGGGACCTCGACTCGATGCCCAAGGAGGAGGCCGGGGTCTACGACATGCTGTGCCGGGCCGACTCGATCGGGGTGTTCCAGGTCGAGAGCCGCGCCCAGATCGGCACCCTGCCCCGGCTGCAGCCCCGCCGGGCGTACGACCTCGCGATCGAGATCGCGCTGATCCGTCCCGGGCCGATCCAGGGCGGTGCCGTGCACCCGTACATCCGCCGGGCCATGGGCAAGGAGGAGGTCAGCTACCCCCACCCCATCCTGGAGCCGGTGCTGGAGCGCACCAAGGGCGTCCCGCTGTTCCAGGAGCAGCTCATGCAGATGGCGATCGCGATCGGCGACTGCACGGGCGACGAGGCCGATCTGCTGCGCCGGGCCATGGGCTCCAAGCGCGGCATCGAGCGCATCGAGTCGCTGGAGGACAAGCTCTTCGCCGGCATGGCGCGGCACGGGCTGACCCGGGAGGAGTCCGACGCGATCTATCTCAAGATCAAGTCGTTCGCCAACTTCGGCTTCGCCGAGAGCCATGCGCTGAGTTTCTCGTTGCTGGTCTACGCCAGCTCCTGGCTCAAGCTGCACTACCCGGGGGCCTTCCTGGCGGCGCTGCTGCGCAACCAGCCCATGGGGTTCTACTCACCGCAGTCGCTGACGACCGACGCACGGCGCCACGGGGTGACGATCCTGCGTCCCGACATCCTGCGGTCACGCGCACAGGCCGATCTCGAGCCCATCGGTGACGGGCGGCCGACGGGTCGCGATGCCTGCCTCGCGCGCGTCCAGCCGCCGGTGCCGGCGTTCGTGCCCGGCACGCCCGACCCGACGCCCGAGCACCGCCGTGACGGCGCGTTCGCGGTGCGCCTCGGGCTCGACGAGGTCCAGGGCATCGGCAAGGACGTCGCGGTGCGCATCGTGGCCGAGCGCGACCGCGAGTCCTTCGCCGACATGGCCGACGTGGCCCGCCGCACCGGTCTCTCCGTGGCGCAGATGGAGTCGCTGGCCACGGCCGGCGCGTTCGACGTCTTCGGGATCTCGCGCCGCCAGGCGCTGTGGAACGCCGGCTACGTCCAGAGCGACACCCAGCTCGAGGGCACCGCGGTCACGGCGCCGCCCCCCATGCTCCCGGGCATGAGCGACGTCGAGCTCACGATGGCCGACCTGTGGGCCACCGGCATCTCGGCCGACACCCATCCCATCGAGCACCTCCGGCCGCTGCTGCGCACCGAGGGCATCCTCTCGGTCGCCGACACCGCCACGCACGAGGCCGATCGACGGGTCAAGGTCGCCGGGCTCATCACGCACCGGCAGCGCCCGGCCACGGCGTCGGGGGTCACGTTCCTCAACATCGAGGACGAGACCGGCATGCTCAACGTCGTCTGCTCCCAGGCGCTCTGGGCGCGCTACCGGGTCGTCGGGCGCAATGCGGCCGGCATGGTCATCCGGGGCATCCTCGAGCGCAGCCACGAGGGCGTCGTCAATCTCGTGGCCGACAAGCTCATGCGCATCGAGGAGGTCTATCCCGAGGCCGGCCGGGCGATCCCGGCCCGGCACCGGGGCCGCGACTTCCAGTGAGGCGGTTCAACCGGCGAGGTGGGCGCGCACCGCGTCGATCGTGTCGGCCTCGGCGCCCGTCTTGTCGTCGCGGTACCGGACGACCCGCGCGAAGCGGAGCGCGACGCCACCGGGGTAGCGGGTCGACCGCTGGACGCCGTCGAACGCGATCTCGACGACCTGCTCGGGACGCACCGTGACGACGTACCCGTCGTCGTCGAGCTGCAGGTCACGAAACCGCTCGGTCTGCCAGGCGAGCATCTCGTCGGTCATGCCCTTGAACGTCTTGCCGAGCATCACGAAGCCGTCACCATCTCGGGCACCGAGGTGGAGGTTGGAGAGCCAGCCGCTGCGCCGACCGGACCCGCGCTCGACGGCCAGCACGACCAGGTCGAGGGTGTGCACCGGCTTGACCTTGACCCAGGTCGCGCCGCGGCGGCCGGCCGCGTAGGGCGACGCCAGGCTCTTCACGACGACACCCTCGTGCCCGAGGCCGAGCACCTGCGCGGCGAAAGCCTCGGCCTCCGCGACATCGGCCGTCATCAGGCGCGGCACGCGATGGCGCTCGGGGACCACGGACTCGAGGGCTTCGAGGCGCGTCGACGTGGGCGCGTCGACGAGGTCCTGCCCGTCGAGGTGCAGCAGGTCGAAGAACGCCGGTGTCAGCTCGACCCCGGTCATGGACGCGGCACGCGAGGCCGTCTCCTGGAACGGTCGTGGCCGGCCGTCGGGGCCGAGCGCGAGGACCTCCCCGTCGAGCACGACGGTCTCGCAGGGCAGGGCCCGCGCGGCGGCGACGACCTCGGGATGACGGGAGGTCACGTCGTCGAGCGAGCGGGTCACCACCAGCACGTCGTCGCCGCTGCGGTGGACCTGGATGCGGACGCCGTCGAGCTTCGTGTCGATCGCGCACACGCCGCCGCCGGCCTTGGTCATCGCCGCCTCGATCGTGGGCGCGGTCGAGGCCAGCATCGGGAGCACGGGGCGTCCCACGGCAACCACGAACGCCGCGAGTGCCTCCTCGCTGCCGCTGAGCGCCGCCGTCGCGACGTCGACCGTCGAACCGGCCATCATCGCCGCCCGGCGCACGGACGCCGGTGGGACGCCGCCGGCGATCGCGAGCCCTTCCTGCACCAGGGAGTCGAGCGCCCCCTGGCGCACCTCGCCCGTCACGATGCTGCGCAGCCACCGCTGCTCGTCGGCGGTGGCTCGGGCGAGCAGCCGCTCCGTCGCATCGGCCCGGGCCCGTTGTGAGCCCGCGCCCGCCAGCGTGGCGAGGTGCTCGAAGGTCTCGTGCACGTCCGACACGGTCAGGGTCGGCGTCGTCGCGGGTTCCGGCGCGTCCCGCAAGGATCGCCAGCCGAGCCCGGTGCGCCGCTGCCGCAGGGCGCCGGCCAGGTACGACGTCACGGTCGGGACGTCGGCCGCTCCGTCGGCCGCCGTGCGCCGGAGCAGATCGGCGAGGAGCGTCGCCTTGGCGGAGCGGGACCGCGTGGCGGCCACCGCGGCGGACGTGGCAACGACCTCGGCGAGCAGCATGCGTCCATCATCGCCGACCCGAGCAGATCCGCTGAGGAGTCACGCACGCCCGCCGAGGAGTCACGCACGCCCACCGAGGAGTCACGCACGCCCGCCGAGGAGTCACGCACGCCCGCCGAGGAGTCACGTGCGCAGGTCTGCGTAACTCGCGAGCGGGCCTACGTGACTCGCGAGCGGGCCTACGTGACTCGCGAGCGGGCCTACGTGACTCGCGAGCGGGCCTACGTGACTCGCGAGCGGGCCTACGTGACTCGTCGGCGGACTTCGGGAGGTGACTTAGGGTTGACGTGACCATAAGTGCGGGCTAGGCTGACCTTAAAGTCACCCCAACCTTAAGTCAGGATGCACGCCATGACGGTCATGTCCTCGATCGACCAGCGGGTGTCCCTCGCGGTCTCGACCGTGATCTTCGCGCTGCGCCCACACCCCGACAGCGGCCTGATGACGCTGTGGCTTCCGCTGGTCCGCCGCATCCGCGAGCCGTACGAAGGTCAGTGGGCGCTGCCCGGCGGACCGCTGGAGGCCCACGAGGACCTGGCCGCGAGCGCGCGGAGCACGCTCGACCGCACCACCGGGCTCGCGCCCAACTACCTCGAGCAGCTCTACGCCTTCGGCAACGTCGACCGGTCGCCGGGCGACCGGGTCGTGTCGATCGTCTACTGGGCCCTCGTGCGCCAGGACGAGGTGGCGCGTGCCGTCGACGGCGAGAACGTCGAGTGGTTCGTGGCCGACGACCTGCCGCCCCTGGCCTTCGACCACACCGCGATCGTCGACTACGCGCTGGCACGGCTGCGGGCCAAGATCACCTACACGCCGATCGCGCACGCCTTCCTGCCGCCGGAGTTCACCCTCGCCGACCTGCGAGCGGTGCACGAGGCCGTCCTGCGCACGACGCTCGACCCGGCCAACTTCCGCCGTCAGGCGCTGGCCACCAAGACCCTCGTCCCCACCGGCACGTGCCTGCAGGGCACGAGCCACCGTCCACCCGCGCTGTACCGCTTCGAGGCCGGCGCGACCTCACCCGCACCCGAGGAGCAGCGATGACGTCCGTCAACACCCTGATCGTCGACCAGCCAGCCGAGAGCTGTGACGTCGAGCTGGCCAAGGGGCCGTGGGAGTTCGACACGTTCCCCGGCTACGGCCCCGGCGCGTCGGAGGACGACGTCATCCCCGAGCCGGTCGTGCGTCCCGGACAGCTGCCGGCCGCCTACCAGCGCATGAGCGACGAGGAGCTGCACGCCCGCAT
The DNA here is from genome assembly GCA_025965435.1 of Aeromicrobium sp. Lineage (GTDB taxonomy): Bacteria > Actinomycetota > Actinomycetes > Propionibacteriales > Nocardioidaceae > Aeromicrobium. The sequence goes on from JAOPWZ010000007.1 coordinate 14,602, forward strand.
CGTCGCCGCCAAGAACACGCTCGGCGACAAGCTCGTGATCCTCGGGCACTTCTACCAGCGCGACGAGGTCATCCAGTACGCCGACTTCGTGGGCGACTCGTTCCAGCTCGCCAACGCGGCGCTGACCAAGCCGGACGCCGACACGATCGTGTTCTGCGGCGTGCACTTCATGGCCGAGACCGCCGACATCCTCGCGCGTCCCGAGCAGAAGGTCATCCTGCCCAACCTGGCCGCCGGCTGCTCGATGGCCGACATGGCCGACGAGGACTCGGTCGAGGCGTGCTGGGAGGACCTCATGGACCTGTACGGCACCGCGCCCGACGCCGACGGCAGGCAGCCGGTCATCCCCGTGACGTACATGAACTCCTCGGCGGCGCTCAAGGCGTTCTGCGGACGCAACGGGGGCATCGTGTGCACCTCGTCGAATGCCGCGACGGTGCTCGAGTGGGCCTTCGAGCGTGGCCAGCGGGTGCTGTTCTTCCCCGACCAGCACCTCGGCCGCAACACGGCCAAGGCGATGGGCGTCCCGCTGGAGCAGATGCCGATGTGGAACCCCCGCAAGCCGCTGGGCGGCAGCACCGAGGACGAGCTCCGCGACGCCAAGGTCATCCTCTGGCACGGGTTCTGCTCGGTGCACAAGCGGTTCACCGTCGCCCAGATCGACAAGGCCCGCGCCGAGCACCCCGGCGTCAAGATCATCGTCCACCCCGAGAGCCCCATGCCGGTGGTCGACGCGGCCGACGCGGCGGGCTCCACCGATGCGATCCGCAAGTTCGTGATCGCCTCCCAGCCGGGTGACACCATCGCGATCGGCACCGAGATCAACATGGTCAACCGGCTGGCCGCGGAGTTCCCCGACCGGACGATCTTCTGCCTCGACCCGGTCGTCTGCCCCTGCTCGACGATGTACCGCATCCACCCGGGCTACCTGGCCTGGACGCTCGACGGCCTGGTCGCCGGAGAGGTCCACAACCAGATCGTCGTCCCCGACGACGTCGCCACCCATGCCAAGGTCGCGCTCGAGCGGATGCTCGCCGCGCTCCCCAAGTAGGACAGCGCCCCATGAAAGGCAGGGAGATGACCAGACACCTCATCGTCGTCGGCAGCGGCGTCGCGGGCATGACCGCAGCGCTCGACGCCGTGGCACTCGACGGATCACAGACGTACGACGTCACGCTCCTGACCAAGGCCGATCTCGCGCAGAGCAACACCCGCTACGCGCAGGGCGGCGTCGCAGTCGTCATCGACGCCATGGCCGATCCGGGGGCGCCGAGGCTCGGCGACACCGTCGAGTCGCACGTCGCCGACACGCTCGTCGCCGGGGCGGGCCTCAGCGACGAGGAGACCGTCCGCATCCTGTGCGCCGACGGACCCGCCGCCATGGACACCCTGATCGCTCGCGGTGTGCCGTTCGACCGGCACGACGGCGAGCTCTCGCACGGTCTGGAGGCCGCCCACGCCCACGCCCGCATCCTGCACGCCGGCGGCGACGCGACCGGAGCGGCCATCGCCTATGCGTTGATCGACCGGCTCCGCGAGAGCGACGTCGTGATCCGCGAGCAGACCACGGTCGTCGACCTCCTGCTGGACCCTTCACCGAGCTCAGGGCCCCGCCGGTGCGTCGGTGTGCGCCTCCTCGGCGGAGAAGAGCTGCGGGCGGACGCCGTCATCCTCGCGACCGGCGGCGCCGGGCAGCTGTTCCCGTGCACGACCAACCCGGAGGTGGCGACGGCCGACGGTCTCGGCATGGCGCTGCGTGCCGGTGCCGTGGCGGCCGACCTGGAGTTCTTCCAGTTCCACCCCACGTCGCTCGACGCGCCGGGCAACTTCCTGGTGTCGGAGGCCGTTCGCGGCGAGGGCGCCACCCTGATCGACACGGACGGCAAGCGCTTCATGCTCGACGTGCACCCGGACGGTGAGCTCGCTCCGCGCGACGTCGTGGCCCGCGGCATCGCCCAGCAGATGGCCCGGCAGCCCGGCATCCCGGTGCGCCTCGACGCGACGGCGCTCGGTGCGGAGTTCCTCGCGAAGCGCTTCCCGAACATCGACGCCGCCTGCCGTGCGCAGGGCTACGACTGGGGGCACGTCCCGGTCCCGGTCGCCCCGGCAGCCCACTACTACATGGGCGGCATCCGCACCGACGAGTGGGGACGCACCTCGGTGCCCGGCCTCTTCGCCGTCGGCGAGACCGCCTGCAACGGTCTGCACGGGGCCAACCGGCTCGCCTCGAACTCCCTGCTCGAGGGAGCGGTCTACGGTTCCCGCGTCGTCGAGGCCATCGCCTCGCCCGAGCCGCCGACGGTGTTCGACGAGGAGTGGCTCGCGCCGCTCGACCTCGACCTCTCCGACGACCCGGACGCCGACGACGTCAGCCGCGCCGACCTGCAGCAGCTGATGTGGGACGCGGCCGGGCTGGCGCGCAACGGCGCCGACCTGCAGCAGGCTGCCGCCGAGCTGAGGCGCTGGAAGTCGCCGGCCGTCACCGACGCCAAGGCGGCCGAGGACGCCAACCTGCTGGTCGTGGCCCGCGCGGTCGTCGCCAGTGCCCTGGCCCGCCAGGAGTCGCGCGGCGGCCACTTCCGCACCGACTTCCCCCATGCCGATCCCGCCCAGGCCCGGCACTCGTCGATCGGCACCAGCACGGTGGCACAGCATGCTTGAGCGCCGGCAGATCCAGCGCGTCGTCGACATGGCGCTCGACGAGGACGCCCCGTTCGGCGACCTGACGTCGCAGACACTGGTCCCGGCGGCCGCCGTGGCCCGCGCGGACCTCGTTGCCCGCGAACCCGGTGTGTTCGCCGGCGCCGAGGTGTTCGAGATCGCCATGACGACCCTCGACCGCTCGGTGACCGTGACGCTGCACCTGGCCGACGGCGACAGCTTCGAGCGGGGTGCCGTGCTGGCGCGCGTCGAGGGACCGGCCCGGGTCGTCCTGCAGGCGGAGCGTGTCGCTCTCAACCTCGTGCAGCGCATGACCGGCATCGCGACGCTCACCCGCACGTACGTCGAGGCCGTTGCAGGCACCGGTGCGCGGGTCGTCGACACCCGCAAGACGACCCCGGGGCTGCGGGCGCTCGAGCGCCACGCGGTGCGCTGCGGCAGCGGGCACAACCACCGGTACTCCCTCTCGGACGCCGTGATGGCCAAGGACAACCACCTCGCGGTCATCCCCGACGTCACAGCGGCGCTGAAGCAGGCGGGCGTGGACCTGCCGCACACGACGCACATCGAGGTCGAGGTCGACCGGCTCGACCAGATCGACGCGGTGCTCGAGTCGGGGGTGGTCGGCACGATCATGCTCGACAACTTCAGCCTCGACGACCTGCGCACGGGCGTCACGAAGATCGACGGCCGGGCGCTGGTCGAGGCCAGCGGCGGCATCACGCTCGACACCATCGCCGACGTGGCCCGCACGGGCGTCGACGTCATCTCGGTCGGGGCGCTGACCCACAGCGTCCGCGCGCTCGACCTCGGGCTCGACATCACGGTTTCCTAGGCGGTCCAGTGATCTATCTGGACGAGGCGGCGACGACCCCGGTGCGCCGGGAGGTGCTCGAGGCGATGTGGCCCTACCTCGGGCCGGAGTTCGGCAATCCGTCGAGCCACCACGAGGTGGGGGAGTCCGCTCGCGAGGCGCTGGAGCAGGCGCGCGCCGACGTCGCGAGCGCGCTCGGCGCCAGACCCGCCGAGATCACCTTCACCTCCGGCGGCACCGAGTCCGACAACACCGCGATCAAGGGGATCGCGCTCGCCTCGCCCGGGCGGCACGTCATCGTGTCGGCGGTCGAGCACCCCGCCGTCCTGGAGTCGGCTGCCTGGCTGGGGCGCATCGGCTACGACGTCACGGTGCTGCCCGTCGACCAGCAGGGGCGCGTGGAGCCCGCCGTGCTCGCCGACGCCCTGCGGGACGACACGGCGGTCGTGAGCATCCAGCACGCGAACAACGAGGTCGGCACGATCCAGCCGATCGCCGCGCTGAGCGCGCTGACCGCTGAGCGCGGCGTGCCGTTGCACACCGACGCCGTCCAGTCGGCCGGCTGGCTCGACATCGACGTCGAACGCCTCGGCGTGCAGGCCATGAGCATCTCGGGCCACAAGCTGGGCGCGCCCAAGGGTGTCGGGGTCCTCTTCGTGGGTCGCCGCGTCCCGTTCGAGCCGTTGATCCACGGCGGCGGCCAGGAGGGCGGCCGCCGTTCCGGTACCGAGAACGTGGCGGCCGCCGTGGGCATGGCGGCTGCGTTGCGGTTGGCGAGCGGGCCGGTCGACGACGTCGTGGCCCGCCGCGACCTGTTCATCGACCGGGTGCGCGCAGCAGTCGCCGGCGCCGAGCTGACCGGCCACCCCGTCGAGCGCCTGCCCGGCAGCGCGTCGTTCGTGTTCCCGGGACGCAGCGGCGAATCGATCCTGCTCGATCTCGAACGTCGCGGCATCGTCAGCTCGAGCGGCTCCGCGTGCGCCGCCGGCAGCGACGAGCCGAGCCACGTGCTCACCGCGATGGGCTACCCGGCCGAGGTCGCGCAGACGGCGGTCCGCTTCACCTTCGGGCGCACGACGACCACCGAGCAGCTCGACCGCGTGGTCGAGCTGCTCGTGGGGTCCCTGACGTCGTCCTGACCGTCAGACCACGTGGGCGTCGGCCAGGGTGAGGGCCTCGTCGAGGATCTCCAGGCCGCGCCGTGCCTCGTCGTCCGAGATGTTGCACGGGGGCACGAGGTGGATGCGATTGAAGTTCGCGAACGGCAGCATGCCGGCCTTCTTGCAGGCCGCCATGACCTCGCCCATCGCCGGTGAGCTGCCGCCGTAGGGAGCCAGGGGCTCGCGGGTCTGCGGGTTCGCGACCAGCTCGAGCGCCCAGAACGCCCCGATCCCGCGGATCTCGCCGACGGACGGGTGACGCTCGGCGATCCGCGCGAGACCGGGACCGAAGACCTCGGTGCCCAGCCGCTGCGCATTCGTGACGATGCCCTCGTCCTCCATCACCGTGATCGCCGCCACCGCGGCCGCCGCGGCGAGCGGATGACCGGAGTAGGTCAGGCCGCCGGGATACGCGCGGTGGGCGAACGTCTCGGCGATCGCGTCGCTGATGATGACGCCGCCCATGGGGACGTAGCCGGAGTTGACCCCCTTGGCGAAGGTGATGAGGTCGGGCACCAGGTCGAAGTGATCGATCGCGAACCAGGCCCCGGTGCGGCCGAAGCCGCACATGACCTCGTCGGCGATGAGCATGATGCCGTGCGCGTCGCACAGCGCTCGTACGCCGGCGAGGTAGCCCGGCGGCGGGACCATGATGCCGGCCGTGCCGGGGATGGTCTCCAGGATGATCGCGGCGATCGTCGACGGGCCCTCGTTCTCGATGACCCGCTGCAGGTGCTCGAGAGCGCGCTGCGACTCCTCGGCCTCGGTCGTGGAGTGGAACTCCGACCGGTACAGGAACGGCCCGAAGAAGTGGACCGTGCCGGTCGAGGCCGTGTCGTTGGCCCAGCGTCGCGGGTCTCCCGTGACGTTGACCGCGAGCTGGGTGCCGCCGTGGTACGAGCGGTACGTCGACAACACCTTCTGCCGGCCGGTGTGCAGCCGCGCCATGCGGATGGCGTGCTCGTTGGCGTCGGCTCCGCCGTTGGTGAAGAACACCTTGTCCATCCCGTCCGGTGCGTGCGACGAGATGAGCCGCGCGGCCTCGGACCGGGCGGCGTTCGCGACCGGGGGCGCGATGGTGCACAGCAGGGCCGCCTGCTCCTGGATCGCCGCGACGACCCTCGGGTGCTGGTGGCCGATGTTGGTGAACACCAGCTGGCTGGAGAAGTCGAGGTAGCGCGTGCCCTCCTCGTCCCACACCTCGCTGCCGAGCGCACCGGCGACCACCATGGGCGTGATCTCGGCCTGGGCGGACCAGGAGTGGAAGACGTGGGCGCGGTCCAGGTCGTACGTACGAGACAAGACGATCTCCTAGTGATGGGTCGGGAAGGCGAGCTCGAGGCCGCCGGAGGGAGAGACCGCGGGATCGGCCCAACGGGTCGTGATGACCTTGCCGCGGGTGAAGAAGTGGACGCCGTCGACGCCGTGCGCGTGCGTGTCGCCGAACAACGAGTTCTTCCAGCCGCCGAAGGAGTAGTAGGCCATCGGGACGGGCACCGGCACGTTGACGCCGATCATGCCGACCTCGACCTCGACCTCGAACTTGCGGGCCGCGCCGCCGTCCTTGGTGAAGATCGCGACGCCGTTGCCGTAAGGGTTTGCGTTGATGAGCTCGACGCCGGCGTCGTACGTGTCGACGCGCACGACGCTGAGCACGGGGCCGAAGATCTCCTCGGTGTAGATGCTCATGTCGGGCGTCACGTGGTCGAACAGCGTCGGGCCGAGCCAGAAGCCGTCGTCGGCACCGTCGGCGGGGGACTCGCGCCCGTCGATGACCAGCGAGGCACCGGCCTCGGCTCCCTCGCCGATGAACGAGGCGACCTTGTCGCGATGGGCCAGCGTGACGAGCGGGCCCATGTCGGTGCCGCGGGTGCCGTCGCCGATCCGCAGCGTGCGGGTGCGCTCGGCGATCTTGGCGACGAGCTCGTCGGCGATGTCCCCGACCGCGACGAGGACGCTGATCGCCATGCAGCGCTCACCGGCCGAGCCGTAACCGGCGTTGACGGCGGCGTCGGCCGCGAGGTCCAGATCGGCGTCCGGCAGCACCAGCATGTGGTTCTTCGCGCCGCCGAGGGCCTGGACGCGCTTGCCGGCCTGTGTGGCCCGTTCGTACACGTACCGGGCGATGGGGGTCGAGCCCACGAAGCTGATGGACTTGACGTCGGGGGAGTCGAGGAGCGCGTCGACGGCCACCTTGTCGCCCTGCAGGATGTTGAAGACGCCGTCGGGCAGGCCCGCTTCCTTCCACAGCTCGGCGGTCCACAGCACAGCGGACGGATCCTTCTCGCTGGGCTTGACCACGACGGTGTTGCCGGCGCCGATCGCGATCGGGTAGAACCACATCGGCACCATGGCCGGGAAGTTGAACGGGCTGATGATGCCGACCACGCCGAGCGGCTGGCGCTTCGAGTGCAGGTCGATGCCGGTGGACACACCCTCGGAGAACGACCCCTTCAGCAGGTGGGGCATGCCGCACGCGAACTCCACGACCTCGAGGCCGCGGGTGACCTCGCCGAGCGCGTCGTCGAGCACCTTGCCGTGCTCCGAGGTGATGATCGCGGCCAGCTCCTCCTTGCGCTCGTTGAGCAGCTCACGGAAGCGGAAGGTGATCGCGGTGCGCTTGGACAGCGACGTCGCCGCCCAGCCCGCGGCCGCCTTGCTGGCCGAGGCGATGACGCGAGCGGCGTCGTCCTCGTCGGCGAGGGCGACCTGCGCGGTCACCTCTCCGGTGGCAGGGTTCGTCACGTCGCCGAAGCGTCCGGACGTCCCGTCGAAGATCGCGTTGTCGAGCCAGTGGCCAATCGTGGTGTCGGTCATGGCTTCAGCCTGAGTCACCGTGGGGTACGACGCAATGAACACCCTGTTGTCTTTGCGCGGGCATACGGCGACACTGTGTCGGTCCAGCCGTCTAGCATGGGGCCATGGCGCCCACCGTCCGTTCGATCCTTGCCACTGCCGAGGTCCGGTCGGGCGATCCCGAGGTGCTGAGCGGGTCCGCGCAGCTCGATCGTCCGGTGCGCTGGGTGCACGTCAGCGAGGTCGAGGAGGTGGCCGGCCTGCTGGAGGGCGACGAGCTGATCCTGTCGACCGGCCTGGCGATGAGCGGTTCGGTCGACGCGGCGGTCGCCTACGTGACCGCCCTGATCGCCTCGGGTGCCGCCGGGCTCGTGATCGAGCTGGGCGACCGGTTCGCATCCGTCCCGCCCCCGGTGCTGTCCGTGGCCCGTGAGGCGGACTTCCCCCTGGTCGTGCTGCACCGCCAGACCCGCTTCGTGCTGGTGACCGAGCAGGTCCACCGGGCGATCGTCGCCGACCGCTTCGACTTCGTGCGCTACGCCCAGCAGGTCCACGAGACGTTCACGACGCTGAGCCTCGACGGCGGTGGGCCCGACGAGATCGTCCGGGCGGGCGCGGATATCGCCGGATCGTCGATGGTGCTGGAGGACCTCAACCGCCGGGTCGTCGCGTTCCACGCCGTGGGCCGACCGGCCGAGGGGCTGCTCGCCGACTGGGAACGACGGTCACGCCTGTGCCCGGTGGGCGAGGGCACCCGGCTCGCAGGGGTCGAGGGATGGCTCACGACACCGGTGGGCAACCGCGGCAACGAGTGGGGACGCCTCGTGGTGCCCAACCCGCTGGCCGACCAGCAACGATCCAGCATGCTGATCGAGCGCACGGCGCAGGCACTGCAGCTGTCGCGGATGGTCGAGCGCGACCAGCTGTCGATCCAGCTGCAGGCCCAGGGTGGCTTCCTGGCCGAGATCCTCGACGATCGCATCGAGGACGAGAGCGTCGCCCTCACGCGGGCCCGGGCGCTGGGACTGGCTTCCGGGACGCACTACGTGGCGATCGCCGTCCAGACCGACCCCGCCGTCGACGAAGGCACGTCGTCACGGGCTCGCCGGCGCCTGACCGAGCGCGTGGCCAGGGCCCTGGCCGGCACCCGGCTGTCGGCCGTCGCCGGTCTGCTCCACGACGACCAGGTCAGCCTCCTGGTCTCGATCCCCGCTAGGTCGAGCGACGACGACGTGCTCACCGAGCTGGCGCGCGCCCTGCACGCCGACGCCGGGGGACGGGTGACGATCGGGGTGGGCCTGGCCGATCCTGATCTGCTGCGCGCCGCCCGCTCGTTGCGCACCGCGCAGCACGTCGCGCGGGTCGCGCACGAGGTGGGACGCAGCCAACGGCCCTATCACCGCCAGGCCGACATCCGCCTGCACGGGTTGGTGGCCCAGCTGCGCGACGACCCGCGCGTCCAGTCCTTCGTCGAGGCCGAGCTCGACCCGCTGCTCGAGCACGAGGCACGCCACGCCGACGGGCTGCTCGACCTGCTGCGGATGTACCTCGCTGCCGGTGGCAACAAGGCGGAGCTGGCCCGGGTCGCGCACCGCAACCGTCCGGCTCTCTACGCCAAGCTCGCCCGGATCGAGCAGATCCTGGGCGTCCCGCTCGACGACCCGGCGTCGCGCCTGTCGCTCGGGGTCGCGCTGATGGCTCACGACCAGGCCCGCTGAGCGGTTCGCGGTTCACCCGCCCGTGATGTCTTGACACGTCCCTGAAACCGCAGTCCCATTCAATGACTGCACGGGGCGAGCAGACCCGGCGATCATGGGGAGGTACGACGTGCCAGTCATCACGGCGGCGATCACACAGACGACATGGACCGGCGACAAGGAGTCGATGCTCGACAAGCACGAGCAGTTCGCCCGGGACGCGGCGGCGCAGGGAGCCCAGGTCATCTGCTTCCAGGAGCTGTTCTACGGCCCCTACTTCGGCATCACCGAGGACAAGAAGTACTACGCGTACGCCGAGCCGGCCGACGGCCCGATCGTCCAGCGCTTCGCCGCCCTGGCCGAGGAGCTGTCGATGGTCATGGTGCTCCCGATCTACGAGGAGGAGATGGCCGGGGTGTACTACAACACCGCGGTGGTCGTGGACGCCGACGGCACGATCCTGGGCAAGTACCGCAAGCACCACCTCCCGCACCTCGACCGGTTCTACGAGAAGTTCTACTTCCGCCCGGGCAACCTCGGGTATCCGGTGTTCAAGACCGCGGTCGGGCCGGTCGGCGTCTACATCTGCTACGACCGCCACTTCCCGGAGGGATGGCGTGAGCTGGGCCTGAACGGCGCGCACATCGTGTTCAACCCCAACGCCACAAAGCCGGGACTCTCGAACCGCCTGTGGGAGGTCGAGGGCCCCTGCGCGGCCGTCGCCAACGGCTACTTCGTGCTGCAGCCCAACCGGGTCGGCCTGGAGGACAACGAGTACGGCGAGCTCGCGGTCGACTTCTACGGCACGAGCCAGGTCATCGACCCTCGCGGCAACTTCGTGGGCGAGCTCGGCTCGGGCACCGACGAGGAGATCCTGGTGCGTGACCTCGACCTGGACCTGGTCCGGCAGATGCGGGACGACTGGCAGTTCTACCGCGACCGGCGGCCCGAGTCCTACACGTCGATCCCGAAGCCGTGACGACCATGAAGACGCTCATCAAGAACGGCACGGTCGTCAACGCGACCGGCACCGCGCAGGCCGACGTGCTGATCGACGGCGAGACGATCGCCGCCGTCCTGGCCCCCGGCTCGACCCTGCTCGGCTTCGACCTCGAGGGTCACGTCGACACCGTCATCGACGCGGCGGGCAAGTACGTCATCCCCGGCGGCATCGACGCCCACACCCACATGGAGCTGCCGTTCGGCGGCACCGCGGCGTCCGACACGTTCGAGACCGGCACGCGGGCCGCCGCGTGGGGCGGCACGACGTCGATCATCGACTTCGCGGTCCAGACGACGGGCCAGCGCATCGAGACCGGTCTGGAGACCTGGCACCAGAAGGCGGCGGGCAACTGCGCGATCGACTACGGCTTCCACCAGATCATCGGAGGCGTCGACGAGTTCTCGCTCAAGGCCATGGAGAGCCTCGTCGACGAGGGCATCACGAGCTACAAGCTCTTCATGGCGTACCCGGGCGTGTTCTACAGCGACGACGCCCAGATCCTGCGGGCCATGCAGAAGGCCGCCGACCTGGGCCTGATGACGATGATGCACGCCGAGAACGGACCGGCGATCGACGTGCTCGCGGAGCAGCTCGTCGCGCAGGGAAAGACCGATCCGTACTACCACGGCATCGCGCGTGCCTGGCAGATGGAGGAGGAGGCCACCCACCGCGCGATCATGCTGGCCAACCTGACCGGCGCACCGCTGTACGTCGTGCACGTCAGCGCCAAGCAGGCCGTCGCGCAGGTCGCGTGGGCGCGCGACCAAGGGCAGAACGTGTTCGGCGAGACGTGTCCGCAGTACCTCTACCTGTCCTTGGAGGACCAGCTCGGCGCGACCAGCGATGAGTGGGGTGCCTTCGAGGGATCGAAGTGGGTCTGCTCGACCCCGTTGCGGTCACGCGAGGAGGGCCACCAGAGCTCGATGTGGCAGGCACTGCGCACCAACGACCTGCAGATGGTGTCGACCGATCACTGCCCGTTCTGCATGAAGGGACAAAAGGAGCTGGGTGCCGGCGACTTCCGCGCGATCCCCAACGGCATCGGCTCGATCGAGCACCGCATGGACCTGATGTACCAAGGCGTCGTGACGGGGGAGATCACCCTGGCCCGCTGGGTCGAGCTCACGTCCACGACACCGGCCCGCATGTTCGGCCTCTACGGCAAGAAGGGGGTCATCCAGCCGGGCGCCGACGGTGACGTCGTCGTCTACGACCCGAACGGTCACACGTCGATCGGCCTCGGTGAGGGCCGTTCGCACCACATGAACATGGACTACTCGGCGTGGGAAGGCTACGAGATCGACGGTCACGTCGACACCGTCATCTCCCGCGGCACGGTCGTGGTCGACGCCGGCGAGTACCTCGGCACCAAGGGGCACGGCTCGTTCCTCAAGCGTGGCCTCTCGCAGTACCTCGTCTAGGCAGACGCTCGTCCAACGGAAAGGCAGACCATGCAGTTCGGAGTCGTCCTCCAGACCAATCCACCCGCCTGGCGCACGGTCCAGCTGGCCAAGCTCGCCGAGGAGCACGGCTTCGACCACGTGTGGACGTTCGACAGCCACCTCCTGTGGCAGGAGCCGTACGTCATCTACAGCGCGATCCTCGCCCAGACCCACCGCATCACGGTCGGTCCGATGGTGACCAACCCGGCGACTCGCGACTGGACCGTGACGGCCTCGGTCTTCGCAACGCTCAACGAGATGTACGGCAACCGGACGGTGTGCGGCATCGGCCGGGGTGACTCGGCCGTCCGGGTCACCAACGGCAAGCCGTCGACGCTCAAGGAGGTGCGCGAGGCGACCCACGTCATCCGCGAGCTCGCGAACGGCCGGGCCGTGGACTACAAGGGGTCGTCGTTGCGATTCCCGTGGACGACCACCACGTCGCTGGAGGTGTGGGTCGCGGCGTACGGGCCGATGGCGCTGAAGGTGGCCGGCGAGGTCGGCGACGGCTTCATCCTGCAGCTCGCCGACGTCGACATCACGCGCTGGATGATCCAGACCGTCAAGGACGCCGCGACGAACGCGGGCCGCGACCCGGAGTCGCTGTCGTTCTGCATCGCGGCGCCGATGTACATCGGCGACGACTGGGAGCACATGCGCGACCAGTGCCGCTGGTTCGGCGGCATGGTCGGCAACCACGTCGCCGACATCGTCGCGAAGTACGGCGACCCTTCGACAGGCTCAGGGGGCACGGACGGCTCAGGGGGCAAGGACGGCTCGGGGGGCACGGCCGTGCCGCAGGCCCTGACGGACTACATCAGGGGCCGGGAAGGCTACGACTACAACGAGCACGGACGTGCCGGCAACACCCACGCCGAGTTCGTCCCCGACGAGATCGTCGACCGCTTCTGCCTGCTCGGCCCGGTCGAGGACCACGTCGAGAAGCTCACGGCGCTGCGGGAGGTCGGCGTGACGCAGTTCGCGGGCTACCTACAGCACGACAACAAGGAGGAGACCCTGCGGGTCTACGGCGAGTCGGTCATCCCGCAGATCCGCGAGCACGTCACCGCCAAGTCATGAGCGCCCGGCGTCAGTCGTCGTCGGAGGCGTTCTCGTCGCGGGGGATCTCGCAGACCCCGTCCGCGCAGGTCGGAGCATCCTCGGCGCCCACGATCTGCAGCGGCTCGGTCATGCCGGCACGTCCATGCCCGCGGCCTGCTGCAGGGCCTCCAGGAAGACGGCAGGGTCCTGCGCGCCGGAGACACCCAGACGCGCGTCGATGACGAAGAACGGCACGCCGCTGATCCCATAGGCGATCGCCTGCTGCTTGTCGGCCTCGACCTCCGTCCGGAAAGCGGACGATGTCAGTGCTTCGACAACCTCGTCGCGGTCGAGGCCGACCTCGGCGGCGAGATCGGCCAGGTCCTCGACCCGACCGATGTGGCGTCCCTGCTCGAAGTACGCCGCGAACAATCGTTCGACCAGGTCGAGCTGGCGGCCCCTCGCCTTGGCGAGGTGCAGGAGCTCGTGCGCCTTGACGGTGTTGGTGTGCTGGAGCGCGTCGAAGTCGTACGACAGACCCTCGGTCGTGGCGAGCTCGGTCATCTGGGCGAGCATCTGCTCGACCTGACCCGCCGGCATCCCCTTGTGCGACACGAGGAAGTCCACCTCGCTGCCCGCGAAGTCCACGGGCGTGTCGGGCGCCAGCTCGAAGGAGTGGTACTCCACCTCGAGCGTTCCGCCGCCGGCGGCGAACTCGGCTGCCGCCGTCTCGAACCGGCGCTTGCCGATGTAGCACCACGGGCAGGCGATGTCGGACCAGATGTCGACCTTCACAGCATTCGTCATGTGCAGCACAACACCGTGGCCCGCGACCGCTATTCCGCACGCGGTGGCAGCCGCTTGCGGGAGCGCGCGCCGACTAGACTCGCTCCGGGCGACATCGACACCCTGGCGACCTCGAGGCAGGAGCACCATGACCCACGACCCGGACGACCAGGGGACGAGTCTGCCCGCCTCCGGGGTGGCCGACGAGCTCGACCGCCTGCGACTCGCGCTGCTGCACGAGCGATCCCGCGCCGAGCGTGCGGAGCACGAGCTGGCCGCGTTGCGCGTCGAGCGAAGCGCCGTGCCCGAGCTGCGTGACGAGGTCGCCGCCCTGAAGGCGTCGACGTCCTTTCGCATCGGCTCCTCGGTGGTCAGGCTGTCCCGGCCGTTCCGGCGGCGCCGGTGACCCGTCCACACCTGGTGGTCGTCCGCGCCCGCGAGGAGGGCGCATCGGTCGATCGGGCGGCCGCCGATGCGACGTCGGCATCCCTGGTAGCCCAGACCTACCCCGACTGGACGTTCACGACAGGCCCCGAGCGTGCGGATTCCTCGGCCACCGACTGGTCGGGGCTCCTGATCCTGCCGCGCCGCGTGCCGGTGCCCGATGATGCGCGTGACGTGCTGGTGGTCGTGCTGCCCGAAGGCGCCACGCTGGTTCCCGACGCTTTGGAGGGCATCGCGCAAGCGGCGGCTGGAGGAGCCCGGCTGGTGAGCTGGGACAGCGATGTCGACGGCCGGCCGGCCCTGCGGTTCGGCTGGTCGCCGGAGACGCTGTGGTCGGCCGACTACCTGCACGGGTGCTTCGCGATCTCCCTCGAGGACTACCTGGCGGCCGCAGCTGCGGTGCCGGACGACGTGCCGCTGAGCACCTGGAGCCTCCTGCTGCACGTACCGCCCCAGATCGAGCCGACCGTGCACGTCTCGCGGTCGTTGGCGCACCGGCGTGACGCGCGAGAGGTCGGGACGATCGCGGCGGAGGCAGTGGTGCAGGCCGGTCTGGACCACCGGGGCGTCCCGGCGACGGTCGACCGCTCCGACGGGAGCACGCGTCTGCACTGGCATCCCACGATCTGGCCGACCGTCACGATCGTCATCCCCTCGCGGCACAACGAGGCGCTGCTGGGCCCGCTCTTCGAGAGCCTGCGGCTCAGCGCGCGGCTCGACGGTGGCCCGTCGTTCGAGGTGCTGGTGGTCGACAATGGCGGGCGGACACCGGAGAACGAGGCGTTCTACGCCCGCGACTGGGCCGGCGACTTCGGCTATCCGCTCGAGGTGCTGTGGTGGGAGGAGACCCCGTTCCACTACGGGCACGTCAACAACGAAGGGGTGCGACGCAGCAGCAGCGAGGTCGTCGTCCTGCTCAACGACGACACCCGCGTGGAGCGGGCCGGCTGGCTGGCCGAGCTCGTCGGGCTCGCGACGTTGCCCGGCATCGGGTGCGCGGGCACCGCGCTGCTCGATCCCGAAGGCCGCCTGCAGCACGCCGGCGTGTGGCTGGGCCTGTGGGGATATGCCGGGCACCTGTTCGGCGGCATGGAGCCCGGCTCGGACTCCCTGATGGGCCCGACCACCTGGTACCGCAACACCCTGGCCGTCACCGCCGCCTGCCTCGCGGTCCGCAAGGACGTCTTCGAGAGCGTCGGCGGTCTCGATCCGCGGTTCGTGCTCGCCGGGAGCGACGTCACCCTGGGGCTGGACCTGCACGCGGCCGGCCTGCGCAACGTCTGCTCCCCACATCCCGACGTCCACCACCTCGAGTCGGCCACCCGGTCGTCGGCGCCGCTCGGTGACCAGCTCGTGAGCATGGTCCGCTACCAGCCGTGGCACGACCTGGGCGATCCCTACCTGAACGACCGCGTCAGCCTGCGATCCAAGACGCCGAGGCTGCGCCGCGAGGACGAACGTGATCCGGTCGCCGCGGTGCGTGCGAAGCTCGGGGTCACCCTCTGATGCGCACCGATCTCCCGGTCTACCTACGGCTCGCAACGCCCAGGGTCGCGCTCGACTCCCCGGGCATGCGATTCGGCGCGCTCGCGCTCGCCGCGCTGGAGCTGGCCGGCGCGCGGGCCCAGGTGAGCGCCGAGTCGGGGGTGCCCAGCAAGTCGCGCGACGACGCGCTGTCGTGGACGAGGCAGCACGATCGCCTGCTGCGCGACCTGGTCGCGGCGGCCACGCCCGCCGACGAGGTCCACGGGCCGGGTGTCGTCCTGAGCAACGACAGCAGCACCGTCGCGCGCAGGCCGCTCGACGATCCTGCCGGCTCGGTGCCGGCGCTGTGGGCCGCGCCCGCCTCGGCCCTGGTCGACCTGCCGCCCGTGCCGCCCGCTGCCCTGACGCTGACCGAGGCGGACGCCGCCGTGCTGTCCGGGCTCGGCGTCCGGGCGATCCCGCTCCTGGCCTGGCCCCGCCCGGTCGAGCTGGGCAGCGCCCCCCGCCGCGTGCTCATCGCTGCCGCGGCTGACGCCGACCCCGACCTGCTGCTCGACGTGATCGACGCGGTGGCATCCGTCCTGCCGGGGCGGCCCGTCATCGACGTCGTGCCGGACGTGCGGGTCGTCGTCGACGGGGTGCCGCGGGCCCCGCTGCACCCCTGGCGCCGGAGCCACGTCGCCCGATCGAGCGATCTCGTGCTGGTCGTCGGACGCTCGGCGAGCACCGACCTGCTGGCTGCCGAGGCGTCCCAGGTGGGTGCAGCCCGCTGGAGGGTGGCCGTGCCGTGCGCGCCGGTGTCTCCCGGCCCGCACCTGGCCGCCCTTGCCGCAGCCCTGCCCGGTGCCCTCGGCCTCGAGCCGATCGAACCGGACGCCGGCACCGACGCCCTGCACCTCCCGGTCGCCGCACTGGCACGATGGCTGGTCGACGTGTCGGGCCATGCGCCCGGCCGGAAGGAGTCCGATGGCTGACCGCTCGTTGCTGCGCCGAGGTGCGTCCAAGGGCGCGTCGAAACCCGCCGAGAAGCCGCTCCCGCCGCCGATGCCGGCGGCCGCGAAGGTCTTCGACGGACTCACACCCAAGAGCCTGCACCTGTCGTCGCTGCGACGCGGTCCGGTCGATCCCGTCGTCTCCCTGGTGGTGCCGGCGGTCAAGCCCGACAGCATCTTCGCGGGGGTGGCCACGGCCCTGCAGGTCGGACGTCGGCTCGCCATCGCGATGGACCGACCGCTGCGGGTCGTGCCGTTCGGACGGGCCGATCCCGAGGAGCTCGCTGCCGCACTGACGACGTTCCTGGCGTCCGACGGCAATCCCGTCCCCCCGCTGCACGTGGTCCCGCAGCGGCTCCTGCCGCACACGACCGTGAGCCCCGAGGACGTGTGGGTCGTGACGTACTGGACGACGGCCCACGCGGCCGACGTCGCGTGCCGGATCGGGGTCCTCGACCCGACCCGGGTCGTCTACCTCGTGCAGGACTACGAGCCCGGGTTCCACGCCTGGTCGGTCGCGCACGCCCTGACGCGGCAGACGTACCACGCCGGCTTCCACCACGTCGTCAACTCCACCTCGCTCGCCGGCTACCTCGCCGAGCGCGAGGGTGCGCAGACCGACCACGACCTGGTGTTCGCCCCGCACCTCGACCTCGATCGCCTGGCCCGCGTCGCGACCGACCGCGAGTCGTCGCCGGTCGTACGGGTGTTCTTCTACGGCCGGCCCGGCAAGCCCCGCAACCTGTTCCAGCTGGGCGTCACCGCGCTGCGGGGGGCCGCTGTGGCGCTGGAGGCGGAAGGCATCGCCTGGGAGGCCGTCTCGGCCGGCGAGGAGCACCCCGACATCGAGCTGCCGACCGGGGGAGTGGTGCGCTCGCTCGGAACCCTCGGCTGGGAGGCCTACTACGACCTCCTCGCACGGACCGACGTCGGGCTCAGCCTGATGCACAGCCCGCATCCGAGCCATCCTCCGCTCGAGATCGCCGTCTCCGGCGGCCTGGCGGTCACCAACGACCTCGACGGCTCCCGGACGGGCTTTCATGACCGGGTGACCGCCGTAGCGCCGGATCCGGACGCCTTGGCGCGGGCGCTCGTCGACGCCGTGCGCCGTGCGGCGGCAGCGGGGCCACAGCCGTACGCACCCCCCGCGGACGACGTCCTCGGTCGCCCGCTCGACACGGTGGTGCGCGACCTCGTCGACCGCCTGCGCTGAGGAACCTGAGGGCGTCCCGACCTGCGGGGATAGGGTCGAGCGACACCTCCTCGAA
>JAOPWZ010000015.1 GCA_025965435.1 Aeromicrobium sp.
CGGCGGCGCCTGATACGCGGCTGCCGCGGCTTTCAAGATTGTGCTCTTTCCAGCCCCGTTTACTCCGGCGATGGCCACCACCGGATATCGAAACTCCACAGCCTCACCCGTCCATCCACGTAGGCCGGAGACCTGTACGGACGAAAGAAAAAGTGGCCATCCGTTGCCCGCGTGACGTGCTGAATCCCAAGCACTAGTGAGTTTGGGTGCTGTTGGAGCAGGCAAGTTAACCTCTGTCGATCTGGAGCGTGGCATCTCTGGACGTGTCCGAACCCTAGTTGAGCATTCGGAGAGATGTCAGCCTTTCGCGACGCGGCGAGCTAAGACTGTTTCGAGCCCGCCCAAGTGGCATGCGTCGCAGTAAGCGTGAGCGCTGCGTCTATCTGGGCGAAATGACGTGAGGATCGCTTGCGCAGCCTGATGGTGATGGGCTGTGGTTTGGCGACCCGCGTGTGAAGGCGAGATCAGGAAGACGTAGGCACGTCCCGAGGATCTGCCTCGGCGATCATCCGATCCGTGTCGTACCGCTCGGTGGTGCGCTCGCGCTTGCCGTTCCCGGCCTCGACGACGAAGTAAGCGAGAGACGGCTGAGACTTGTCCGGAACGATCTCGCCCGCCCGGACGCGTTCCTTCCACTCCGCTGCTGCGATGAGTGCGTTGACCGCCCACGTTTGACTGGCGTGCGCCTCCAACCGGTACGGAAGGCTCTCGCCTGTCACATGGTGGTGGGTGATCGGCGACGTCGCCTCGCCGCCGCCGTGGGGAGCGAGGGTGAAACCCTGAATCCCCACCGCGGCCCGCCCGAGTTGACGACGGTTAGCTCGAAGTGGCCCCCGCCTCCACGCGAGGTCACGCGCAGGGTGAGGCGCGGGCTACCGGCGCGGTAGGCGAGGAGCGCGACGTAGAGGGAGCAAGCCGCAACAGCGAGGGCGGCCGAGCTGATCCAAATGGCGGCTGACATGGCCCGAGAGTAGCGGTGCGGGGCAGGTAGTAATTGCTTTCGCTGTGGTAGCTCCCTTGTCTCATCCACCACAGTCATATCAGGCCGCTTGCCCGAGGGAGCGGAACCCATGGCCCCACGTGACGCGATTCGATGCGCAGTCTGGGGAGCATTCGGAATTTGAGGAGCGCGTAGACACCGTCCGATCAGGTGGTTCGGTTTGCCCGTCCCGATGCCCTGCGAAGCCCCGTCGTTGTGGGCGGACTGCCGCAACTACACGACGCTGCGTCGAACGTGTGAGAGAGAGACGCCGCCAGGTGAACACCGCGCCTAGCGCCGGGAACCGAGCCTTACAGCAGGCTGCTGTCGTCCGCCACGGGCATCTCGCTGGTGGGGGTGCCGTCGCGGTAGGGGGCGCGGTCGGCCTCGGAGCGCGCGATCATCGCGTTGATGGCGGCCTGGAACGACTCGAGGGTCCGATGCTCGGGCGGGCCGAGTAGGTAGGTCGCGAGCTCGGCCCGGGCCTCGGCGTGCGGGTCCGGCGCCGAACGGGTCACGACGTCGATGAACTCGGCGATGCCTCGTCCGTCCCGCCCGATCGTGCCGCCGCCGCCGGTCGAGGGGTACTCGGCCCGGAACGACTTGTCGTCGAGATCGGTGTGGTTGAAGACGGCATAGGGCTTCTCACTGGCCAGGAAGTCGCTGACGACGCTGGAGATGTCGGTGACCAAAGCCGTGGCCTGGTTGAACCACTCGTTGATCGAGCCACCCTTCACGACGCGGTGGTCGATGCCGGTCCGCACCGAGGCGTCGTCGAGCAGGCCGGCGATGCGGGCGACGACGTAGCGGTACTTGGCATCGCGCTGCCCCGTGAACGGGTGCGCCTTGAAGATGACCCGCACGGGCGGCTCGGCGGCCAGCAGGGCCTCGACGACCTTGACGCCGACGGCCGACACGGACGAGTACTCCTGCTCGTGGTTGACGCCCTCCCAGGTCGGGGCGTAGAGCACCGTGGGCACCTCCGCGTCGCCGAGCCGTGGCTCACGGGAGATCGCGTGGACCTGGGGTCGTCCGACGAAGCGGTACTGACCCTCGTGGATGCCCAGGCCCGATCGGCGGTAGCGGTCGGCGCCCGCCACCCCGGCGACCCAGAGCTCGTCGTAGGCCCGCGCGAACGGGTTGTTGGACGCGCTCTTGTCGCTGTCTCCGTGACCGATGAACGCGCTCATGAGTGTCGGGAGCCGCAGGAGGTGGATGTTGTTGCCGGTGTTGGACGGGTACAGCGCGATCTTCGCCGACCGGAAGTCGAGCATCAGGAGCTCGCCGGGATCGCGCAGCTCGAGCGACGGGATCGACGTCGACGCCATGCGGGCGAACAACGGCGGGTCGCGCAGCACGATGAACACCCGCCGGTCCAGCGACTCGAGGGCCTCGAGCCAGGTGTTGATCTGGTACGCCGCGGTGTCGGGGCCGCTGAGGTGGACGATGACCTCGGGCTGGTACTCGTCGATGAAGTCCTGCACCTGGCGCAGCGGTCCGGTGAAGCCCGTGGCGCGCTTCTGCTGCCGCATCCGCCAGGACGCTCGCACGTCGGGCACCAGCACCCGTACGAGCAGCCCGACGCCGACCACACCGAGCGGCACGACGAGCCACCACGGCGCTGCCAGCAACGCCGGCAGGAGCACCAATGCCTGGCTGACGACGACCTCGACGACCCGACGGGGAGGTGTCGCGTGGATGCGCGGGGAGCCCGGCACGTTGCGGGTGCGCATCGGCTTGAGCGGCCCGACCTCGCGGTAGGCGTCGTGGAGGGTGCGGGCACACAGCACGCCGATCTGCACCACTCCCAGGGCGGCCAGCGCGTGCCACGCGTCGACCGAGTCGATGTGCTCGGCGGCGACCAGTCCCGTCACGAGCCGCAGGGCGAACCGCATCGGGACGCCGAACGAGGCCTGGCCGAGCAGGCGTGAGGACGCCGACACGTCCCGCTCGAGGAAGAGCTCTCCGGCCAGGGAGACCACCAGCAGCGTCAGGGCCCCGATCTCGAGGCCGAGGACCGCGCAGACGATCGCGAGACCGAGCCCGCCCACCGTGGCCGCGAAGGCGGGGAAGTCCTGTGACGAGCCCAGTCGGGCCACCGCCCTCTGAGCAGCACGAACGGGGGAGGGCATGGCGTCGAAATTATCACGACGAGTGCGAGGCGATCCTGCGGTAACGTCGTGCCGTGCTCCGACCTCCGAGGCTGTCGCTGCCGGCCTCGATCGCCCACCCGGTGCGCCTGCTGCCGCTGACCTTCCTCGCACTGATCCTGGTCGGCACCCTGCTCCTGCTGCTGCCCGTCGCCAGGTCGGGCGAGTCCGCGGCCGGTTTCATGCCGGCGTTCTTCACGTCGACCTCGGCCGTCACGGTGACGGGCCTGGCGACGGTCGACACATCGACCTACTGGTCGCCCACCGGGCAGGCGATCATCCTGCTCCTCGTCGAGGTCGGCGGCCTCGGCATCATCGCGCTGGCCACCGTCCTCGGCCTGTTCATCGGCGGACGCCTGGGCCTGCGCACCCGGATGGTGGCCCAGGCCGACATGCACGTCGTCAACATCGGCGAGGTGCGCCCGCTCTTCAGGCGCGTCGCCCTGACGATGATCTTCTTCCAGGCCGTCACCGCGTTCGTCCTCACGCTGCGGTACCGCGGGGCCTACTTCGACGACCTGCCGACGGCACTGTGGCACGGGGTCTTCGATGCCGTCATGGCGTTCAACAACGCCGGGTTCTCGCTCAACCGCGACAGTCTCGTCGGCTACGCCGGCGACGGGCTCATCATCATCCCCATCTCCGTGGCCGTGTTCTTCGGTGCCGTGGGCTTCCCGGTGCTCGCCGAGCTGTTCGCCGGATGGCGCACCCCGGCCCGCTGGACGATCCACACGCGGCTGACCGTCTGGGGCTCGATCGCCCTGCTGGTCTTCGCGGTGGTCGCCTTCCTCGCGCTCGAGTGGAGCAATCCCGCCACGCTCGGTGGCGAGGGGGTCTGGCACAAGATCGTGACCGGCATCGAGGGCGGCAGCATGCCCCGGTCAGGCGGCCTCAACAGCTTCGACTGGGGACAGGTGCGGCCCGAGACCCTCAACATGGGCATCATCTTGATGTTCATCGGCGGAGGCAGCGCCAGCACGGCGGGCGGCATCAAGATCACGACGTTCCTTCTGCTCGCGTACGTCATCTGGGCCGAGCTGCGCGGCGACCCCGACGTCACGATCGGCGCCCGCTCGGTCGCCCCCCGGGTGGCCCGCACGGCCATCACGATCGCGCTGCTCGCCGTGATGCTCGTGACGTCGACGACCTTCCTCCTCATGCTGATGACCGACTACGAGTTCGACATCGCGCTGTTCGAGTGCACCTCGGCCTTCGCGACGGTCGGCCTGAGCACCGGGATCACCCCCGACCTGCCGACCAACGCCCAATGCGTCATCGTGGTCTTGATGTTCCTCGGACGTGTCGGCACGATTGCGGCAGCCGGGGCGCTCGTGCTGCGGCGTAGAGTCCCGCGGTACCACTTTCCCGAGGAGCAACCGATCATTGGCTAAAGAGCGCAACACCTCTCCGACCCGGCCCGTGATCGTCCTCGGCCTGGGCCGCTTCGGCACGGCCGTCGCGCGCTCCTTGGTGCAGCTGGGCCACGACGTGCTGGCCGTCGACGAGCGGGTCGAGATCGTCCAGAAGTACGCCAGCGACTTCACGCACGTCGTCGCCGCCGACACGACCGACACCGAGGCGCTGCGACAGATCGGCGCCGAGCAGTTCGAGGTCGCGGTCGTCGGCATCGGCACCGACATCGAGGCCAGCGTCCTGACGGTGCTGGGGCTGCTCGACCTCGGCGTCAAGGAGGTGTGGGCCAAGGCCATCAGTGGCAAGCACGCCGCGATCCTCGAGCGGGTCGGCGCGACCCACGTCATCCGGCCCGAGTCGCAGATGGGCAAGCGGGTGGCCCACATGGTCACCGGCACCATGACCGACTTCATCGAGTTCGACGGCGACTTCGCCATCGCCCGCACCCGGTCGCCCGCCCGGGCCACGGGCAAGACGTTGCAGGAGGCGGGGCTGCGCGCCGACTACGGCGTCACGATCGTCGCCCTCAAGCCGCGCGGCGGTGACTTCACGTACGCCCGTGCCTCGACACCCGTCCAGGACGGCGACGAGCTGATCGTCTCGGGTCCCACGAGGAAGGTCGAGGCGTTCTGCGCGCTGTCGTGACCCGACGGCTCAGGCGCCGTCCGCCCGGCTCCTGACCTCGTCGACCAGCTGTCGCCAGGGCTCGTCGAGCTCGGGCTCGGGGATGGTCGCGCAGTGCGGATCGACCCGGACGACGTAGACGAATCCGTCGGGCCTCGGCGGGCCGGGCTCCCGGTCCCACGGGCACGCGTCGATGATCGGACGCCAGTGCTCGGCGTCGTCGGGCGCCGAGACCTCGATCGTCCACTCGCGCCGCAGGCCGGCGAAACCTCCTGAGCGCACGACGCTGATGACGAACGGGAGCTCGTCCATGCGTGTCCTCCTGACCCCTACCGTGTGGTGCCAGTGTCACCGATCGGCACACCGACCGTCGACCAGGCGTCCGCGACGGCGGCGCGCTCGGGGGAGTCGTCGCCGAACCGCTCGGCGGCGGCAGACACCGTCGCGGCCGCGAACTCGGCGAAGGTGGCCGTGGCCGACAGCCCGCTCGTGATGGTGTCGTACCAGATCGGGCCGGCGGTCTCCCAGGCGTTGCCGCCCATGGCCGTCGCGGCGAGGTAGAACGCGTGGTTGGGGATGCCGGAGTTGAGATGGACGCCGCCGTTGTCGTCGGTGGTCTCGATGTAGTCGTCCATCGTGGCGGGCTGGGGATCCTTGCCGAGGACGTCGTCGTCGTAGGCCGTGCCGGGGGCCTTCATCGAGCGCAGCGCGTTGCCCTCCACCTCGTCGGTGAACAGCCCCTCGCCGATCAGCCAGCTGGCCTCGGCGGCGCCCTGCCCGCGGGAGTGCTGCTCGACGAGGGCGCCGAAGACATCGGAGATCGACTCGTTGAGCGCGCCGGACTGGCCCTCGTAGACCAGGTCGGCGGTGTACTGGGTGACACCGTGGGCGAGCTCGTGGCCGATGACCGACAGCGACGCGGTGAAGCGTCCGAACACCTGCCCGTCGCCGTCGCCGAAGACCATCTGGCTGCCGTCCCAGAAGGCGTTGTCGTAGCGCTGCCCGTAGTGCACCGAGGCCAGCAGGGGCAGCCCGGCGCCGTCGATCGAGGCCCGGCCGAAGGCCTCGGCGAACAGGTCGTACGTCGCGCCGAGCCCGTCGTACGCCTCGTCGGCGGCCACGTCGCCGGTGGGGTCGTCACCTTCGCGCCGGACCACCCGGCCGGGCAGCGTCTCGGTGCCTTGCGCGTCGCTGATCGTGCGATCGGGGTCGGTGGGCTCGACCGGCTCGGGCGGGGCCGAGGGGATCGCCGTGGGTCGGGGGTGCCGGGGCGGGAAGGGGGAGACGAGCGTGCGCTGCGCCGCCTCGGTGGCATCGCGCAGGTCGTCGCGATCGAGCTCGGACAGGTGCCTCAGGAGGTACGGGGGGACGATGCCGTTGCACATGTGCTCACGGTAGGCGCCCGGTGCGACAGACGCGAGGACCCAAGGTGGCGCAGTGCGGACACCGCAGCCGGCTGTCCCGCGAGCACCCCGCTGAACACCAGGACGATGCC
>JAOPWZ010000028.1 GCA_025965435.1 Aeromicrobium sp.
GAGCGGATGATCGGCTTCAAGGTCGGCGAGGAGATGGCCCGCGACCAGCTGCTGCGCACGCTCGTCGAGGCGCAGTACGTCCGCAACGACATCGCCGCGACCCGCGGAACGTTCCGGGTCAAGGGCGACACCGTCGAGATCTTCCCGGTCTACCAGGAGCACGCCGTCCGGGTCGAGTTCTTCGGCGACGAGATCGAGCGGCTCATGACCCTGCACCCGCTGACCGGCGAGGTGCTCAGCGACGACCAGGAGCTGTTCGTCGGCTCCGCGACGCACTACGCGGCCGGCCCGGCGACGATGCGCCGCGCCATCGAGACGATCAAGGTCGAGCTCGAGGAGCGGCTGGCCGAGCTCGAGGGCGAGGGCAAGCTGCTCGAGGCGCAGCGGCTGCGCATGCGCACGACGTACGACATCGAGATGATGGAGCAGGTCGGCACGTGCGCCGGCATCGAGAACTACTCGCGCCACATGGACCAGCGTGGCCCCGGCACCCCGGGCCACTGCCTGCTCGACTACTTCCCCGACGACTTCGTCCTGGTCGTCGACGAGTCGCACGTGACGATCCCGCAGATCGGTGCGATGTACGAGGGCGACATGTCGCGCAAGCGGTCGCTGGTCGAGCACGGCTTCCGGCTGCCGAGCGCGATGGACAACCGGCCGCTCAAGTGGCCCGAGTTCCTCCAGCGCATCGGCCAGACGGTCTACCTCTCGGCCACGCCGGGCACGTACGAGATGGAGAAGGTGCAGGGCGACGTCGTCGAGCAGATCATCCGGCCGACCGGCCTGATCGATCCCGAGGTCATCGTCAAGCCCACGAAGGGCCAGATCGACGACCTGATCACCCAGATCCGCACCCGCACCGACAAGAACGAGCGGGTGCTGGTCACCACCTTGACCAAGAAGATGTCCGAGGACCTCACCGACTACCTCCTCGAGGCCGGTATCCGCACCCGCTACCTGCACAGCGAGGTCGACACGCTGCGACGGGTCGAGCTGCTGCGCGAGCGGCGCCTCGGCGAGTACGACGTGCTCGTCGGCATCAACCTGCTGCGTGAGGGTCTCGACCTGCCCGAGGTGAGCCTCGTGGCGATCCTCGACGCCGACAAGGAGGGGTTCCTGCGGTCCGGGCGCTCCCTGATCCAGACCATCGGTCGCGCGGCGCGCAACGTGTCGGGCCAGGTCATCATGTACGCCGACCGCATCACCGACTCGATGGCGCTGGCGATCGACGAGACCAACCGGCGTCGCGAGAAGCAGGTCGCCTACAACACCGCCAACGGCATCGACCCGACGCCGCTGCGCCGCCGGATCGGCGACATCACCGACATGCTGGCCCGCGAGGACGCCGACACCGCGACGCTGCTGGCCGCGACCGGCGACAAGCGACGCAAGGGCGCTCCGGTGCCCCTGGGGCAGCACACCGCTGATCTCGCCAACCTCCCGTCCGGCGAGCTGGCCGAGCTGATCGAGCAGCTCAGCGAGCAGATGCGCGCCGCAGCGGCCGAGCTGCAGTTCGAGGTGGCGGCGCGACTGCGCGACGAGATCGGCGACCTCAAGAAGGAGCTCCGCAGCATGCTCGAGGCGGGCGTCTGATCCAGGGCCGGGCTGCGGGGCCACGGGCCGGGGTGCAGGATGGGCGCGTGAGTGACGTCCTCCAGAACGACCGGATCCGTGCCGCGATCGACCCGACGAGGGGGGCCCGCCTCACGAGTCTCGTGATCGACGGCTTCGAGGTGCTCGCGCACGCCGAGGACCCGAGCGTCGACCCGGACATCGCCGACGGCTGCTTCCCGATGGTCCCGTGGGCCGGCCGCGTGCGCGACGGTCGTCTCGCCACCGCCGACGGTGTCCGCCAGCTCCCGCTCGCCGATGACGGCAACGCGCTGCACGGACTGGGTCACGTCACGCAGTGGGACGTCGTGGGGGAGGGCGCCTACCGGCTCACGATCGGTGAGCCCTGGCCGACGTCCGGCACGGCCGAGCTGACCTACCGCGTGCTCGACGACGGCCTGCGCATCGACCTGTCCTGGGACGACTCGACCGACAGCCCTTGCTCGATCGGTCTGCATCCGTGGTTCGCACGGTCCCTCACCGCCGGTGGCCCGGCGGACCTGTCGTTCCAGCCGGATGCCATGGTCGAGCGCGGCGACGACCAGCTGCCCAGCGGCCGGCTCGTCGAGCCGTCGCCGGGGCCGTGGGACGACTGCTTCCGAGTGACCGGGTCGCCGACGCTGACCTGGCCGGGAGCCCTCCGGCTCGGGCTCAGCTCGAGCTCGCCGTGGTGGGTCGTCTACTCCGAGCCGGCCTCGACGATCTGCGTCGAGCCGCAGACGGCACCGCCCGACGCGTTCGACCACCCGTCCCTGCGGCCGGCGGGCACGTGGCCGCGAGCCATCTGGTTCGAGGTGCGGGCGGAGGCCGTCTGACGGTCCGACAGGGCCGCTGCGCCGGGTCGCGGGGCGCACTCTCGATTCGCGGACGCGTCGACTGTGCTGCAAGAATGGTCTGCGGAGGGGAGTATTCCCTGATCGCAACGCCGTCATCACGGTGACTCCCAGCAGTCACCCGGTCTTGCGGGCCTCCCGGTGCATGTCGACGCCGTGTGGCGGAAGAGACCTCCGGCGTGCGTGAACGACCGGAGGAATTCTCTTGAACGTATCCACCACCGAATGGGCCATCACGATCGGCGTGACGCTCGCGGTGCTGCTGTTCGACATCTTGATCGTCGCCAGACGGCCCCATGAGCCGTCGATGAAGGAATGCGCGATCTATCTCAGCATCTACGTCGCGCTCGCGATCGCCTTCGGCATCTGGGTCTGGTCGTACCACAACGAGCCGGGCAAGGACGGTGACTACGGTCTGCAGTTCTTCGCTGGCTGGCTCACCGAGTACAGCCTGTCGATCGACAACCTGTTCATCTTCATCATCATCATGGCCAGCTTCAACGTGCCCCGGAAGCTGCAGCAGGAGGCCCTGCTGGTCGGCATCGTCATCGCCCTGGTGTTCCGCGCGATCTTCATCGCCCTGGGCGCCGTCGCGATCGAGCAGGTCTCCTGGATCTTCTACATCTTCGGCGCGTTCCTGCTCTACACGGGCTACAACCTGATGAAGGACACCGATCACGATGACGACGGCGAGAACGCCGTGGTCCGGTTCGCGCGCAAGCGTTTCACGGTGTCGGAGGAGTGGAGCGGGCTCAAGCTGGTCGTCAGGGAGAACGGCGCGCGCGCCATCACGCCGATGCTCCTGGTGATCATCGCGCTGGGCACGACGGACCTGCTGTTCGCGCTCGACTCGATCCCCGCGATCTACGGCCTGACGCAGGAGCCGTACCTGGTCTTCACGGCCAACGTCTTCGCCCTGATGGGTCTGCGCCAGCTGTACTTCCTGCTGGGCGGGCTGCTCACGAAGCTCATCTACCTGTCGCAGGGTCTCGCGATCCTGCTGGGCTTCATCGGCGTCAAGCTGATCCTGCACGCGCTGCACGAGAACGAGCTGCCGTTCATCAACGGCGGCGAGCACGTGCCGGTCTACGACATCCCGACCCTGCTGAGCCTGGCGGTCATCGTCGGCATCCTGTCGGTCACCGCGATCGTCAGCCTCACGGTGTCGAGCCGTCGCGAGCGGGCCGGCCTCATGCCGGACGGCAGCCCGAAGGTCGAGGCCGGCACCCCGGACGACGCCTCGTAGCTCTCAGGGCATCCCCGGCGGGGCGAGGCTTCTCGTCCTGACGATCGACAAAGGCCACCGGCACTCGTGCCGGTGGCCTTCGTCGTTGGCGGGTGGGCGCGGCGCGGTCCGGTCCTACTTGATGTCGTCCGAGAGGTCGTCGAGGTCGCCGGCGTTCGTGCCGGTGGCCTTGTTGACCATCAGGGTGACGGCCCAGAGCACGACGCCGATCAGCATCAGGACGCCCGCGATCTTGTAGATCTCGCTGTCGCGATCGACCCACGGGCCGGCCAGGAACAGGCACAGGAACGCCGCCAGGAGGGGCAGCTGGCCCGGGGACTTGAAGAACGACTTCGCCTCGGGGTCACGACGGCGCAGCACGACGCAGGAGATGTTGACGACGGCGAACACGCACAGGAGCAGCAGCGCGGTCACGTTCGACAGGTTGGCGACGACGTTGCTGTCGGGGTCGCGGGTGACGTAGAAGATGAGGCCGAGGGCCAGGGCGGTCGAGAACGCGATGCTCACGTACGGCGTGCGGCGGCCGGGCAGCAGCGTGCCCAGTGCCTTGGGCAGCACCCGCTGGCGCGACATGCCGTAGAGCAGCCGGCTGGCCATCAGCATGTTGATCAGCGCGGTGTTCGCGACGGCGAAGACGGCCAGGAACGGGAAGACCTTGTCGATCGGGAAGTCCGGCGCACCCTTGGACACGACTTCGAGCAGGGCGCGTCCCTCGGAGTCGGCGATGTTCTTGAGCTCCGGGGCGGTGAGCACGCTGACGACCGACACGGCCACCAGCATGTAGAGGATCACCGCGATGCCGAGGCCGGTCAGCATGGTGCGCGGGAAGATCTTCTGCGGCTCCTCGACCTCCTCGACCATGTTGACGGCGTCCTCGAAGCCGACCATCGCGAAGAACGCGATCGACGTCGCGGCCGTCACGGCCAGGAACATGCCCTTGTCCTGGTAGTCGCTGAACGACACGAGCTCGCCCATGTCGGCGTCGCCCTGCGCGATGACGTAGAAGCCGACCCCGATGACGATGCACAGGGCGGTGACCTCGACGAGCGTCAGGATCACGTTGAACTTGACGCTCTCACCGACGCCGCGCAGGTTGATCACCGCCAGCAGGAGCATGAAGCCCATCGCGATGGCGGTGATGGCACCGGAGCTGAGGGGCGAGTCGATCCACCCGTTGATCTCGAGCCCGCCGGAGAAGTTGTCGGCCAGCGTCTTGGCCGAGGTGGAGGCGCTGGTGATGCCCGAGCACACCACGGCGAACGCGACGATGAAGGTGATGAAGTGCACCCCGAACGCCTTGTGCGCGTACAGCGCGGCCCCGGCGGCCTGCGGGTACTTGGTGACGAGCTCGAGGTAGGACATCGCCGTCAGGGTCGCCACGATGAAGGCCGCGAGGAACGGCACCCAGACGATGCCGCCGACCTGGCCGGCCATCTGTCCGGTCACGGCATAGACGCCGGCACCGAGGATGTCGCCCACGATGAACAGCAGCAGGAGCTTTGGCCCCATGACCCGTTTCAGCTCGGTGGGCCGGCCGGTTTCAGCAGTATTGGTGCTCACGGGAACTCCTCCGTACGGCATGCGTGGGCGAATGCTTCGTCTCACCTTCCACCGGCTGGCTCCGTCCCGCAAGCGAGCGGTGTAGTTTCGTCACCGTGGTCGACGTCAAGGGGAGAATCCGCCGATGGGTCGGACGGATGCTCGTCAAGCGCATCCAGAAGAACGGGATCGACCTGAGCGCTCTGGCGTTCATCCCCGAGCAGACCAAGATCCCGCTGCAGCGCAACGGCATGGATGCGCTGCCGGAGATCGCCCAGTGGCGGGCCACCGAGCCGATGCACAAGCTCGAGCTGCCGTTCACGTTCACGGCCTTCCTGGTGACGGGCCACGACGAGGCGCGCACGATCCTGACCGATCGCGACAGCTACAGCAACGACATCCGGCACCTGTTCCACGGTGACGGCCCGGCGACCGCGGAGGACATCGGCGGTCTCGGCTTCACCGACCCCCCGCTGCACACCCGGCTGCGCAAGATCGTGACGCCCGAGTTCACGATGCGCCGGCTCGCCCGGCTCGAGCCGATGATCACCGAATTCGTCGAGACCCAGCTCGACGCGCTGGAGGCCGAGGGCAGCGGCTCGGACCTCTGCAAGGCCGTCGCGTTCCCGATCCCGTTCCAGACGATCTGTGCGCTGCTCGGGCTCGACTACGCCGACCGTGACGCCTTCGCCAAGCTCGGCAGCGACCGGTTCGACGCGACCAACGGCGGTGCGGCAGCCTTCGGCGCGGTGTCGGACCAGCGCAAGTTCCTGTTCGAGGCCGTCGCGCGCCAGCGCGAGGTGCCCGGGCCGGGAATGCTGGGTCAGATCATCCGCGACGAGGGCGACGCGATCAGCGACTTCGACCTCGCCGGGCTGGCCGACGGCATCTTCACGGGCGGCTACGAGACGACCGCCGGCATGATCGCCCTCGGCACGATCGTGCTGCTGCAGGATCCCGCGTACGCCGACCTGATCCGCAACGGCACCCCCGAGGACGTCGACCGGGTCGTCGAGGAGCTGCTGCGCTACCTGTCGGTCGTGCAGGTGGCCTTCCCGCGCTTCGCCAAGCAGGACATGCTGCTGTTCGGCCAGCAGGTCAAGGCCGGCGACGTCATCCTCGCCTCGCTGAACGGCGCGAACCGCGATCCCGAGGCGGCGGGGGAGCGTCCGGACGAGTTCGATCCGCTGCGAGTGCCGAAGAGCGGTCACCTGGCCTTCGGCCACGGCATCCACCGCTGCATCGGGGCCGAGCTGGCCCGCATGGAGCTGCGCATCGCCCTACCGTTGCTGTTCCGCCGGTTCCCCGACCTCGCCCTGGTGAAGCCGCCCGAGGACCTGACCTTCCGTCAGCTGTCGTTCGTCTTCGGCGTCGACGAGCTCCCGGTCAGCTTCTGACCGTGGGGGCGCCGCACGCCGAGACCGCCCGCGAGATCGAGGCGTGGTTCGACGACCACGGGCTGCCGTACTTCACCGGCGACCATGCCGACACCGTGGAGGGCTGGCTGTCGAGCAAGCGGATCGTGGCCGTCATCGCACTGATCATCGGTGTGTCGGTCGCGTCCGGTGTCGTGGTCGGCGCGGTGCTGGCCGATCGCGGGTCGCTCGGCACCGTCGTGGGCGTGCTGGTGTTCCTGGTGCTGCTGGGACTCTTCGCCGGGCGCCTGCTGCGGATGGGCACGATGCTGCGCTGGGCCGTGCGCCGGACGTTCGGCTCCCTCGGGCTGATGTTCCCGCTGCTGACCCGCGCCCTGCCGTTGCTGCTGCTCGCGGTGACCTTCTTGTTCATCAACGCCGAGGTCTGGCAGGTGGCCGCGCTGATGTCGCGCCACGTGCTGTGGATCGCGGTGGCCTTCTTCGCCGCCATCGCCGCGGTCTTCCTGCTCGTCCGGCTGCCGGAGGAGGTGCGCCAGGTCGAGCGCGACGTCGCCGGCGAGCGTGTCGCCGAGTGCTGCGCCGGGACGCCCGCCGCCGAGGCGGCGAGGCTAGTGACGGCCGTCCCGCCCGACCTGCCGAGATTCGCGCGAGCCAACCTGGTGCTGGTGCTGCTGTTCAACCAGGCGATCCAGGTGCTCTTGCTGACCCTCGGCCTGTTCGCGTTCTTCGTCGTCTTCGGCTCCCTCACGATCCCCGACAGCACGGTCACCGCGTGGACGGGGGAGCCCGTCACGGACCTGCCGTCGTGGCTGGGCAGCCACATCCCCGTGACGAACGAGCTCTGGCAGGTCTCGCTGTTCCTGTCGGCGTTCGCCGGGCTCTACTTCACGGTCTACGCCGTGACCGACGAGACGTACCGCTCCCAGTTCTTCGCAGGGGTGTCGTCCGAGCTCGAGCAGGCCGTCGCCGTCAACGCCGTGTACGTGTCGCTGTCGCGCGATCACTAGACAGGCGTCGGCGCGACCTCGTCGATCGGTCCGTCGGAGGCGCACTGGTCGAGGGTGATGGCCTTGTTGCGCGCGAAGTTCTCGGAGGTGCGGGCGGCGTCCGGATACTGCTCGGGCGCGAGGTTCGCGTAGTACTCGACGGCGTCGAGCAGTGCATCGGCCTCGGGCTCGTCGTCGACCCGGGCGTAGATCCTGGCGGTCGTCCTGGCCTTCTCGAAGTGGTCGACCGTCGCCGCGTAGTCCTGCCGGTTGAACTCATCGATGCCGGCGCGCACCTCGGCGCACGTCCGGTTCATCGCCTCTGAGGCCGAGAGCTCGGTCAGGTCGGACCGCGCGTCCTCGGGCCCGCTGCTGCAACCGCTCGCCAGCACCGCGACGAGCGCGGCGGCGATCAACGTCCTCATGGGGCAACGCTAGGCGCTGGGCCGCGATCCGCGACCCGAGACAGATGGCCGTCCTGTGACGCACAATGCCGGGATGAAGCGTGTTCTCCTCCTGCTGCCGGTCGTGCTGGTCCTCGCCGTCGTGATCCTGGCCGCCACACGTCAGGACTCCGGCCGTGGGCCGTCAGCCGCCGACGGCGGCCTCTCAGCACAGGAGCTGCCGTACCCGCGGACGACGAAGCCGCTGCCCGTGCCGGAGGTCCACGTGGGGGAGCGGCCGTGGGCCGAGCAGCCGCCCGGCGTGGAGCCGGCCGTTCCGGTCCCGAGGCAGGG
>JAOPWZ010000050.1 GCA_025965435.1 Aeromicrobium sp.
TCACCGGGCGTGCGTGACTCGTGGGCGGGCGTGCGCGACTCGTCAGCGGTCGTGGGCGACGCGTGAGGGGCCTCGGTTAGAGTTGAGCAGACCGCATCTCTCCCCACCTGAGGACGTCGCAGCCCCATGTTCGACACCCTGCAAGACCGCCTGCAGTCAGCGTTCAAGAACCTGCGCGGCAAGGGCCGGCTCTCCGAAGCCGACATCGACGCAGTGGCCCGTGAGATCCGGGTCGCGCTGCTGGACGCCGACGTCGCGGTGTCGGTCGTCCGCGAGTTCATCGCGAAGGTCAAGGAGCGTGCGCTCGGCGCCGAGGTCAGCCAGTCGCTCAACCCGGCGCAGCAGGTCGTCAAGATCGTCAACGACGAGCTCGTCCAGATCCTCGGTGGCGAGACCCGCCGCATCCGCTACGCCAAGAACGGCCCCACCGTCATCATGCTCGCCGGCCTCCAGGGCGCCGGCAAGACGACCCTCGCCGGCAAGCTCGGCCTCTGGCTCAAGGAGCAGGGCAAGTCGCCGATGCTCGTCGCGGCTGACCTCCAGCGTCCCAACGCCGTCACCCAGCTGCAGGTCGTCGGGCAGCAGGCCGGCGTCACGGTCTTCGCGCCCGAGCCCGGCAACGGCGTCGGCGATCCCGTGCAGGTCGCGAAGGCCGGTCTGGCCGAAGCGCAGCGCACCCTGCACGACGTCGTCGTGGTCGACACCGCCGGCCGTCTGGGCATCGACGCCGAGCTGATGCAGCAGGCCGCCGACATCCGCGCGGCCATCAACCCCGACGAGGTCCTGTTCGTCATCGACGCGATGATCGGCCAGGACGCCGTCGTCACGGCCGAGGCCTTCCTGGAGGGCGTCGACTTCACCGGCGTCGTCCTGACCAAGCTCGACGGCGACGCCCGCGGCGGCGCGGCCCTGTCGGTCCGGTCGATCACGGGCCGCCCCATCATGTTCGCGTCGACGGGCGAGAAGCTCACCGACTTCGACGCCTTCCACCCCGACCGCATGGCCGGGCGCATCCTCGACATGGGCGACATGCTCACCCTGATCGAGCAGGCCGAGAAGGCGTTCGACGCCGACCAGGCGGCCAAGGACGCCGAGAAGCTCATGGGCGGCTCGTTCACGCTCGACGACTTCCTCAAGCAGATGGAGGCCATCTCCAAGATGGGCTCCATGTCCAAGCTGGTCGGCCTGCTGCCCGGCATGGGTCAGTACAAGGACCAGATCGCCAACTTCGACGACCGTGAGGTCGACAAGATCAAGGCGATCATCTTGTCGATGACGCCGGCCGAGCGGCACAACCCCAAGATCATCGACGGCTCCCGTCGTGCCCGCATCTCCAAGGGCTCGGGCACGCAGGTCAAGGACGTCAACGGTCTCGTCGACCGGTTCTTCGACGCCCGCAAGATGATGCAGCAGATGGCCAAGGGCGGCGGGATGCCCGGCATGCCGGGGATGCCCGGCATGCCCGGCGCAGGCAAGCGGGCCGGTGCCAAGCAGAAGCCCCAGCAGAAGAAGAAGGGCAAGCGCGTCTCGGGCAATCCCGCCAAGCGGGCGGCGGCGGTCTCCAGCGCGCCCAAGAGCGACGGCGCCAATGCCTTCGGCTTCCCGGCCCAGGGCAATGACGCGTTCGAGCTGCCCAAGGAGCTCAAGGACCTGATGTAGCCGCTCGGCGGCGGCGTCGCCACACGGTCAGTCCCGCACCGACCAGGCACGTCACCGCCGCGACGGAGTCGTCGACCACCTCACGCGCGCTGCTGACCTGCACGTCGTACGGCTCAGCGAGGAACGGGACGACCGCGCCCGTCAGCAGGGCGCCCAGAGCGAGCCAGAACGCGTGCTCGGTGGTCCAGGCGGTCCCGCGTGACCAGAGCCCGACCACGACGCACGTCGCGGTGATCACGACGACCGCGACGACGAACGCTGCGGCACCCTCACCGGGCAGGTAGAGCAGGTAGGCGACGAATCCGAGGCCCGCGAGGACACCCGGCGGCGGGACGCGGACGTCTGCGGCGGCGCGCCGAGGCCATGACAGCGCCACGGCGACCAACGCGCCGACGGTGGCCAACGCGACCGCCACCTGCAGCGGGGACGCCTGGAACCCCCGCCCGTCCTCGTCCTTGACGCCAAGGTGGTTGATGACCGACGCGAGGACGTAGAGCCCTGCGACCACCGAGGTGCCCCGACGGGAGAGCCACGGTTCCGCCGGGCGCCGTGACCAGCTCTCCGCCAGGACGATCGGCACCGTGATGCTGACGACGACGTGACCCGTGACGAACGCGACGAGGTAATACAGGCTGATGTCGATCCCGTCGACGTGGAGCGGATGCTGGAAGTCGTACCGGCCGAAGTCGGGGTTGAACAGGGACTGGTCGACGACACCGGCCTGGAGCACCCCGAACGCCGCCGCGAGCAGCAGCACCGTCGGCCAGCCCCGCCCGCTCCGGCGTGCCACCTCGCGGATCAGGATCGCCGCACCGCCGTACATCGGACCGAGGAAGGCGATCACCACCAGGACGTCGGCGAAGGGGATGCCGCCCCACGACATCTCGGCCATCCACGGCGCGATCACCATGACGGCGAGGACAGAGCCCCAGCGGGTGCGCCTGGTCGACATGGCGTCAGGCTAGGGGTGCCGCGCCGTGGTCAGCATCGGCCGTCGGTCGGCGGACGACCGCCAAAGGGCTAGAGATGGCCTACGCAGAGAGGTGACCCGCCTGCGCTACGGTCGAGGAATGAAGCCATCCCCGCTCGTCGTGGTCATGGGCATCTCCGGTGTCGGCAAGTCGGCCGTCGGGCACGAGCTGGCCGACCGCGTCGGCGTCGAGTACATCGACGGCGACGCCTTCCACTCCGACGCCAACATCGCCAAGATGTCGGCCGGAACGCCTTTGACGGATGACGACCGGTGGCCCTGGCTGCAGGACATCGGACGCTGGCTCGCCCTCCACGGCGCGGACGGGGGCGTCATCAGCTGCTCGGCGCTCAAGCGCGCCTACCGGGACGTCCTGACCGACGCCGCCCCCCGAACGGTGTTCCTGCACCTGACGGGCGATCATGACCTCATCAAGTCACGGATGGAGCACCGCGACCACTTCATGCCGTCGTCGCTGCTGAAGTCGCAGGAGGAGACCCTCGAACCGCTGCAGGACGACGAGCGCGGCTGGGCCTTCGACATCACCCCCACACCGAGCCAGATCGTCGATGAGTTCCTCGACCGCTCACAGATCTCCGAAGGAGAAGACGCATGATCGCCACGCTGGTCAACGCCACCCCTGAACCCGTGGAGGCCGTTGCCGGAACCGGGCAGCTCATCACCGCTGCACTGGTGGGCATCGCGGTGCTGGTCATCGCGATCACGTTCTTCAAGCTGCACCCGTTCCTGGCGCTGATCCTCGGTTCGCTCACGGTCGGCGCGATCGCCGGGCGCGACATGCTCGACGTGGTCGGCAGCTTCAGCGCCGGCGTCGGCTCGACCGTCTCCGGCGTGGGCGTGCTGATCGCGCTCGGCGCGATGTTCGGCAAGCTGCTGGCCGACTCCGGGGGAGCGGACCAGATCGTCGACACGATCGTGGGCCGGTCGAGCCCACGGATGCTGCCCTGGTCGATGGCGGCGATCGGCGCGATCATCGGTCTGCCGATGTTCTTCG
Organism: Aeromicrobium sp.; assembly: GCA_025965435.1. GTDB lineage: Bacteria > Actinomycetota > Actinomycetes > Propionibacteriales > Nocardioidaceae > Aeromicrobium. The sequence goes on from JAOPWZ010000050.1 coordinate 3,645, forward strand.
AGATCGGCCTCGTCCTGCTGATGCCGGTCATCTTCCTGGTCGCCAAGCGGGCCGAACGGTCGATCATCTCCCTGGGCATCCCCGCCCTCGCCGGGCTGTCGGCCATGCACGGCTTCGTGCCGCCGCACCCCGGCCCGCTCGCCGCGATCGACGCCGTCGACGCCAACCTGGGCCTGACCCTCGGCCTGGGCATCCTGGTCGCGATCCCCACGATCGTGGTCGCCGGGCCCGTCTTCGCACGCTTCGCCGACAAGTGGGTGCCCGTCCCGGCCGGCGACCTCTTCGACGCGTCGACCGAGAAGCGGGAGCGCCGGCCGAGCTTCGCCGCGACCCTCGCGACGGTTCTGCTGCCGGTCGTCCTGATGATGGGCAAGGCCTTCAGCGACATCGCGCTCGACGAGGGCACGACGGCGCGCAGCATCCTGGACTTCATCGGTGAGCCCTTCGTCGCGCTGCTGATCGCGGTCATCGTCGCGATCTTCACCTTCGGCCTCGCGACGGGCATGTCGAAGGACGACGTGTCCGACGTCCTGAGCAGCTCGCTGCCGCCGATCGCCGGCATCATCTTGATCGTCGGTGCGGGCGGCGGCTTCAAGCAGACGCTGGTCGACACCGGCATCGCCGAGGTCGTCGCCGACTTCGTGCGCGACAGCGGAGTGTCCGTCCTGCTGCTGGCCTGGCTCGTGGCCGTCGTCATCCGTCTCGCGACCGGCTCGGCGACCGTCGCCACCATCACCGCTGCGGGCATCATGGCGCCCATCGCGGGGGATCTCGCCAACGTCGAGGTGTCGCTGCTGGTGCTGGCGATCGGCGCGGGCTCGGTGTTCTTCTCCCACGTCAACGACGCGGGCTTCTGGCTGGTCAAGGAGTACTTCGGGCTCTCGGTGGGTCAGACGATCAAGAGCTGGTCGATCATGGAGACGATCCTGTCGGTCAGTGGCCTCGTCGTCGTGCTGGCGCTCGACCTGATCGTCTAGCCCGAGACGAGACAGCAGCCCGTCGTGTGACATCGGTGTACGCCCTGAGCGAACCAGGCGCTCTGACGTGCCGACCTGTCACCGAGCGCGGCTAACCTGAGGCAATGCTTCTGCCGCTCCTACGGACGTATCTCGCGCCGTACAAGCGGCCCATGGCGATCGTGCTGTTCTTCCAGCTCGTCCAGACGCTGGCCAACCTGTACCTCCCCGGCCTCAACGCCGACATCATCGACCGCGGGATCGTGCTGGGCGACACCGGCTTCATCGTCCGCACCGGCGCCGTCATGCTGGCGATCACGGTGCTGCAGGTCGTCTGCACGATCGTCGCGGTCTACTACGGTGCGCGGACGTCGATGGCCCTCGGCCGCGACCTGCGGGCCGGCGTGTTCGGCAAGGTCGAGACGTTCGCGGCCCGCGAGATGGCCCAGCTGGGGGCACCCACCCTCATCACTCGCTCGACCAACGACGTGCAGCAGGTCCAGCTCATCGTGTTCATGGCACTGACGCTGCTCGTCACCGCGCCGATCATGTGCTTCGGCGGCATCGTCATGGCGCTGCGTCAGGACGTCGAGCTGTCCGGGTTGCTCCTGCTCGTGATCCCCGTGCTGGTCATCAGCATCGGGCTCGTCATCCGGCAGATGCGACCGCTGTTCCGCCTCATGCAGGTCAAGATCGACACGATCAACGGCGTGATGCGCGAGCAGATCATGGGTATCCGCGTCATCCGGGCGTTCGTCAAGGAGGATTACGAGGCCCAGCGCTTCGGCGACGCCAACCGCGACAACATGGAGGTCGCGATCGCCGTCGGCCGGCTCATGGCCATGATGTTCCCGATCGTCATGCTGATCATGAACGTCGCCGTGGTGCTCGCGACGTGGTTCGGCGGCTACCGCATCAGCAGCGGTGATCTCGACGTCGGCACGCTCACGGCGTTCCAGAACTACCTGGTCCAGATCCTGATGTCGGTCATGATGGCGACCTTCATGCTGATGCTGTGGCCGCGCGCCGAGGTGTCGGCCGAGCGCATCACGGAGGTGCTGCGCACCGAGCCCAGCGTGCAGGCGCCGTCCGACGCCGTCCAGGTCGCCCTCACCCGCGGCGAGGTCGATGTCCGCAAGGCGTCCTTCGCGTTCCCCGGCGCCGAGCAGGACGTCCTCCACGAGATCGACCTGATCGCCCGTCCCGGCGAGACGACGGCCATCATCGGCTCGACGGGCAGCGGCAAGTCCACGCTCCTGGGGCTCATCCCACGACTGTTCGACGCGACGGGCGGCGTGGTCCAGATCGACGGGCACGACGTCCGTTCGCTGCACCCCGAGAACGTCTGGGCGGCGATCGGCCTGGTGCCCCAGCGTCCGTTCCTGTTCTCGGGCACGGTCGGCTCGAACCTGCGGTACGGGCGCCCCGACGCCACCGACGAGGAGGTCTGGGCGGCCCTCGAGATCGCCCAGGCCAAGGACTTCGTCGAGAAGATGCCCGAACGCCTCGACGCGCCGATCGCTCAGGGCGGCAGCAACGTGTCCGGCGGCCAGCGCCAGCGGCTGGCGATCGCGCGAGCCATCATCAAGCGGCCCCACATCTACCTGTTCGACGACTCGTTCTCGGCCCTCGACTACGCCACGGACGCCGCGCTCCGGGCGGCGCTGCGACCGGTCACGGCCGATGCTGCGGTCGTCATCGTGGCGCAGCGGGTCTCCACGATCCGGGGCGCCGACCGCATCGTCGTGCTTGACGAGGGCCGGGTCGTCGGCACCGGCCCGCACGCCGAGCTCATGGCCTCGTGCGAGGTCTACCGACAGATCGTCCTGTCGCAGCTGACGCTCGAGGAGGCCCTCGCATGAGCGGGCGGGGACCCGCGCTGGCGGGGATGGGCATGGGGCCGCAGCGCGCCCGCGACTTCAAGGGCACGCTGCGCCGGCTGACCGACCGGCTGCTGCGTGACCGGTTCCTGGTCTGGGGTGTCGTGGCCTTCGGTGTCGTCGCGACGGCCCTGGCCGTCGTGGGTCCCAAGGTGCTCGGGCACGCGACCGACATCGTCTTCACGGGCTATCTGTCCGACCAGTTCCCCGAGGGCGCCACGAAGGCCGAGGTGGTGGCGCAGCTGCGCGCCGAGGGCAACGACCAGCTCGCGTCGCTGGTGTCGTCGGTCGACCTCGATCCCGGTTCGGGCATCGACTTCACGAGCCTGTCGTGGGTGCTCGGCGGCGTCCTGGTGCTCTACGTCCTGGCCTCGCTGCTGCAGTGGTTCCAGGGCCGCATCACGACCATCGTGGTCCAGCGGACGGTCGCGGAACTGCGCGACGACGTCGAGGCGAAGATCAACCGGCTCCCGCTGTCGTACTTCGACCGCACCGAGCGCGGGGAGGTGCTGTCGCGCACGACCAACGACATCGACAACATCGCCCAGTCGTTCCAGCAGACCATGAGCCAGCTGCTGACGTCGCTGCTGATGGTCATCGGCACGCTCGCCATGATGTTCGTGATCTCGCCCCTGCTGGCGCTGGTCGCCCTGATCACGATCCCGCTCGCTGTCGTCATCACCAAGGCGGTGACCAAGCGGTCGCAGCCGGAGTTCATGAAGCAGTGGGCCAGCACGGGCCGCCTCAACGGGCACATCGAGGAGGTCTTCACGGGCCACGAGGTCGTCAAGGTCTTCGGCCGGCAGGAGGAGGCACGCCACGAGTTCGACGCCCGCAACGACGCGGTGTTCGACGCGTCCTTCAAGGCGCAGTTCATCTCCGGGATCGTCCAGCCGGTGATGATGTTCGTGTCCAACATCAACTACGTGCTCGTGGCCGTCATCGGCGGCCTGCGGGTCGCCAACGGGTCGCTGAGCATCGGTGACGTGCAGGCGTTCATCCAGTACTCCCGTCAGTTCACGCAGCCGCTCACCCAGGTCGCCGCGATGATCCAGGTGCTGCAGTCCGGAACCGCCTCCGCCGAGCGGGTGTTCGGCCTCCTCGACGAGCCGGAAGAGCGTCCCGACGAAGCAGACGCCCCATTCCCCGACCCGGTGCGCGGACGCGTCGTGTTCGAGGACGTGTCGTTCTCGTACTCGCCCGACGAGCCCCTGATCGAGCACCTCGACCTCGTCGCGGAGCCCGGCCAGACCGTCGCGATCGTCGGCCCGACGGGAGCGGGCAAGACGACGCTCACCAATCTCGTGCTGCGCTTCTACGACGTCCAGTCCGGACGCATCACGCTCGACGGCGTCGACATCGCCCGCATGGACCGCGGACCGCTGCGGCAGAACTTCGGGGTCGTCCTGCAGGACACCTGGCTGTTCAACGGCACGATCCGCGACAACATCGCCTACGGTGCGGACGCTGCCACCGAGGAGCAGATCATCGCGGCGTCCGAGGCGGCCTTCGTCGACCACTTCGTGCGGACGCTGCCTGACGGCTACGACACCGTGATCGACGACGAGGGCACCAACGTCAGCGCGGGTCAGCGCCAGCTGTTGACGATCGCCCGCGCGTTCCTGGCCGATCCGTCGATCCTGGTGCTCGACGAGGCCACCAGCTCGGTCGACACCCGCACCGAGTCGCTCGTGCAGGGCGCCATGGAGCAGCTGCGCTCGGGCCGGACGTCGTTCGTGATCGCCCACCGGCTGTCGACGATCCGCGACGCCGACCACATCGTCGTGATGGAGGACGGCCACATCGTCGAGCAGGGCACGCACGACTCGCTGCGCGCGGCCGGGGGAGCGTACGAGCGGCTCTACTCCGCCCAGTTCGCCGCGCCGGCCGTCTGACGATCCGGCGGGATCCGGGCGCTACGCCAGGAAGTCGGCCACACGATCCTTCGGGCGGCCGATGATCGCGCGGTCGCCACGCACCAGCACGGGGCGCTGCATCAGGCGCGGGTGCTGGACGAGCAGGCCGGCGACGGCCTCCGGCGTCGTGTAGTCGTCCGGATCGAGCTCGAGACCCTTGAAGAAGCCGTCCTTGCGGACGAGGTCGGCGGGCGGGTCCTCGAGCTTGCCGATCAGGTCGATCAGGGCCGCGTGGTCGAGCGGCGTCTTGAGGTACTGGACGACGTCGGCGTCGAGCCCTGCCGCGGAGGCCACCTCGACGGCGTGGCGCGACGTGGAGCATCCGGTGTGGTGGAACAGGGTCAGATCAGCCATGTGACGATCGTAGGACGCCCGGGACGTCATCCCGCGTGGCCTGCAGAGGCCGCGTCCGGGATGACGTCCCGCCGGGGCGTGCCATGATCGGAGCAGACGACGGAAGGGGTGGCCATGCCGGACGACACCACGGGGACCTTCGAGGTGCTCTCGGAGCGGCAGTGCCGTGAGCTGCTCGGCACCACCACGGTCGGGCGGGTGGCCTTCGTCGACGCCGAGGGCCAGCACCTGCTGCCGGTCAACTTCGTCGAGCGCGGGGGCGACGTCTACTTCCGCACGCAGGCCGGCACGGTGCTGGCCGGTCTGGCCGACGGCCACGACGAGGTCGCCTTCGGCGTCGACTTCCACGACGACCTCTACCAGCGCGGCTGGAGCGTCACGCTGGTCGGCACCGCGAGCGGCGTCGACGACCCCGACCTGGTGGCCGAGCTGCTCTCCGCGGCCCGTCCGCGTCCGTGGGCGTCGGGCGACCGCGACGTCGTGATCGTGGTCCGTGGGCGCCGGATCTCGGGCCGCAAGGTGCGCCAGCACTGAGCGCCGGCACCGGACGCGCCGCGCACCGCCGCGCCGGGCGGTGCCGAATTGGAGAGCGGGGCCGTGGTCTGGCAGAATGAGCCCTTGCGTCCGGTACGCGCGGAGACCCTCTCATCTCCATGCTGTCCGGCTCACCGATTTCGTCGGCCGTGTCCCCATGCGGCACCGACTGGTCAACCACATACACACATCTGAGGAGACACCACACTCGTGGCAGTCAAGATTCGCCTGAAGCGTATGGGCAAGATTCGTACCCCGTTCTACCGCATCGTCGTGGCCGACTCGCGCACCAAGCGCGACGGCCGTGTGATCGAGGAGATCGGCACGTACAACCCGAAGGCCGAGCCGTCGATCATCACGGTCGACGGCGAGCGTGCGCAGTACTGGCTCGGAGTCGGCGCACAGCCGACCGAGGCCGTCGCCGCGCTGCTCAAGATCACCGGCGACATCGGTGGCAAGAACACCATGAAGTTCGCCGAGGAGAAGCGCAGCAAGGAAGACATCTTCCAGGACGCGCTGAAGGACCTCCACAGCGAGCCGAAGGCCGACGCCGTCACCAAGAAGGCTGCCGCCAAGAAGGCCGACGCCCCCAAGGCCGACGCCCCCAAGGCCGACGAGCCGAAGGCTGACAAGGCCGAGGCTCAGCCCGCTGCCGAAGAGGCCAAGACGCAGGGCGACCCCGTCGCCGATGCTGCCGCTGACGCCCCCAAGGCCGACGAGGCCAAGGCCTGATCATGGCCGCACCCCTCATCGAGGTCATCGAGCATCTCGTCTCCGGCATCGTCGAACATCCTGACGACGTCAACGTCCGCGCGAAGCAGACGCGGGGAGGCGAGCTGTTCGAGGTGCGGGTCAATCCCGACGACCTCGGCAAGGTCATCGGCCGTCAGGGCCGGACCGCCACGGCCATCCGCAAGGTCGCGGGTGCTATCGCCGGTCGTGGCGGTGCACGCATCGACTTCGTGGACGTCGACCGTCGTAGCTAGACGGTGACCATGCAGGTCGTCATCGGCCGTATCGGCCGCGCCCACGGCATCCGTGGTGAGCTGAACGTCGACATCCGAACAGACGAGCCCGACCGGCGATTCGCCCCGGGCTCGTCCGTCGTGTGCGGAACGCGAACCCTGACCGTCGCGTCGGCCCGCCACCACGGTGGACGCCTCGTCGTCGCGTTCAAGGAGATCCCCGACCGCAATGCGGCCGAGGAGCTGCACGGCACGGTGCTCGAGGCGGCCATCGATCCCGAGGACGTCCCTGACGACCCCGACGAGTTCTACGACCACCAGCTGGTGGGCCTCGAGGTCCGCAGCGAGGGTGGCGATGGCGTCGTCGGCACCGTCACGGGCCTCGTCCACCTCCCGTACCAGGACACCCTGACCGTCGAGATCGACGGACGCGAGGTGTTCATCCCGTTCGTCACCGAGCTCGTCCCGGTCGTCGACGTCGCCGGCGGCTTCGTCACCGTCAAGGACGTCGAGGGACTGCTCGACCCGGCCAAGGCCGAGAACGCCGCCGCCGACCTCGTCGACGACTGAGCGGCACCTGATGCGCATCGACGTCGTCTCGATCTTCCCGGGGTACCTGGACGCCCTGCAGCTGTCGCTGGCGGGCAAGGCCCAGTCGTCCGGCCTGCTCCAGATCGCGACCCATGACCTGCGCGAGTTCACCCGCGACAAGCACCGCAGCGTCGACGACACCCCGTACGGCGGCGGTGCCGGCATGGTCATGAAAGCCGAGCCGTGGGGCGCGGCCCTCGACGAGCTGGCGACCGACGACGCGGTCATCGTCGTACCGACCCCGTCGGGCACGCCCTTCACTCAGCGCACCGCCGAACGGCTCAGCGGTGAGCAGCACCTGCTGTTCGCGTGCGGACGCTACGAGGGCATCGACCAGCGGGTCATCGACGAGGCCGGCACGAGGTGGCGTGTCGAGGAGATCTCGCTGGGTGACTTCGTCCTCAACGGGGGAGAGGTCGCCGCCCTGGCGGTCATCGAGGCCGTGGTGCGGCTCATCCCCGGGTTCATGGGCAACCCCGCATCGTTGGTCGAGGAGTCGCACGGTCCCGACGGCCTGCTGGAGTACCCCGTCTACACCAAGCCCGCGTCGTGGCGCGGACGCGAGGTGCCGGACGTCCTCCTGTCGGGGAATCACGCCGCGATCGCCGCGTGGCGCCACGAGCAGGCGCTCGAGCGGACGCGGCAGCGCCGCCCCGATCTGCTCGACTGACGCCGGCATTCCAAGCGGTGAGTGACACGGAATTAACACGAACCGTGGTCACGTAACACTCTCGTCACGCTCAGGCAAGCGTCACAAAACCTCCCGGCACCACAGTGTGACGTGCGCCGCGCGCAGCAACGACGCTGTTCACCCGGCCGGCTTGCCCCCCACGAGAGGTATTTCGCATGGATCTGTCTTCTGCCTGGTTGCTGCTGACCGCAGCCCTGGTGCTCCTCATGACGCCGGGACTGGCGTTCTTCTACGGAGGCCTCGTCAAGGCCTCCAGCGTCGTCTCGATGATGATGCTGAGCTTCGGTGCCATGGGCCTCGTCGCCGTGCTGTGGGTCCTCTACGGCTTCAACATGGCCTTCGTCGACGGTTCCAGCGGTGACTGGATCCCCGAGGTCGTCGGCAACGCCTTCTCCGACTTCGGCATGGCCGACGCTGCACAGGCCGCCTTCGCCGGTGAGGGTGAGCTGACGCTGGCCGGTGTCATCTTCGGTGGCACCTTCGCGATCATCACGGTCGCGCTGATCTCGGGCGCGATCGCCGATCGTGCGCGCTTCTTCCCGTGGATGGTCTTCGCCGGCCTGTTCGCCACGCTGGTCTACTTCCCGGTCGCGGCGTCGGTGTTCTCGTTCGTCACGGACGACGAGGGAGTCCCGACCTTCACCGGTTGGGTCGGACAGCTCGGTGAGCACCTCGGCCTCGACGTCTTCACGATCGACTACGCCGGTGGCACCGCGGTGCACATCAACGCCGGTGCCGCGGCTCTGGCCCTCGCGATCGTCCTGGGCAAGCGGGTCAACTTCAGCCGCGAGCTCGCCAAGCCCCACAACGTCCCGCTCGTGCTCATCGGTGCCGCGATCCTGTGGTTCGGCTGGTTCGGCTTCAACGGCGGCGCCGCGCTGGCGACCGGCGAGCCCGGCACCAACGGCTCGGCCGGCCTGATCTTCGTCAACACGCTCGTCGCCCCGGCGGCCGCACTGCTCGGCTGGATCTTGGTCGAGCACTTCAAGAACGGCAAGGCCACGGCCGTGGGCGCCGCGTCGGGCATCGTCGCGGGTCTCGTCGCGATCACCCCGGCGTGCGCCAACCTCTCGCCGCACTGGGCCATCGTGCTCGGCCTCCTCGCCGGTGCCGTCTGCGCCCTGGCGATCGAGTTCAAGTACAAGCTCGGCTTCGACGACTCGCTGGACGTCGTGGGCATCCACCTCGTCGGCGGCGTCATCGGCACGCTGTTCCTGGGCTTCTTCGCCATCGGCACGGGTCTGTTCACCGGTGGTGGCAACCTCGACCAGTTCATCGTCCAGCTCATCCCGGCGGTGGCCATCGGTGCGTACTCGTTCATCGTCGCCTTCATCCTGGGCACGATCATCGACAAGACGATCGGCTTCCGGGTCAAGGAGGACGAAGAGGCCGCAGGCATCGACTCCGTCCTTCACGGCGAGTCGGGCTACGCGTTCAACTGACCGTCAGCAGCCCCGCACGACACGACGCGCCCGCCGGTACGCCCGGCGGGCGCGTTGCGTCGTCGGGCGCCCCGTACGGGGCGTGACCGATTAACGCCGGGCGGCAGCGGTGTGGCAATATTGACCCTTGGCGCCGGACGGATCTGCCACAGGGGAACCGTCGATCATCGCCGCACCACTTCCTTTTGAGCCAACCATCCGTGGGTGACCTGTGTGCACCAGCGAGGAGCAGAACATGACCAACATCATCGATCAGGTCGCCAGCGCGTCGCTGCGCACCGATCTTCCCGCCTTCCGCGCCGGTGACACCCTCGAGGTGCACGTCAAGGTCATCGAGGGCAGCCGCTCGCGCGTGCAGGTCTTCAAGGGCGTCTGCATCAAGATCCAGGGATCGGGTGTCGGCCGTACGTTCACCGTCCGCAAGGTCAGCTTCGGCGTCGGCGTCGAGCGCACCTTCCCGCTGCACACCCCCGTGATCGACAAGATCGACGTCGCGATCCGCGGCGACGTGCGTCGCGCCAAGCTGTACTACCTGCGCAACCTGCGCGGCAAGGCTGCCAAGATCAAGGAAAAGCGCGACATCTGAGTCCTGTCACGCAGTCCCGCAAGAAGAAGACCCCCAGCAAGAAGAACGTCGCGAAGAAGTCTGGCAAGAAGAAGACTCCCGCGAAGAGGGCACCTCAGAAGGGGAGCGCCGCCCGCAAGGGCCGGACGCTCCCCTTCTGGCAGCAATTGCTGGTTCTCGTGGTCGGCGCGATCGTCCTGGCGGTGTTCCTCAAGACGTTCTTCGTCCAGGCGTTCTACATCCCGTCCGCCTCGATGGAGCCCACGCTGCGCGTGGACGACAAGATCGTCGTGCAGAAGCTCTCGTTCTGGGTTGGCGACGTGCAGCGCGGCGACGTCGTCGTGTTCGACCAGCCGAGGGGATGGCCGGACACTGCTGCGCCCGAGACCCCCGGCGGCATCGCGCAACACCTTCTGGAGAAGGTCGGCCTGGCGCCCAGCGGCGGCCACCTGATCAAGCGGGTCATCGGTGTCGGCGGCGATCGCGTCGTCTGCTGCAAGGACGGCCGGCTGGCGGTCAACGGGACGACGATCGACGAGACATACCTCGCCGACCGGACGTCCACCGCTCGCACCCGGTTCGACATCCGGGTGCCCAAGGGGCGGTTGTGGGTCATGGGCGACAACCGGGGCGTCTCCTCGGCGTCCCCGCAGCACATGGCCGATCCCGGCGGCGGTTCCGTCGCCGCGTCGCTCGTCGTCGGCAAGGCCTGGTTGCTCCTGTGGCCGTCGGAACGGGCCGGGTTGGTCGACGGCACGTCCGCCTTCCGCGACGTTCGCGCGCCGTGACGGTTGACGTGCGGGACACGGACCATCCGGCGGCGCGGCGTTGAAGGTTCCGGCTAGGCTCTCCGGGTGACCGACAAGAAGCGACAGCTCCCTGTCTGGCAGGAGTCGATCCTTCTCGTCCTGACCGCCATGGTGATGGCGGTGGTGGTCAAGACGTTCTTCCTGCAGGCGTTCTACATCCCGTCCGAGTCGATGGAGCCGACGATGCTGGTGGACGACAAGATCCTCGTCCAGAAGGTGTCCTACTGGGCTGGCGACGTGAAGCGCGGCGACATCGTCGTGTTCGACGATCCGGGGGGCTGGCTGACCGAGTCGGAGTCCCGGCGCGCCACCAATCCGCTGCAGAAGACCCTGGAGAAGGTCGGCCTCTTCCCGACCGGTGGGCACCTGATCAAGCGGGTCATCGGCGTCGGCGGCGACACGGTCACGTGCTGCAGCGACGGCAAGCTGACGGTCAACGGCACCCAGCTCGACGAGCCGTACGTCCTGGACGAGACGGTGACGAAGGAGAAGACCTTCGAGGTCAAGGTCCGCGACGGCTACCTCTGGGTCATGGGTGACAACCGCGGCAACTCCTCTGACTCGCGCGTCCACCTGGGAGATCCCGGTGGGGGACAGGTGTCGGAGAAGTCCGTCGTCGGCAAGGCGTGGCTGCGGGTCTGGCCGCTGGGCCGCGCCGGCCTGATCCGCAAGCCGTCGTCGTTCGACGACGTCAACGGCAAGTGACCCGGCAGGTTCCATGACCACGCTGGCCAAGGGTTCGACGATCCGTCGGGACGCCGGTCTGTACGGCTACGAGCGGGCGCTGGAGCGGCAGGGGCTGTACCCGGTGGCCGGCGTCGACGAGGCCGGCCGGGGCGCCTGCGCGGGCCCCCTGGTCGCGGCGGCCGTCGTCCTGGAGCGTCCCATCGCAGGGCTCGCGGACTCCAAGCTGCTGACCGAGAAGCGCCGCGAGCAGTGCTTCGACCTGATCATGCGGCGGGCCGCGGACGTGTCGGTCGTCGTCGTCCCCGCCGCCGAGTGCGACCGCATGGGGCTGCAGCACGCCAACATCGCGGCCTTGCGGCGGGCGCTGTGGAAGCTCGAGGTCCGCCCGGGATATGTGCTCACCGACGGCTTCCCGGTCGACGGCTTGGGCGTCCCCGGCCTCGCGATGTGGAAGGGCGATCGGGTGGCGGCGTCCATCGCGGCGGCGTCCGTCATCGCCAAGGTGACACGCGACCGCCTCATGGTGCGCCTGCACGAAGAGTTTCCGGCATACGATTTCGCCACGCACAAGGGCTACAGCACGCCGGTGCACCAGGCCGCGCTCCGGTCCCTGGGCCCGTGCCCCGAGCACCGCAAGACCTACGTGAACGTCAAGGCAGCGATGGAAGGCCAGTCATGAGCTCTGAGGACCTCGAGCGGTACGAGTCCGAGATGGAGCTCGCGCTCTACCGCGAGTACCGCGATGTCGTCTCGATCTTCAAGTACGTCGTGGAGACCGATCGGCGGTTCTACCTGTGCAACGCCGTCGACGTGAAGGTGCGATCCGAGACGGGGGACGCGTACTTCGAGGTGTCGATGAACGATGCGTGGGTGTGGGACATCTACCGTCCGGCGCGCTTCGCCAAGAACGTCAAGGTGCTGACGTTCAAGGACGTCAACGTCGAGGAGCTGCAGGACTCCGAGGTCAAGGTGCCCGAGGCCGACTGAGTCGCGTCAGCCCAAGGTCGTGGCGACCAGCGCGATGAGCAGGAGCGTCTCGGCGACCTCGGTGCTGGCGCCCAGGCCGTCGCCCGAGACGCCACCCAGGCGGCGGTGCCAGTAGAAGGCCACCACGCCTGCCAGCGGGATGGCCACCAGCAGCACGGGCTCGGTCAGGACGCTGGCGACGGACAGCGCGACCACCCACAGCGAGATCGTCAGCCAGGTGATCTGGCCGCCGAATCGCTCGCCCAGGCCCTCCTGCAGCGAGGTGGTGAGGCGGGGGAGCGCGAGGCTGATCCAGCGGGCCCAGGCCGGGACGAGCACGATCACCCACGTCAGGTCGTGATGCGCCGCCTCCGACAGCAGGACGAGCTTGGCGATCAGCTGGATCACGACGGTGACGACCCCGAAGGCGCCCATGTGGGGGTCCTTCAGCGCGATCGCGTAGCGGGCGGGATCGCGGTGCGAGGCGCCGAGGGCGTCGGCCACGTCGCCGAGCCCGTCGATGTGCAACGCGCCGGTGACCCAGACCCACACCACGAGTCCGGCCAGGGCCGCGAGCTGCGGGCGGTCGGACAGCAGCTCGACGGGCACGGCCACGGCGAGTCCCACGATGAGCCCCACGGCCGGGAACCACGGTGCGGACCGGCCGATGTCGTCCTCGTGGAAGTCCCGGATCTGCGGGGTGGGGATGCGGGTCAGGAACTGCACCGCGAGGATCAGGCCGCGAAAGGGTCTCGTCAGTGCGTGCACCGGGCGAGTCTAGGGCGGGTTGGTCGTGGCGCAGGGGTGCACCCGTGGGCAACGTAGATGCTCGGGTTCCCAACGTTCCATTCCACGAGGTCCTAGGATCCTGTGGGGTGAGCATGCGCCCGGCGGCAGATGTACGTCCCGCCGACTGGATCGAGCACGCCGACCAGCCGTGGTACGTCGTGGCGACCTACGGCCCGCCAGGTCTGACGGCATACGCCAGGATTGGCATGGCCGGGGACGATGAGTACCCGGATGAAGAGATCGACACCCGCTCCTGGGTCGACCCCGATCGGGCGCGATGGGAGTCCGTCATCAGGACGCTGGCCAAGTTCACGGCCACGCCGGACATGATCCATCTCGGGCTCTGGGACGGTGGAGGCAGCTACCGGACGGTGGGTCCGTACTTCGGGAACACCGGACGTCGATACGCCATGATGTCAGGCACTCTCGCCGGTGCCTTGGACCGAACCCTCTTGAGCGACGATGGCGAGCAGAATGTGTACGACGTTCCGCACCTGGCCTGGCCAGACGACCGCGCCTGGGTCATTGCATGCGACACCGACGAGGAACACAACTACAGCGTCGGCGGTACCTCGGAGGCGATCGATGCAGTCCTCGCGATCGAGGGACTTCAGGGTGTCACCGTCCC
>JAOPWZ010000071.1 GCA_025965435.1 Aeromicrobium sp.
ACGGCACCTGGACCATCAAGTCCAAGACCCTCTCGAGCGGCACCAAGAAGCTCAAGGCTGTCCAGACCGGTCACGGCAAGAAGAAGACCAGCAAGGCCAAGAAGATTCGTATCCGCTAGCCCTCACCCGGGCAGGACTCAACCCCAAGGACAGCCTCTGATCAGCATCGAGCTGATCAGAGGCTGTTCCGGTAGGTGTGGGCTCAACACATCGTCGTATCTCCTGGCATCACGGCACATTAGTGTCGGTGGTGACGTCTAGGTTGGAGGTATGGCCACCACCACGGATCCCGCACTGGACGTCTTGACCGACGTCGTGCGGGAACGTGCCCAGGCCGAGGCGCGCGAGATCGCCGCGATGCTGGGCTACCGCGATGACGAGCTGGCCCGCACCGCTTCGGTCGAGCCGCCGATGCGGCGCCTGGTCTAACTCTCGGCGATCGCGCTGACGATCGGCGAGGCCACCGGGCTCAGCGAGGCCCAGGTCCAGCTGCGGCTTTCCGCAGCCGGCACCGTGCGCGACCGCACGCGGCGGGTGTGGGCCGCGTTCACCGACGGACGGATCGATTTCTCCCGGGTCCGCGACATCGCCCACACGATCGACCAGCTGCAGCGCGATGAATCGATCGCGCGACTCGAGCGGCTGGTCGTGGGCTACGCCGTTGACCATACGGGGGCGGAGCTGCGGCAGTGGTTGCGCCGGTTCGTGCAACGCGTCGAAGCCGACCTCGCCATAGAACGAGCCGACGACGAACGCGCCAACCGGCATGTGTCCATCAAGCACACCGATGACTCCATGGCCTGGCTGAATGCCTACCTGCCCTCGCACGAAGCCGCAGCCATCGAAGCGCGGCTCCGGCGCGAAGCACGTCGCGCTGTTGATCCTGACGACCCCCGCACCGTCGCCCAACGTGAGGCCGACCTCCTCGTGGCGTGGTGCACCGGCGCCGACGCAGCCACCTCCGCCGCCGACGCGAACATCGCCGTGACCATCGGCGCCGACGTCCTCGCCGGCGCCAACCCCGGCCTCGCCCAGTCCACCGACGGACGCTGGGCCGTACCCGCGCAGTGGGTCACCGACCTGGCCCGCACCGGCAACCTCTTCTGGCACCGGATCATCACCGAGCCCATCACCGGCGACGTGCTCTCCCACGAATATCTCGGCCTAAGTGACCACAGGCCGAGCGCAGCGAGGCAGGCGCCTGGGCGAAGCCCAGCAGCGACGAAGTCGCTGAAGCGGCGAGGAACGAGCCGCGCGCCTCACAGACAACCGTGGCCCGAAGGCCCGACCAGAGCCGACAACCTCGGCCCACTGTGCCGAAGACACCACCAGATGAAGGGCCACGGCATCCTGCGCTGGACCACCCGACCAGCCAAGGGGCCGCCACCACTCGTGATCGAGATCTACTCGAGCCCGGTGTCCATGGAGTACGCCGGCTAGCCGTAGTTCCCCGTGAGGTTGTGAACGCGGGCTGAGAGTATGAGTCCTTCGATGCCGGCGTGGGGTCGGGGTGACTGTAGTGATGGATCGGCTTGATAGGTGGCTTGGCGGGCTTCGTCGGAGCCATAGGAGCTCGCGTATGCCCACTGGGCGGCGAGGGGTCGATTTGAAGCGCTCTACTTTCCGTTGGCCTGTGATAGCTGATGCGGTGTTCACCCCAGGGCCTTGTCACGCGCAGCCCGACGATCCGCTGCTCGAGCCGTCGCGGCGTGCGGCACGGCGACGACACCGGCCGCGAGGACCCAAGCGGCATCGGCTTACCCGGACGGAACCTGTCGGGCCACTTCTTGACCGTCGCGCACGAGCACTGGAACCGCTCCGCCGCACGCGCATACGTCCAGCCATCATCCACAACGAGACGGGCAAGACGCAGACGACCAGCAGGGCTCAAGAAGGCACCAACGTGGGCATGGGGAACTCCGGTTGACGAGGTTGGCGTAGTAACCCCTTCGATACCGGCGATCCTCACCTCATGTCACGCGTTCACAACGTCCCTGAGAACTACAGCTAGCTGCCGTCGCCCAGGGCCGCATGCACCAGCGGGGCGACCTCGGTGCCGTAGAGCTCGATGCTGCGCATGAGCAGCTCGTGCGACAGGGTGCCGTTGCCGAACTTGAGGTCGAAGCGGTCGAGGCCGAGGATGCGGGTGTTGCGGACGATCTTGTCGGCCACCGTCTGCGGTGATCCCACGTACAAGGCACCCTCGGGGCCGGTCGCGACGTCGAACTCCTCGCGCGTCGGCGGCGGCCAGCCGCGCTCGCGACCGATGCGCTCACGCTGCACCGCGAAGTGCGGCCAGAGCTCCTCGCGCGCCTGCTCGTCGGTGTCGGCGACATGGCCGGGCGAGTGCACGCCGACCGGCAGGGCCGGCTGACCGAGCTGCTCCAGCGCCTGCCGGTACAGATCGGAGTAGGGCGCGAACTGCGCCGGCGGTCCCCCGATGATCGCGAGCATCAGCGGGATGCCGTAGCGGGCCGCGCGGATGACCGACTCGGGACTGCCCCCGACGCCGATCCACGTCTTGACCGAGCCGGCCGCCGTCTTCGGGAACACCTCCTGGTCGACCAGCGGAGGGCGCAGGTTGCCCGACCACGTGACCGGTCCCTCGGACCGCAGCGCGGCGAACAGGTCGAGCTTCTCGCTGAACAGCTCCTCGTACTGGCCCAGGTCGAAGCCGAACAGCGGGAACGACTCGGTGAACGAGCCCCGTCCCAAGATGACCTCGGCGCGACCGTTCGAGACCGCGTCAAGGGTCGCGAACCGCTCGTAGACCCGGATCGGGTCGTCGGAGCTCAGCACCGTGACGGCCGTCCCGAGATGGATCCGGGACGTGCGGGCGGCGATCGCGGCCAGCACCACCTCGGGTGCCGTCACCGCGAAGTCCTCACGGTGGTGCTCCCCCACGCCGAAGAAGTCGAGTCCCAGCTCGTCGGCGAGCACCGCCTGCTCGATGATGTTGCGGATGACCTGCGGATACGGCAGCAGCGAACCGTCGGGGCCGGCTGTGACGTCGCCGAAGGTGTCGAGGCCGAGCTCGAGCCGGGCCGGGGTGGGGACGTCAGAAGTCATGGGCCCCATCGTAGGTTCGCGGTCCTACGGCAAACTGGCCCGATGGTCGAGATCCTGCTCAGCATCGTCGGGGGCGTGCTGCTCATCGCTGTCGGACTGGTCGTGCTGGGATACGTCAAGGTCCGCTCGCTGCGCACCCGGCACCGGCGGAGCCTCGCCGCCATCCAGCCCACGCACAGCGAGCCGGCCAGCCTCGTGGGCCTCGCCTCCGAGGGCAAGCTGCAGTCTCGCGGCGTGGGGACGCTCGCCGTCGGCGACTCCCACCTCGTCTTCGTGCAGCTGGTCCCCGAGCGCGAGATCCTGGTCCCCCGTGACGCGATCACCTCGAGCCGCGCGACCCGTCACTTCCTCGGCAAGACGACGGGCACCGACCTCCTCGTCGTCACCTGGGACGTCTCAGGCCTGGCCGACGCTGCTGCGTTCGCCGTCCCGGACGTCGAGGGGTGGCGACAGCGGCTGGAGTGAGGTGCGACCGGCTCGGGTCAGCCGACCTTCGCCACGTGGGTCTGGGATGCCGTCCGCACCTCGACCACCATGCCCTTGGCCAGCTGCCGCCCTCGCCGCGTCTCGATCACGCCGTCGACCAGCACATCACCGTCGCCGATGATCGCGCCGGCGTGAGCGCCCGACTCGGCGAAGTTCGCGAACTTGAGGAACTGGCCCAGCCGGATCATGTCGCCGGTGATCTCGATGGTCTCGATGTCGTCGCTGGTCATGCCCGAAGTCTAGAGTCGAGGCCATGGACACGACCGCCCGCGCCGACGTGTGGGTCTCCTCCGTGCGGCTCTACAAGAACCGGTCGATCGCCTCGAAGGAGTGCAAGGCCGGTCACGTGCGCATCAACGGGGCCAAGGCCAAGCCGTCCCAGCCGGTCAACATCGGCGACCGCATCGAGGCGCTGACCGAGGGCGGGCTGCGCATCGTCGTGGTCACGAGGATCATCGTCAAGCGCGTCGGTGCCCCGGTCGCCGTCCAGTGCTACGAGGACAAGACGCCTCCTCCCCCTCCGAAGGAGGAGATCGCGGTCATGCCCCGGCGCGATCGCGGGGCCGGACGTCCCACGAAGCGCGACCGCCGCGCCATGGACCGGTTGCGGGGCCGGTAGCCCGGTCAGCGGGCCAGCAGCATGGGCAGCAGCGCCTCACGGCTCAGCGGTGCCAGATCGATGTCGCCGGGGTCGCGGACGTCGATCCACCGGAACTCGGCGATCTCGGCCGCCGCGACCGGCGCCGCGGCGTTGATCGTCAACGCGAAGACCTCGGCCAGCACGCGATGACCCGGCTCGTTGGCCGCGTCCTCCTCGAACGTCCCCACCCACGTGAACGCCTCGGCCGGCAGGTCCAGGCCCAGCTCCTCGTCCAGCTCGCGCCGCAGCGTGTCCAGAGGGCTCTCACCGGGCTCGATCTTGCCTCCGGGCTGCATGAACATCGTGGTGCCGTGCTTGCGCACCATCAGCGCCCGCCCCTCGACGTCCACCGTCAGGGCCGCCGCGACGTGGATCACCGGAGCTGTCACGGACGGAGGTTCTCTCCGGGATCGTGTCCCCACTTGTCGGTCCATGACGGCGGCTGCTCCAGCATCGTCAGCAGCGTGTCGAGATCGTCCGAGAACGACACGATGCCAGCCTGCTCGGCGCGCACGAACCCGCTGTCCACCATCTGCTGCAGCATCAGCCGCATCGGTGCCCAGAAGCCGGCGACGTCCAGGAAGCCGCTCGGCTTGTCATGGATGCTCAGCTGCGCCCACGTCCACTGCTCAGCGACCTCCTCGAGCGTTCCGGCGCCGCCCGGCAGCGCGATGAACGCATCGGAGCGCTCGGCCATCAGTGTCTTGCGGGCGTGCATCGAGTCGACGACATGCAGCTCGGTGAGCCCGTGGTGCGCGAGCTCACGGTCGTCGAGCGCGCTGGGGATCACTCCGACGACCGAGCCGCCGGCCTCGAGCGCCCCGTCGGCGACCGCGCCCATCAGGCCCACGTGCCCGCCACCGTAGACGACCTCGATGCCGCGCTCGGCGAGCGTGCGTCCGGTCGTCCGGGCCGCCTCCGCGTAGACCGGATCGGTGCCGAAGCTGGATCCGCAGAAGACCGCGATCGCCTTCAGTGCCGTGGGTTCGCCTCTCGTCATGAGGACATCGTGTCCCAATGATCCGAGCTGCCCGGGGCCGGGGCGGTGATGGTCGTCCCGCCAGTACGGTGGGCGCATGACCGTCCTGCGCTCACAGGCCACTGGCCGATGACCTCGTCTCGCATCGCGTGCCCCGAGCTGGCCGGCAAGCTCACCTCGGCCGCCGCCGCGGCCGCGATGATCCGTCCCGGCGACAACGTCGGGCTGAGCGGCTTCACGGGGGCCGGATACCCGAAGGCGGTGCCGGGGGCGCTCGCAGAGCTCATGGAGCAGGCCCACCACCGCGGTGAGTCGTTCCAGATCGGCCTGTGGACCGGGGCCTCCACCGGGCCCGGCGTCGACGGACGCCTCGCCGAGGCGGCCGGCATCTCCAGCCGGCTGCCGTACAACTCCGACCCCGTCCTCCGCCGGCAGATCAACGCCGGCGAGGTCGACTACCTCGACGAGCACCTGAGCCACTCCGCGCAGCACATGTGGTTCGGCTTCTACGGGCACCTGGACGTCGCCGTCATCGAGGTGGCGGCGATCCTCCCGGACGGCCTGCTGGTCCCCAGCAGCTCCGTGGGCAACAACAAGACCTGGCTGGACCAGGCCGACCGGGTCATCCTCGAGGTCAACCACTGGCAGCCTCGTGAGCTCGAGGGATTCCACGACCTCTACTACGGAGCGGCGCTGCCGCCCCACCGGCTGCCCATCCAGCTCACCGAGCCGATGCAGCGGATCGGCCAGCCCTACCTGCGCGTCGACCTCGACAAGGTCGTGGCGGTCGTCGAGACCAACCTGCCCGACCGCAACGCATCGTTCACGCCACCGGACGCCACGTCTGCGGCGATCGCCGAGCACGTGCTGGACTTCCTGCGTTTCGAGGTCGCGGCAGGACGCATGCCGGCGTCGCTGCTGCCGTTGCAGTCCGGTGTGGGCAATGTCGCCAATGCCGTGCTGGCCGGGCTCGACAAGAGCGAGTTCACCGATCTCGTCGCCTTCACCGAGGTCATCCAGGACGGCATGCTCGACCTGCTCGACAGCGGGACCCTGCGGGCCACGTCGGCGACGTCGTTCGGCCTGTCCGATCTCGGCGTGACCCGGTTCATGACCGACATCGAGCGCTACCGGGGACGGATCCTGCTGCGGAGCGAGGAGATCTCGAACCATCCCGAGCTTGTCCGGCGGCTCGGGGTCATCGCCATGAACGGCATGATCGAGGCCGACATCTACGGCAACGTCAACTCCACGCACATCATGGGCAGCGCCATCATGAACGGCATCGGCGGCAGCGGGGACTTCGCCCGCAACGCCTTCCTCAACTTCTTCGTGAGCCCGTCGACCGCCAAGAACGGCGCCATCTCGAGCATCGTGCCGATGGCGAGCCACGTCGACCACACCGAGCACGACACCCATGTCGTGGTCACGGAGCAGGGCCTGGCCGACCTGCGCGGCAAGTCACCGCGAGCCCGCGCCCGCGAGGTCATCTCACGGTGTGCGCATCCGCAGTTCAGGGATGCCCTGGCCGATTATGCCGAGCGTGCGTGGGCCGAACGTCCCACCGCACGGCACACCCCGCACCTGCTCGCCGAAGCCCTCAGCTGGCACGAGCGCTACCTGCGGACCGGCCAGATGTGATCACGCCCGGTTGAGATCGGCCGCCTCGCGGATCAGCTCGACGAACGCGTCCTGATCGAGAACGTCGTCCGCCCGGATGTCGATCGAATGGCCACCCGAACCCCAGATGATGCACACTAGGGACGTTAGTCCTATTTACGGGTCCAGCCGAGGAGCACACGTGGCACGTCTCTGGCAGGCCTACGCGGTGGCGTTCTTCGCGCTGATCGCGGTGTACTTCCTGCTCCCGGACGGTCTCGTCGCCGACATCGGCTACCTCGTCATCGGGCTCTCGTGCGTCGTCGCGATCCTGGCGGGTGTCGCCATCCACAGACCAACGTCCCCCACGCCGTGGTACCTCATGGCCGCGGGCCAGGCCGCCTGGGTCGTGGGCGACGCGTTCTACACGGTGGAGCAGCACTCCTCCGACCCCGTCACCTTTCCGGCCCTCTCCGATGTCCCCTACCTGGCCTCCTACCCCTTGGCTGCGGTCGGCGTCCTTCTCCTCATCCGAGCCCAGCACCGCCCTCGCGACCTCGCCGGGCTGGTGGACAGCCTCATCGTCGCTGCCGGGATCGGCCTGTTGTCATGGGCCTTCATCGCACACCCCATCCTCGAGCACTCGGCGCTCACAGGCCTCGACAGCATCGTCGCCCTCGCGTATCCGGCCGGTGACATCCTCATCCTCGCCCTGCTCCTGCGGCTGATGACGGGTCAGAGCAGCTGGACACCGTCGTTTCGGCTGCTCGTCGCTGCGGTCCTGTCGATCCTCGCCGCCGACACCGGCTTCGTGTCGGCCCTGGGCGAGTCGAGCTACACGCCGTGGCTCGGTTTCCTGTGGCTCGCATCGTACGTGCTGTGGGGCACGGCCGCCCTGCACCCCGACATGATGAACCTGGCCGTCCCGTCCCTCCGCACCCCGACAGCGTTCTCGGGCCGACGCATGATCGTCCTCAGCGCGGTGATGATGCTGCCCGTCGTGCTGTTCCTCGCTCATGAGGCTCTTGGTCTCCACGTGCACATGGGCACCCTGGTGATCGGCGCCGCGGTGCTGTCGTGGCTCGTGATGGCCCGGATGGCCTGCGCCATCAGGGAGATCCGGCTGACGACACGACAGCGCGACGAGCTCCACGAGGATCTGTTCCGGCGCGCGACCCAGGACGAGGTGACGAGCCTCGTGAACCGGCCGTCGTTCGTGCGGTTCATCGGGTCCGCGCTGGAGCGTGGCGTTCGTGACGAGGAGAAGTCGGCGCTCATCGTGATCGAGGTGAGCGGCACCGGCGAGGTCGCCCAGCGGCACGGCCACTTCTACCGCGACGCGGTGCTGAGCGAGATCGCCCGCCGCCTCGAGGGTGCCGTCGAGCGCGACGACTGCGTCGCCTGCATCGGACCGCACCAGTTCGGTATCCTCATCGACCGCCTGGGACCCGAGACGGACCTGGCCCGGTCCGCCCAGCACCTGCTGGCCGCGTGCCGGACCGCCGTCAGCATCAACGGTCAGCCCACCTCGCTCTCGGCCTACGCAGGGGTCGCCGTCAGCGCGGACGGCAGCACCGACCCCGAGGTGCTGCTCAGGGACGCCACGCTGGCCGCGGCGTCCGCGCGCCCGAGCGGGCATGGTGGCGTCGAGTTCTTCGACGCGTCCCTACGCGACGAGCTGACGCAGCGCAACGAGATCGAAGCCGGGCTTCGCGAGGCGTTGCGCACCGGTCAGCTGGAGGTCTACTACCAGCCGATCCTGGCGGTCGGGGCCGTCGTGCTCAACGGGTACGAGGCGCTGGTTCGCTGGAACCGGCCGGGCCACGGCCTGGTGCCTCCGGACTCGTTCATCCCCATCGCCGAGAAGTCCGACCTGATCTGCGAGCTCGACCGCTGGGTGCTTCGCCAGGCCACCGGCCAGCTGGCCGCGTGGACGCGAGCCGACCCGTTGCGGTGTGTCGCCCTCACCGTCTCGGTGAACGTCTCCGGCCGAAATCTCGCCACCGGATCGATCGTGGACGATGTCATCGAGGCGCTGCGGGTGACGGGCCTGGAGCCGGCACAGCTGACCCTCGAGATCACCGAGACGGTGCTCGTCGACGTCCCCCGCGCCACCGCGCAGATGAGCGCCTTGCGCAGGCTCGGCGTCAGCATCAGCATCGATGACTTCGGAACGGGATACACCTCGATCGGGCAGCTCGGTCAGCTGCCCGCCGATGCGATCAAGGTCGACCGGAGCCTCGTGTCATCGGACAAGGAAGGTGCCCGCGAGCTGCTGACGCTCATCGTGCAGGCCGGGCATGCCAGCGGCCTGCTCGTCGTGGCCGAGGGGATCGAACGTCCCGACCAGCTCGCGACCGTCACGGACCTGCGCTACGACTCGGCGCAGGGCTACCTGCTCGGGCGGCCCCAACCTGCCAGTGACGAGAACCGTCCCGGCCTGCTCCTGACGGACGCGCAGAGCCGCTAGGACACCGAGTGGGTGATGGTGCCGAGGTAGACCCCGGCCGCCATGTCCGCGCCTGCTGTGACGTGGATGGTCGGGTTCCAGCTCGCGGTGTTGTCACCGGAGATCGCGGTGGCCGTGACCACGGCCGACACGCCGGTCAGGTTGGTGGGGTCGTTGGCGGTGTAGGTCGCCGTGCCGAGCTTGGTGATCGGGCCGGCCGTGTAGCCGACAGAAGCCGCCCCGATCGACGGCCCTGCCGTCTGGGTGAAGGCCGTCGAGATCGCGGTCGCGGTCCAGCCTGCGCCTGCGGGTGCCCCTCGTGTGTCGAGGACCTGCACCTGGCCCAGCTGACCGCTGATCGTGACCTCCTCGATGCTGGTCGGCTCCGTGCCGAGGCTGCCGGCGTCGCTTCGGACCGTGATGGACAGCTCACCGTCCGGTAGCGGCGCCGGCGCCCCCCTGACTGCCGACTGGCCGGCGGACAGACAGCCGACACCGAGGCCGACCACCACCAGCAGGCGTCGACGACGGGACATGGCCGCGATCACCCAGCGGTCGCGGCGTCCCGGCGACGCCTCCGCTGAGCCAGGAACCATGCCGCGACTGCCAGCAGGACGATGGCGAGCACCCCGGCGCCGACCCACCACCAGGGACTGGTGCCGTCCGAGACCGCCACGGTCTGTCCGGTCCCGGAGGCGGGGAAGGTGAGCGAGGCGTCAGCCGTCTCCGTGAGCAGCCCGCTGGTCACCTCCAGGTGCGCCTTCCACGGGCCGGCGGGAAGCTGCTTGTCGAGCGTGACGGTGACGGGCCCGGTCGCCCCGCGCTTCAACGTCGTGCCCAAGGTGACGGGGAACGGACCGGCGGACAAGCCTCCCGGGCCTTCGCTGAGGGTGAGCTCCCCGCGGACGTCGAGCGCGCGCCCACCGGTGTTGCGGACCGTCGCAGCCACGACCGGAGTGGACTTGTCGTCCCGCTTGGCGGTGAGCGACTCGATCGTGAACGCGGACGCGGGTTCGCCGCCGGGACCCACTGAGAGGTAGACGCGGATTCCCACGCGGCTGACCTGGGTGACCGCGCCGCTCCCGCCGGAGCGGGTCTGGGCCCACAGCACGGCGTACTGCTCGCCGGGTGCGGCGTCGGACGGGACGTCGATCGTGACGTCGACCATCTGCTTGGCCCCGTCGGCCAGCTTCAGGCGCGGGGTGCTGACCGCGGTCCAGGTGGAGAGCTCGTTGGGCGTGTCACCCTCGAGCCCGACGAATGATCCGCCCTGGATCTTCGCGGCCGCGGGATAGACCGCGACGTCGGTCTGCTGGCCCGTGTTGTTGGACACCTCGATGCGTCGTTCGATCGCGGTTCCGGGCTTGACGTGGTCGATGATGTACACCCGGGCCCGCGGGTCGTCGCGGGTCGCGACCGGGGCGTCGACCAGGCGGATGCCGATGCCGCTGGGGTCGGGCGTGGTCGTGGTACCGAGGCTGCCGAAGGCGCCGGCGGCCGGGAACAGAGTCCCGGCCACCAGCGCGATCAGGATGAGCAGTCGCCGCATGAGAGGTGTCTGAACCTCAGAGGATCGACGTGACGACGGTGCCGGTGTAGTCACCCGCGAGGGCGCTCGCAGGCAGGGCGACCGTCAGGGTGGGGGTGTACGACGCGGTGTTGTTGCCGACCGCATCGGTGCCGGCCGCCACGGGAGCTGCTGCCGTGATGCTGGTGGCTCCCTCGGAGGTCGTCGTGACGGTACCCGTGCTCCCGGTGGCTGCACCGGAGTCGTACGAGACACCGGTCGAGACCGAACCGGCTCCGTCGACGAACGTCGACGACGCCGCCGAGACGACCCAGCCCGCCGTGCTGCCGCGGGTGTCGCTGACACCGACCGCGCCGAGCGAGCCGGTCACCGACGTGGCGCCGGTGGCAGCGTTGGTCAGCGCTGCGTTCGCGGCCGGGGTGATGTCGAGGCTGCCGCCCGCGAGAGTGAAGGTGGCGGTGGTGTCGCCCGTCGGCGCGGCCGTGGCCGAGCCGAGCGGGAGGACGGCAAGGACCGTGCCGGTGACGGCGACGATTCCGATGGTGCGCAGTGCGTTCATGATGTCAGCTTCCTGTGGTGGCGGATCCGCGCACGACAGCATTGAGATCATGACGGTGAGAGCACCGGCACGTACTGATGGACGAGGATCCTGTTCGGTAACCCGGCTGACCCGAATGGGCCCCGTGGCTTTGCGTCCCCGACTCACATCGGGTTTGCCTTTTCGTGCTGGTGCCAGGCCTGTGGCCTGGTGCCAAAAGGTGGGTGGCTGAACCGCGGCTTCCCCGTCTCTTCTCGCAGGATAGCCCATCAACCCCGCCGGACCGCCATCGGGCGCGCGGATGGGCATCAGGCCCCATCCGACGTGGGTGAGGCGCGCGCCGCTCAGCAGAGCTCAGCCAGCAGCTCCGCCGCCCGGGCAGCCCCGTCGGTCTCGACCGGCCGCGCGGTCGAGCCGGCGACGAGCGTGGCGATCATGCTCTTGGCGAGCACCTCGGGGTCGCACGCCTGCGCGTAGTCCAGGTGCTGGCCGGCGCCGTACCGCTCCAGGCGGTGGCGGACGTGGAAGGCCTGCTCGAAGTGGTGCCGCAGCGGCACGTAGACGAACGGCGTCCCGGCCGCGGCCAGCTCCATGCAGGTGGTCAGCCCGCCCTGGACCACGGCGAGGTCGCAGGCCGCGAGGTGCTCGGCGAGCCTCGGGACGTAGCCCAGCACCTGCGCCCCGTCGGGACGCGACAGGGACGCGGGATCGATGCGGGGCCCGCACACCACGAGGAAACGCAGCTCGGGCATCTCTCGCCGGGCGACCGGCACGGCGTCCATGACGCGTCGCAGCAGCGGCTCCCCCACCCCCGAGCCGCCCACCGTCACGACGCACACCCGGTGCTCGGGCCGGTAGCCCAGCGAGCGGCGCAGGGCGACTCGCCCCGGGGCGTCCGGAGCAGTGAGGCCCGTGACGTAGCCGGAGAAGGCGAAGTGCTGCTCGGTCCACTCCCGGATGTCCGGGAGGTTCGGGCCGAACCGCTGCGGCACCACGTCCTCGGGGTTGCCGACGAACACCGACCGGTCGCGGACCCACGGGAATCGGGCGCGGTGCTCGAGCATCTCCTCGTTGTAGTCGGCCGTCAGCCGGGCCTCCTCGCGTCCGCCGTCGGGGATCGGCAGCCAGCCCACGAAGTCGGTGAGCCAGGCGAAGCCGAAGTGCTTGCGCTCCGGGTTCTCGTGCAGGAAGTGGTCGACGTCCCAGGCCTCGTCACCGACGACGAGGTCGTAGTGCTCCTCCCGCACGACGTCGTCGAAGACCATGAAGTTGTGGACGAGGATCTCGTCCATCCGCCGGATGGCGGTGAACGCGTGCAGGTCGTGCTCGCCGGCCTCCTGCTCGATGTGGTCCGACTCGTTGGCCAGCGACGCGGACGCCGGGTGCACCCGTTCGCCCGCCGCGGCCAGCATCCGGGTCACCGGGTCCTGGGCCAGCCAGTCGACCTGGAGATCGGGTCGCCGTCGGCGCAGCTCCGTGGCGATCGCGACGTCACGCGCGGCGTGACCGAGGCCGATCGGCGACGACAGGTAGAGCACCCGCCGGGCGCGCCGGAGGGCCCGCACCCGGGTCGCGGGCGAGGGCGGTGCCGGGCTGACGCTGTCGACGAACTCGTGCACCATGGTGTTGACCAGGACCGGCTCCCGGCCGGGCAGCCCGTGCCCGGACCCCTCGGCGACGACCAGTCGCCCGCCGGTGAGCTCGGCGAGCCGGGCGCCGACCGCGACAGGGCGGACCCGGTCCTCGCTGCCGTGCAGCACCGTGACGGGGCAGCGGACCTCGGCGCACAGTGGTTCGAGTGGTGTCGCCCGGGCCCCGTCGAGCCCCAGCCCACCGGCGCGGGTGTCGGCCAGCACCTGCGGGCTGATCGCCGCCGACCAGTCCAGGGCGTCCTCGACCTGCTTGGTCGAGTGCGGCTCGTGGAACATCCGCTCGAAGAAGAACCGGCGGAAGTCCTCCAGGCCACCCTCGAGCCAGTACCACTTGTTGTACTTCGCCCAGCCCTCCGTGGTGTCGTGCCGCTCGTCCCAGGCGTACCGTTCCCGTTCCGGCTGGGCGACCGCGAGCCCGCAGGCCGGGCCGATCGCGAAGATCCCGAGCACGCGGGCGGGGTGCCGGGCCGCCACGTGCACGGCCCAGGTCGCGCCGCAGGAGAGGGCCACCAGGACCGCGGTGGACGTCCCGGTGGCGTCCATCACCGCCACCGTGTCGGCGGCGAACTCCTCGTCGGTGTACGACGCGGCACCGGCCGGGCTGTCGGAGCGGCCGCTGCCCCGTCCGTCGAACGTCACCACCCGGTGGTGGCGGGCCAGGTAGGGCACCTGTGCCTTCCAGAACCTGGACGGCACGATCGACCAGGTCGGCATCAGCAGCACCGTGGTCGGGCCGTCGCCGTGGACCTCCCACGCCAGCCGCACCCCGTCCCGCACGACGGTCCCGGTGCGGTCAGGGCGGCGGGCCCGGCCACGATCGGCCGGGACCGCCTCGCGTTCACGAGCCATCAGGGCCGGGCCTCGAACACGTTGTTGAAGGGCGTCTGCGCGACCAGCTCGAAGCGGGTGAAGCCACCGGCGGTGACCACGTCCCGGATGCGGGCCGGGCCGGCCTGGGTGCCCAGCGCGAGCCCGACGTCCTGGGCCAGCGACGTCGGCGTGCACAACAGCGTCGAGAAGCCGTAGTACGCGCGGCCCACGGGGTTGAAGTTGTCCTGCACGTGGTCCCCGGCCGCGGGCTCGACGATCATCCAGGTGCCGTCCTCGGCGATCAGCTCGCGGATGTGACGTGCGGCGCCGACCGGGTCGCCCATGTCGTGCAGGCAGTCGAACGTCGTCACCAGGTCATAGCCCCCGCCGTCGAGCATCTGGGCCGACTCCGTGATGAACTGGATGCGCTCACCCAGACCGGCCTCCTCAGCACGCTGCCGCGCCGTCTCGATGGAGGGACGGTGGTAGTCCGAGCCTACGAACGAGGACTCCGGAAATGCGTCCGCCATGAGGATCGTCGAGGCGCCGTACCCGCATCCCACGTCGGCCACGTCCGCTCCGGCCGTGAGCTTCTCGACCACCCCCTCGCAGGCGGGCAGCCACTCGGCGACGAGGTGGGCCCGGTAGCTCGGTGCGAAGAACCGCTCGGTGCCCTCGTGCACGTCCTCGTTGTGCTCGTGCCAGCCGAAGCCGTCACCGCGACGAGCTGCCTCGACGATGTCCGGGGTGTCGCGGATCGTGCCGTGCGCGATCTGGAACAGGCCCGGCAGGTACGCCGGGCTCGTCGGGTCGGTGAAGGCGATCACCTGCTCGGGAGGCAGCACGTAGCGCTCGGTCCCCGCGTCGTACTCGACGTACTCGCCCGCGGCCTGGCAGTTCAGCCACTCCCGCGCATAGTGCTCGTCGGTGCCGGAGCGCTCCGCCAGCTCGTGGGGCGTGATGGGGCCGTGGTCGGCCATCGTCCGGTAGTAGCCGAGCCGGTCGCCCATCACGACCAGGGCGGCGTTGAGCGCCGACCCGATCTCCTCGACGGCGCGAAAGACGAAGCTCATCAGGACGTCCGGATCGGCCTCACGGGTCCGGGTGCCGGCGTCCTGCTTGTCTTGCGGTGTTGCGGTCATCAGCACGTTCCTCTCGGATGTGTCGACGCGCTCTGCGCCGACCGTGACATCGACGGTGCCGGGCACCGGGCCTCCCTCGCATCAGGTGACCCCCCTGGTCCGGATCGGCCTACCATCGAAGGATGCTGATCGGTCGGCACACCGAGCGGCGGGCACTCGCGCGGCTCGCCGCAGCGGCGCGGGTGGATGAAGCCGGCGTGCTGGTCGTCGTCGGGGAGGCCGGGCTCGGCAAGACCGCCCTGCTGGACGAGCTGGCCAACGGTGTCGAGGGGCTGCACGTGTTGCGGGCCAGGGGCAGCGAGTCGGAGCAGGATCTGGCCTTCGGCGGCCTCGACCAGATCATCCGCCCTCTGCTGGGGCTGCTCACCGACATCCCGGCGCCACAGGCGCGCGCACTCGAGGTGGCGCTGGCGCTGCGTCCCGGCGAGGGCGCGGACCGGTTCGCGATCAACGCGGCCGCCTTGAGCCTGCTGAGCCGGGCCGCCGAGGAACGGCCCGTCATGGTGCTGGTCGACGACGCCCACGACCTGGACCGCCCCTCGGTGGAGGCCCTGGTGTTCACCTGTCGCAGGGTGCTGGCCGACCCGATCGCGGTGGTCGCCGCCACCCGGCCCGTGGGCCCGCTGCTGCTGGCCGGCTTGCCCCGGCTCGACCTGGTCGGGCTGTCCCCCGACGACGTCGCCGCGCTGCTCGCCGACCGGTCGGGCCGGCGGGTCAGCACCGAGGTGAGCCTGCGCGTGCACGGGGCCACCGCCGGCAACCCGCTGGCGGTGGTGGAGCTCGCCACGTCGCTGGACGAGCTCGAGCACCTGACACCCGCCACGCAGATCACGGTCCCGGACAAGGTCCTCGAGTCGTACTCGCGCCGGACCGCCGCTCTGCCCGACGCGACCAGGACCGCCTTGCTCGTCGCCAGCGTCGCGGGCAACCTCGGCGATGCCGCTGCTGCGGGAGCACGACTGGGAGTCGGCATCGAGCAGCTACGTCCGGCCGAGGCTGCCGGACTGGTCGTCCTGCTCCCCGGAGGCGTCGAGTTCCGGCATGCCCTCGCGAGCGCGAGCGCCTATGCCGTGGCCTCCCCCGAGCAGCGCAGGCAGGCGCACCGGGCCGTGGCAGCCGTGACCGCCGACCCCGATCGCCGCGCCTGG
Organism: Aeromicrobium sp.; assembly: GCA_025965435.1. Taxonomy (GTDB): domain Bacteria; phylum Actinomycetota; class Actinomycetes; order Propionibacteriales; family Nocardioidaceae; genus Aeromicrobium. The sequence goes on from JAOPWZ010000071.1 coordinate 16,041, forward strand.
CACCTCGGCGAGGCCACGATCGGTCTCGACGACGCGGTGGCGGACGAGGTGGCCGCTGCCGCCGACCGCAGCCTCGCCCGTGGAGCGCACTCGGTGGCCGCGTCGGCCTACGAGCGGGCGGCGGCGATGACGTCCGACCGCACGCGGCACGCGGCACGGCTCCTCGCCGCGGGTGAGGCATCCGCGCTGGCGGGCCACGGCGCTCGTGCGGCGGCGCTGCTGGACCAGGCGGCGAGCGAGACCGGCGAGGGGTCGCTGCGCGGCCCGGTGGATGCGCTGCGCGCAGCCGTCGAGCAGCGGTGGGGTTCGCTGGATCGCAGCCGCGAGCTCGCACTTCGCGCCCTGGCTCCCCTGGCCGCCCATGACCCGGAGGCCGCGGTCGAGGCAGCCGCCGACCTCGTGAGCACGTCCTTCTACCTCGGCGACGCCACGGTGGCCGCCCGCGCGGCAGGCCTGCTGGAGGAGCTGGCCGGGCGGGTCGGGGACTCCGCCAGGACCCGAGCCCGGCTGGCCAGCGGAGTGGCCCGGGTCATCGCCGGTCAGGACGGCGTCCCCCTCATCCGTGACGCGACGACCGCGATGGCCGCCGAACCGCGGCGGCAGGAGGACGACCTGCGGCCGGGCTGGCTGGCGCTGGGCCCCCTGTTCCTGCGGGAGGAGTCCGCGGCCGCCCACGACCTGCTGGATCAGGCCCTGACCCGCCTGCGGGAACGCTCGGCGATCGGTCCGCTGGCCAGCCTGCTCTTCCACGTCGCCCGGTACGCCGCCTCGACCGACCGCTGGGACGAGGCGACCGCGCACTACCAGGAGGGCATCACGCTCGCCCGCGAGGCCGGCCAGAGCACCGACCTCACGCTCCTCCTGGCCGGCGTCGCCTGCCTGGAGTCGCGCACCGGCTCCGAGCGGGCCTGCCGCGACCATGCTGCCGAGGCACTGGCCCTGGCCGAGCGGCACCACGTCCACCTGGGGCGCATCTGGGCGACGTACGCCCTCGGGGACCTCGAGCTCGGTCGGGGCCGGCCCGCCGAGGCGCTGGTGCACTACTCGGCGCTGCAGGCCTTTCTCGATCGGATCGGGTTCCGCGACGTCGACGTCTGCCCCGGACCCGAACAGGTCGAGTGCCTGGTGCGCATCGGTCGGCCGACCGATCAGGCGAGCCGCGTCGCGGACGACTACCGGACCCGGGCCGAGGCCAAGGGACAGCCGTGGGCACGGGCTCGCGCCGAACGGGCCTGCGCCGTGCTCGCGGCTGATCCGGCTCCGGGACTCCGTCGGGCCCTGGCCCTGCACTCCAGCAGCCCCGACCGCTTCGAGGAGGCGAGGACCCGCCTGCTGCTCGGCGGGGTCGAGCGCCGCGCCCGGCGCCGGACGCACGCCCGCGAGGTGCTGCGGTCGACACTCGTCACGTTCGAGAAGCTCGGCGCCCGCCCGTGGGCGGACCAGGCCGTGGCCGAGCTCAGGGCGACCGGCGAGCACGCGCATCGCCGCCAGGACCGCAGCATCGACCTGCTGACCCCTCAGGAACGCCAGGTCGCCCTGCTGCTGGCCGGGGGGCGGACCACCCGACAGGCGGCTGCCGCGATGTTCCTGAGCCCCAAGACCGTCGAGTACCACCTGCGGCACGTCTACACCAAGCTCGGCATCAACAGCCGCACCGACCTGGCCAAGGCGTTGGCCGGGGCACCCGACCCCCCTGACTGACGAGCCTGCAACCGCTCTAGCACGGCTCACCGCGCTTTGTCGGCCATAGAGGGCTACCCTTAAGCCCCCGCGCCACCGGGGACCGGCCACCACACGGGCCACCGTCCAAACCCGTGGCGATTCACCGACTGGAGAGGATCGCCATCACCGTGCATGCGCCACCAGCCGTCGGCGGGGTTGACGATCCGAAGCGGCTGGCCGCGGTGGCACGCGCCGAGATGCACGGCCACCTGGGCGATCCGGAGCTCAATGCCGTCGTCGCCACGCTCCGCATCGGGTGCTCGGTGCCCATCGCCGTCATCAACATGGTCACCCACGACACCCAGACGTACCCGGCAGAAGTCGGTGTCGGCGCGCCGTGCACCACGGTTCCCGACACGCTGTCCTTCTGTGCCGAGGTGGTCAACACCCAGTCCTCGCTCGCGATCGCCGACGCACGCACGCATCCGGTGTACTCGGCCAACCCGATGGTGGTCGACGGAGTGGTCGGCGCCTACGCGGGCGTCCCCCTCATCGACGACGGGTACGTGCTCGGCAGCGTCTCCATCTTCGATGACCACGCGAGGCGGTTCACCGACCATGAGCTGGAGCTGCTGGGTCATCAGGCACGACTGGCTTCCTCGGTCCTCAGACTGCGTCGAACGGCGCGCACCGACGTCCTGACGGGGCTGCCCAACCGGGCCGTGTTCCTGGAACGGTTGGAGCGATCCGTGAGCCGGCTGGAGCGGCATGGCGGGCTCGTGGCTGCCATGTTCCTCGACGTCGATGGCTTCAAGGAGCTGAACGACTCGAGGGGGCACGACGCCGGTGACTGGATGCTGACGGAGCTGGCCCGCCGCATCACCGATGTCATGCGGCCGACCGACACCTTCGCACGGCTCGGTGGCGATGAGTTCGCCCTCGTGTGTGAGGACCTCGCCACCGTGAAGGACGTCGAGACGATCGCTGAGCGGATGGTGGGAGCCGTCGACCAGCCGTGGACGTTGAACGGGAGCCCTATCCGCACCGGGGTGAGCATCGGGATCACCGTCACGGACCGCAGCGATGCCCTGCCCGCGGACCTCATCCGCGCCGCGGATGCTGCCATGTACCGCGCCAAGCGGATCGCCGGTTCGGCGTGGGTGCTCGACTCGGGCCTGCCCCTGGCGGGCACGCGCGTCTAGGGACTGCCTCGACTCGAGACGAGCCAGCCGATGATCCGCGGTGAGCTCGGCGCGTACCGTCGCCCATCCCGCGTCGTCCCCCGACCCCAGCCGCGACCACCAACCCCGAAACTGAAAAGTCCCGGACTGCCTTCGCAGGTCCGGGACTTTCCTATCTCTTGCGAGATCACACTGTCGGGCTGACAGGATTTGAACCTGCGACCCCCTGTTCAAGAGCGCCTCCCCCGGTCGTCTTGCTCGATCTTGTCAAAACACGCTCTGACCTGCGCCGATACACTCGGAGCCCGCCCTCGCCTTGGACTGCACGTGCCCTCCTATGCGCCCCTTTGTCCGAATAAATGGTTAATAAGTGGTGAGCGCGCGGTTGATCAGAACAGACCAAGCTGTTCGATCAAACCTCCGGCAGCCCCGTTGGTCGCTCCACCACTATCAGGGACTTAACTCCCGCATGGCCCGATCGAGTCATTTGTGACGGTAACCGTGCGACGCCCAACGCGGTCTTTATAGAGTCACTACTTACATGACGATGGGATCGAGACGGCTGATACATGACGACGAAACCGAGACGGCTGTTCAAAGATCCACGTGCCCTACCCGCACTAACTGCCGTAACAGCCCTGGTGTTCGGTAGCTTTTCGGTCTTGCTGACGCTGAACGCCGCCCTCTGGCGTCCCGGCAAGAACCCGCGGGATGTCATCGCGGGGCTTGCGGTCGTGTGCGTGCTTCTTGCGGTGTACGTGCTCGCGCGAGGAATGCGCTTTACCGCTGCTGAGGCACTCGTCCTGGTTGCGCTGAAGATGTGCGTCGTGGGGCGTCTCACGTGGACTACCGACTCCTCAGGCGGAGCCATTGCCCACGGAGCAGGCCTGTCGATCACCGGCGTGTACGTCATATGGTTCCTTCACCCGGTGGCCGGGCGTTTAGTCCTCTTCTTCGGCGCATCCTGGTGGTTTGCCGCGATCCTTCACCAGGACAAACCGGATCTCGTGCCGTTAGCGCTCTCGCTGCTTGCGCAGGCGATCATTGCGACTGAAGTGTTGTCGCTGATCAAGCGGCACATGGATCACTCGGCACGTACCGATCCGCTGACCGGGGTGTTGAACCGGCTTGGCATTTCCAAGCTCCTCGAACGTGAGCTGGCGAAGGCATCGCGAGACAGTGCACCGTTGTGTGTCATCGCGATCGACCTTGACGGTCTGCGAACGGTCAACAACACCTTGGGACACGCTGCCGGCGACGAGTTGCTGGTGAGCACGAGTCGACACTGGCACGCTGGGATGCGTCGACGTGACGCGCTCGGACGAATTGGTGGTGACGAGTTCGTGTTGATCCTGCCCTCTACCACACCGGATGAGGCAGAACAGATGATGCGACGCCTAGCCCGCACCTCGCCCGGCGCCTGGTCGGCTGGCGTGGCTACGGCACAGACCAGCGACACCGTCGAGTCCATACTAAGGCGGGCCGATCAGCTTATGTACGTTCAGAAGGCCGCACGTCACTCCGTCCCAATTGCCATGGCAAGCCTCGCCTCCCAGAGCCTGGAGATCGAGCAGGTACGCCCCTCGGCCACGGCCGAGGCGAATCCTTGACCAAACCGTCGGGCCAGTAGCTGCTGAGCCCGAACTGGAACAACGCACCACGCTCACCTTCGCCCAGATCGATGGATCAATAGGCTGTTTGACAGTCGGGAGTCAATTGGCGCGATAGTTGGTACCCCGACGCCCCGGCGGACCGACCCCCCTGTTGGATGAGTCGCGGACGTTGAGCGCGGCGCGTCGGGTCGCGCTCTCGTCCTGGTGTCGCCCGCCATTCCACTCACGGGTCCACCATCCAAGCCACTGTTCGACATCAGCCGTTGGACGAGCCAAGAAGTACCCTTGGGCGCAGTCGACCCCCAGGAGCCCGAGAACCGCCAGCTCTTCGGCAGTTTCGACGCCTTCGGCGGTCACCGTCGCCCCGAGGTCCAGCGCGAGTAGAACCAGCGCCGTCACCAGTGAACGACGTGCCCTGTCCTTATCGAGCCCGGCCAGGAGTTCTTTGTCGATCTTGATGATGTCAGGCAGCAGTTCCAGCACATGGATCAACGACGCGTAGCCGGCGCCGGCGTCGTCGACGGCGACGCGGCAGCCCATTTCTCGCAAGGGACGCAGAGCTTCGTTGACGGCCGTGTAGTCGCTGATGCTTTCGTGCTCAGTGATCTCGATGACCAGGCGGGACAGATGGGTTCCATGAACCTTGATGAGCTCAGCGCCGAAGGATGGGTCCGAGACAAGTTCTGGGCTGGCGTTGACTGAGAGGTAGACACCTTCGGGCATGTCGTGGAAGTGGGCGAGAGCCATCGCGAAAGTCATTCGTTCCAGCTCGATGCCTTGTCCCGTGACCCGCGCCTCGCGGAACCACACGTCGGGCCCCCGGCCGTCGTCGAACCGGGCCAGAGCCTCGACACCGGCAATCTGGCCGTCTGGGAGACCGACAATCGGTTGAAGGGCAACGCGGACACCACCGCTGCTGATCGCCTCCGACACGCGAGCACGTTCGACTTTGTAGGGGTCCGCCCCTTCGACGACGAGACGGCGACTCCCGCGAAGTCCGACCGCCCGACCGTGCTCGTCAAAAATCGGCGACACCGACCCACGGAGGACGACGGGATGGCCTTGACGGTGTTGCCAAACAGCCTCCACATCGCGCAGCGGAATGCCTGCGGCCTTGCATGAGCGCGTGGCGGCCATCACCCGCGCCGCGTCGTTCTCGGCGACAAACCTGTCCAGCGGCCAACCGAGCATGTCTGCGGACGAGTGCCCTAGGAGATCCTCGACGCCCGGGGAGCAATAGGTGTATCGATTGTCGGCGTCGGTCTCCCACAACCAGTCCGAACTTGCAGACACCGTGACTTCGAGGACCTGCCGGTCGTGAAATCGCTGCTTTCGCGCCTTGACCGCCGCACGACCAATAGCCAGAAGAGCGACCGCGGCGAGAATGTGCGTCCCGCCTTCCAGCACCGACATCCAGCGCTGCTCTCCCGGCGAGCCGAACTGGTCATTTATGAAGGGCACGTCATGAAGAACGTCGATGCCAACGTCAACCGTCACTGCCGCAAGCAGGACTCGCAACCACTGTCGCTCCGTCATGTTGTCATCCCCCGAGAGCACAGTCGGATCCTACCGGAGAACGAGATTTTGACCGATCTACCTCAAGTGCGGCACGCCTGGACGCGTGGCGGGATGGTGGGCCAGACAGGTCCGCGACCAACGGGCGCCTCCGCAGGATCGAGCCCCCGAGCTCGGGCTACTGACTCGTGCGATCGCCTCGGTGCCGGACGCACTCCTGCACGACCCCGACGGACGGCCGCGTCGGCTACGACGCACGGACGACTTCTAGGTCCCGCTCAGGGCCAGGGCGCCGTGTCACTAAAGCTCCAGACGCAGTAGTACGCTCTCGGCAACATCCGCGGCGGCCATGCGCCGGGCGCCACGTCCCGCACCTGGCCAGCGGCCGAAGACACGCATGCAGAGCTGAGGACACGTTGAAGATCCTGGTGACAGGTGCGACCGGCTATGTCGGTGGTCGGCTGGTGCCTTTGCTGCTCGAACGCGGCCACGACGTGCGCACCACCACCTCCGACCCCGACCGCGAGCAACCGTGGTGGGGCGCCCAAGTAGAGACCGTCGTCATGGACGCGCTCGACCCCGACCAGGCCATAGCTGCATGCAAAGGCATGGACGCGGTCTACTACCTGCTCCACGGGATGAGCGCCGACGATTTCGCCGAGACTGACCGCAAGGCCGCGACCAACCTCGCCGAGGGGGCGCGGACCCACGGCGTCGACCGGATCATCTACTTGTCCGGGCTGGTTCCGGACGTCGCAGACTCCGAGCTCTCCAAGCACATCACATCCCGACGGGAGGTCGAGCAGATCCTCAGCGACGTCCCCGCGACCGTGATCGTGCTGCGCGCGGCGG
>JAOPWZ010000077.1 GCA_025965435.1 Aeromicrobium sp.
GGTCGTGCTTCGCCATGACCGAGCCCGACGTCGCCAGCTCCGATGCCACCAATGTGTCGCTCCGGATCGAGCGGGACGGCGACGAGTACGTGCTCAACGGCAAGAAGTGGTGGATCACCGGTGCCGCGGATCCACGATGCGCTGTGGCGTTCGTCCTCGGGCGCAGCAATCCCGATGCACCGCGCCACCAGCAGCACAGCATCGTCCTCGTGCCGATGGATGCACAAGGCGTCACGATCGGGCGGAGCCTGTCGACGTTCGGCTACATGGACCGGGAGGGGCACAACGAGCTGTTCTTCGAGGACGTCAGGGTGCCGGTGAGCAACCTCCTCGGTGAGGAGGGGGCCGGCTTCCATGTCGCCCAGGCACGTCTCGGCGCGGGCCGTATCCACCATGCGATGCGGGGGGTGGGCGCAGCCGAGCGGGCCCTGAAGCTCATGTGCGAGCGGGTCACGACCCGCGTCGCATGGGGCAAGCCGCTCGCCGACCAGGGCGTGGTGCAGGAGTGGATCGCTCGGTCCCGCATCGAGATCGACCAGGCGCGGCTCCTCACGCTCAAGGCCGCCTGGATGATCGACACGCAAGGAGCGAAGGCCGCCCGGGACGACATCTCCAAGATCAAGGTCTCGGTCATGGCCACGGCGCAGAACGTCATCGATCGTGCCATCCAGGCGCACGGCGCTGCCGGTGTCGGCCCGGACGTCCCGCTGGGCGCGATGTACACGATCAACCGCTGGCTCCGTATCGGCGACGGCCCCGACGAGGTCCACCTGCGGGCCCTCGCGCGCACCGAGCTCGCGAAGTACCGCGTGGGCACCCCGTGAGCGCAGCCCCCGGTTCGTCACCGGCCCCCGAACGGGACGTCTCGGCCGATCTCGCCGTTTGGGTGGCCTCCGAGGTCGGCCCCGACCGTCGCATCGAAGGGCTCCACCGGCTGCCGGGGCACTCCGGGATCAGCTGGTCGTTCGACATCGTCGGTCCGTCGCACGACACGATCGGGGTCGTCATGCGTGTGCCGCCCATCGGGGTCAGGCAGCAGCACAACCTCGACGTCGTCCGCCTCGTGCCGGTGCTGCGGCTCATGTCCGAGCACGGCGTGGCGGTCCCCCGTGTGCTGTGGGCCGGCTCGGACGAACGTTGGTTCGGGACGCCGTACCTGATGGTGTCCCGCGAGGCCGGCGCCCCGTTGCCCGACATCTTCGACGCAACCTCCGGGCCGTACCCGGACACGGCGCACGTCGAGGGACTCTTCAAACAGGCGATGCAGGCGCTCGCGCTGCTGCACGAGGTCGATGCGACCCCCCTGGTCGACTCGGCCTGGACCCCCATCACCAGCGCGGAGGAGGACATCCACCAGTGGGAGCCGCTCCTGCTCAGGTCGGAGGTGGAGTCCGAGATCGCCGCGACGCAGGAGCTGCGCGACCTCCTGCTGCGGACCATCCCGTGCGACGACGACGACCTCACGGTGGTGCACGGCGACTTCTACAGCAACAACTGGATGTTCGACGACGGCCGGCTGACCGCGGTGCTCGACTGGGAGAACGCCACGCTCAACCGTCCGATGTGGGACCTCGGGTGGATCGCGACGATCTACGATCCCTCGTGCTGGGGCCCCAGCCGTTCGCACACCATGACGTGGCACCCGCTGCCGGACGCGATCTTCCAGATGTACGCGGCTCACCGACCGGACGGCCTCCGGCATCCCGCCTGGTACCAAGCACTCATGTGCTATCGACTGGCCAGCATCACCCCGTCGAAGGTGCGCCTGCACCGGTCGGGACGTCGGCACGATCCCATCTGGGAGGTGTTCGCCGAGGCAGTGCCCTACCAGCTCGACCGGGCGTTCGACCTCCTGCGCAGCGCCCCGTGACCGTCCAGAGGGTGCAGATCGACCGGTTCGGCGGTCCAGAGGTCATGGTCCTCACGCCGTCGGAGACTCCGGTGATGGCGGCCGGGGAGGTGCTGGTTGAGGTCGAGGCGATCGGGGTGAACTTCGCCGACACGATGGTCAGACGCGGGGAGTACCGGCGCGACCAGGCACTCCCCCACGTGCCCGGGATGGAGGCGGCCGGGACGGTGATCGACTCCACCGTCGCGAGCCATCCGATCGGAGCGCGCGTGGCCCTGTTCCTCGAGCACGGAGGCGGCTACTCGCAGGTCGTGGCCGTCGACTCGTCGTCGGCCTTCGTGATCCACGGCGACCACGCCGCAACGACCGTGGCCGGGACGTTCCTGCAGGGCGTCACGGCCTGGTACGCCGTGCACCGTTACGGACGAGTCACGTCAGGTGACGTCGTCCTCGTGACCGGCGCCGCCGGCGGGGTGGGCGGGCTCAGCGTCCAGCTGGCGCGGGAGGCCGGGGCGATGGTCATCGGCACCGCCTCGTCGGAGAGCAAGCGGGCGTACCTGACCGCCCTCGGCTGCCACGTCGTCCTCGATCCCGGCGCACCTGACCTGTCGTCCCAGCTGGCCCAGGCCGCTCCCGGCGGGGCCGATGTCGTGCTGGACGGGGTGGGTGGCGACCTCTTCATGACCGTGCTGCGGTCGCTGGCGCGCAACGGCAGGTTCGTCGTCGTCGGCTCCGCCACGCAGTCACCGGCCATGCTAGACGTGCGACACCTGCTCCCGCGGGGACAGTCCATCAGCGGATTCGTCGTCCGGAACGTGATGGACGCAGACCCCCGCGAGCCCTCGACCGCCCTGCACGAGGTGCTGCGCCGCGTCACCTCCGGCGCCTTGTCGGCGCCCATCGAGGTCCTCGGCCTGACCGAGGTCGCCGATGCGCACCGGCGGCTGGAGGCGCGCCAGGTGATTGGCAAGCTCGTGCTCGATCCCCGCCGCTGAGCCGGCACGACCCGCCTCAGTCGACGAGGTCGAGGTTCAGCACGGCGTGCGCCGCGAACTCCAGCAGCTGGGAGAGACGGTCCGCGTCGAGCCCCACGTTGTGGAACAGCGAGGACTGGATGGCGCCGATCGCCGCGTGCACCAGGACGCGCGCCTGGGCGTCGTCGACCGCCGGCCGGGTCTCCTGCAGGAGATGGACCCACTCCTCGACGTAGAGTCGCTGCTTTCGACGGAGCCGCGCGCGGTCCTGCTCGGGCAGGTTCTGGATCTCGTTGAAGTAGACCTGCGCCAGCTCACGCTTGCCCACCACGAACAGCACCTGGTCGGTCACGAGATGCTCGAGCAGCACCTGCTCCTGCTCCTGCGAGTCCAGGATCGCGGTCTGCCTGGCGATCAGTCCATCGATGATGTCGTCGAACAAGGAGACCAGGATCGACGACTTCGACTCGAAGTGTCGATAGATGCCCGAGCCCGTGATCCCGGCGTCGGCGCCGATCTCGGACATGGACACCGAGTGGAAGCCGCTGCGCCCGATGAGGTCGCCCGCCGCTGTCAGGATCCGGGACTTGCGCTCTGGGTCGCGAGTACGTCCCTCGTCCTTGCCCATGGGTACGACTCCGATCGTCGGACGGTGCCATGTCGGTGGAAATCGGCGGGCCGCTCAGAAGCGTCCGCTCTGCCTCGCACACTAGCCGAGGCAGATCGGACCGGCTCCACCGCCACGGGACCGCACCCCTAGGCCAGGAGCTCCTCCGGGACGTCGAGGGTGAGCTGGAGCAGGCCCAGCGACAGCGTCTTGCCCTGGGCGTCCGTGCGCAGCGACGCTGCCCCGCCACCGTCGAGCGAGTCATGCAGGATGAAGTTCACGGCCTTGAGGTTGGGCAGCTCGTAACGCGTCACCCCTCCCTTGCAGAGTGCGCCGAAGTGCTGCGCCACGACCTCCTCGGTCAGGTGCTCCACGAGGAACTCGTACCGCCCCTGCGACCGAGCCCATACGCCGATGTTGGAGTCGTTGCCCTTGTCCCCCGAGCGGGCTGATGCGATCTCCCGCAGCTGGACCGTTGTGCTCATGCCTTGACCTCGTTCACGCTCACGGCGCCCTGCGCCTGTGTCTTGTCGATGAGTGCCGGCCAGAAGCCGATGATCTCGCTGGCGCGCGGCCTCCCGCCGGCGAAGCCGGTCAGCCCCGGAGGCCCCGACGTCAGCAGGGACGCCAGCTCCGCGCCGAAGCGATTGACCGCCGACTTGTCCTCGGAGCGCACGGACACGCGCAGGACGACCTCGGATGGCTGGAACGCGGGAGCGTCCCCCAGCATGCCGTCGTACAGGACGTTGGTACCGATGACCTCGACCCGGCGGTCCTCCTCGGAGAAGGTGACGCCGTCCTCGGCGATCCGTGCGAACAGGATGTCCGCCGTGAGCAGCGCCTTCTCGGCGGCGTCAGGGCCGCCGACCGTGAGCTGGGCGGTGGTCTTCCACCCGTCCTGCGTGCTGATGGAGACCTTGTAGCTGTCGGTCGGGGCCGCGCCGACGACGCCTGCGACACGCACGCGGTTCGGGCCGACCTCGCTCAGCTGGATCGAGGTGAAGTCGGCCACGACGTCCGGCGTCAGATACCGGGTCGGCTCACCGAGCTCGTACAGCAGCTGAGCGGTCACCGTGCCGACGTCGACGAGCCCGCCCGTGCCCTCCTTCTTCGTGACGACGAAGGTGCCCGACTCCTCGACCTCGACGATGGGGTAGCCGATGCCGGCCAGGTCCTCCACGTCGCGCCACTGGTCGTAGTTGCCGCCCGTGCTCTGGGTGCCGCACTCCAGGATGTGTCCTGCCACCGTGCCGGCCGCCAATCTGTCGTAGTCGTCGGCCGCCCACCCGAACTCGTGGATCAGCGGAGCGAGCACGAGGGACGGGTCGGTGACGCGTCCGGTGATGACCACGTCGGCACCGCGGCCGAGCGCTTCGGCGATGGGGAACGCCCCCAGGTAGATGTTCGCGCTCTGCACGCGATCGAGGTGGCCGGCGATGGGCTCGCCGGTCTCGAGGTTCTCCAGGGGGTGACCCGCGGCGATGAGGTCCGGGAGCTTGGAGAGGACGTCATCGCCCGAGACCGTCGCGATCGTCACCTTCAGACCGAGCTTGTCGACGACCGCGTTGACGGCAGCCGCACACGCCGCGGGATTGACCCCGCCGGCGTTGGCCACGATCTTGATGCCGCGGTCCACGCACTCGGGGAGTATCCGCTCGAGCTGCGTCACGAAGTCCGTTGCATAGCCGGCGTCGGGATTCCGGGCCCGCATCTTCTGCATGATGCTCATCGTGACCTCGGCCAGGAAGTCCATCGTGATGTAGTCGACGCCACCTCCCCGTGCCAGCTGGACGGGTCCCCGGCTCGAGTCTCCCCAGAATCCCTGACCGTTGCCGATCAGGACCGTGCGCTTGTCGTGGCCCATGAGTTCCTCTTCGTTAGTTAATCTGTATTCACTATAGTGCGTGCTCCAGCCGGCGCCGTCAAGATGCCTTCCCCGCCGTCGCGCAGGACCTGGTGGGCCGCCGTCGTCAGGACGTCCGTCAGGTCGACCGGCGAGAGACCCACGCGGTAGAACAGGCACGACTGGATCGCGCCGATCGCCGCCTGGACGATGGACCTGGCCCGGGAGTCCGAGAGGTCGGGGTCCACCTCACAGATGAGGTGAACCCACTCCTCGACGTACATGCGCTGCTTGCGGCGGAGGCGGACCCGGTCGGTCTCGGGCAGGTGCAGGATCTCGTTGTAGTAGACCCGCGCGAGCTCCCGCTTGCCCACGACGAAGTCGACCTGGCGTTCCACCAGGCCCCCGAGGAACTCCCGCGCGGTGCCCATACCCCCCAGGACACTCGCCTGCTCGGTGATCAGGTCATCGATGATCTCGTCGAACAAGGCCACCAGAATGCTCGCCTTGCTCTCGAAGTGCCGATAGATCCCGGAGCCGGTGATCCCGGCCTCGGCCCCGATGTCCGCCATCGACACGGCGTGGAACCCCCGGCTGCTGATCAGGTCGGCCGCCGCCTCCAGGATCTTGTCCCGGCGGCGCGGGTCACGCGTCCGCACGGCATCCGGCGCGCCGCCGGCCGCCACGATCAGGCCGTCTCTTCGACGATCGCAGACTCGCCCAGGAAGGCTCGCAGGACCGACGCGTTGGTCGCCACGTCATCAGCCGTCCCGCTGAAGACGATCTCGCCGCGGGTGACCGCCTTGACCTCGTGGGCGATCTCCAGACCGGCCTCGGTGTTCTGCTCCACCATCAAGATCCCGATGCCGGCGAGGGCGAGCTGGCCGACCTTCTCCACGATGATGTCG
>JAOPWZ010000108.1 GCA_025965435.1 Aeromicrobium sp.
CGTCGTGACCGTGACGTCGTCGAGGTCGACGCCATCGTCGGCGTACGACCCGCGCAGCACGCCGATCTGCTCGCAGTCGATCGCATCGGGTGTCACGACGATGTCCTTCACGTCAGGACAGCTTCCCGCCTCCACGGAGGCGAGCAGCTCGATCACGGCCCCGGCCGCACCATCGGTGCCCGACGCCGGGGCATCGGAGCCGCACGCTGCCGCCACCATGAGGACGGCGACAGCGGCGAGGTGCTTCATGGGGTCAGTCTCCCCCATAGGGCACGCCGAGCGCTGCCAACCGCTCCCGCCCGCCGTCGAGGGCCGTGAGGACCCATGCGCCGGTGCCGGTCAGCGTGAACGTGTTCTCGAAGTGCGCGGCCCAGGAACCGTCGGTCGTGACGACCGTCCAGTCGTCGGCCAGCGTGCGGGTGTTGCCGGTGCCGAGCGTGACCATCGGCTCGACCGCGAGCGCGAGGCCCTTCACGAGCTTCGGGCCGCGACGGGGCTTGCCGTAGTTCGGGACGTCCGGCGCCTGGTGCATCTCGGTGCCGATGCCGTGACCCGTGAATCCCGCCACGATGCCGTAGTCGCCGGCGGCGTCGATCGAGGTCTCGATCGCATGGCTGATGTCGGAGACCCGTCCGCCGAGGGAGGCGGCAGCGATGCCCCGCCACATCGCGTCCTCGGTCGCCTGCAGCAGCGCGGTGACCTCGTCGGGCACGTCACCGATCGCCACCGTCAGGGCCGCGTCGCCGTGCCAGCCGTCGACGATCGCCCCGCAGTCGATCGAGATGATGTCGCCCTCGCGCAGCACCCGCGGGCCGGGGATCCCGTGCACGACCTCGTCGTTGACCGAGGTGCAGATGACACCCGGGAAGCCGTGGTAGCCCAGGAAGTTCGAGGTCGCGCCCGCGGAGTGGATGAGCTCCTTCGCCATGGCGTCCAGCTCGCCGGTCGTGATGCCCGCCCGAACCTCGTTGCGCAGCACCTCCAACGTCTGCCCGACGACCAGTCCCGCCGCGCGCATCGTGGCGATCTGGTCCGGGGTCTTGATCTCGATGCCGCGGTCGAACATCAGCCGTCTGCGCTCAGGAGGGGAGCGCTGCGTCGATGCGCTGGGTGACCTCGTCGACCTCGCCCATGCCGTCGACCTTGATCACGATGCCGCGGGATCCGTAGACCTCGAGCAGCGGCGCGGTCTCAGCGGTGTAGACCTCCTGGCGGTGCCGGATGACCTCCTCGGTGTCATCGGCGCGGCCACTGGTCTCGGCCCGCTTCAGCAGCCGCTGGATGAGCTCCTCGGGGTCGACCACGAGCTCGATGACGCCATCGAGCTTGTTGCCGAGTCCCTCGAGGATGCCGTCGAGCGTCGACACCTGGGCGACCGTGCGCGGGTAGCCGTCCAGGATGAACGCGTCACGCGCGTCGTCCTGCGCCAGCCGGTCGCGGACCATCGCGTTGGTCACCTCGTCGGGCACGTACTCCCCCGCGTCCATGTACCGCTGCGCAGCCTTGCCGAGCTCGGTCTGGTCGCGCACGTTGGCGCGGAAGATGTCGCCGGTCGAGATGTGTGCGCCACCGATACGCGCCGCAAGAGCGACGGCCTGGGTTCCCTTGCCCGCACCCGGCGGGCCCATGATCAGGAGACGCATTACTTGAGGAACCCTTCGTAGTTGCGCTGCTGCAGCTGGCTCTCGATCTGCTTGACCGTGTCCAGGCCCACGCCGACGATGATGAGCAGGGTCGTGCCGCCGAACGGGAAGTTCTGGCTGGCCCCGATCAAGGCGATCGCGATCATCGGGATCAGGGCGATGAGACCCAGGTACAGCGCGCCAGGTGCCGTGATGCGGCTCAGGACGTAGCCCAGGTACTCCTGGGTCGGGCGTCCCGCACGGATGCCGGGGATGAAGCCGCCGTACTTCTTCATGTTGTCGGCGACCTCCTCGGGGTTGAAGGTGATCGACACGTAGAAGTAGGTGAAGAAGACGATCAGCAGGAAGAAGGTGGCCATGTACAACGGGTGGTCACCGACCACGAAGTTGTCGTTGATCCACGTCGACCATGGGGCGCCGGGGTTGAACTGCGCCATGAGGGCGGGCAGGTACATCAGGGACGACGCGAAGATCACCGGGATGATGCCGGCCTGGTTGACCTTGAGCGGGATGTACGTCGAGGACCCGCCGAACATCCGGCGCCCGACCATCCGCTTGGCGTACTGCACCGGGATGCGGCGCTGCGCCTGCTCGATGAAGATGACCGCTGCGACGATGACCAGGCCGATCAGGATGACCATGACGAACGTGGTCCAGCCCTGCTGCTGCTTGATGAGCCACATGGCTCCGGGGAAGGTCGCGACGACCTGCGTGAAGATCAGGATCGACATGCCGTTGCCGACGCCGCGGTCGGTGATGAGCTCGCCCAGCCACATGATGACGGCGGTGCCGGCGACCATCGTCAGGACGATCAGCAGGAACGACAGGATGCTGTCGGGGCGGTAGAGCAGCTCGAGGTTGCAGGAGCCGCCGAACAGGTTGCCGCTGCGGGCCAGGGCCACGATGCCGGTCGCCTGCAGGATCGCCAGGCCCAGCGTCAGGTAGCGCGTGTACTGCGTGATCTTGGTCTGTCCGGACTGACCCTCCTTCTTGAGGGCCTCCAGACGAGGGATCACGACGACGAGCAGCTGGAGGATGATGCTCGCGGTGATGTAGGGCATGATGCCCAGCGCGAACACGGTCAGCTGCAGCAGCGCACCGCCGGAGAAGACGTTGATGAGGGCGAACAGGCTGCTGTTCTCACCCTCTGCGGCGAGGTCGACGCACTGTTGCACGTTGCCGACGTCGATACCGGGAGCAGGCATGGTGGAGCCCAGGCGGAACAGGACGATGACGAACAGGACGAAGAGGATCTTCTTCCGCAGGTCGGGCGTCCGAAACGCATGGACGAAGGCGCTGAGCACCGCGATCCTCCTCGTGCACTGACGTGCGTATCAAAATGGGGCGTCGGTCTGACGGACAAAAGCGGGCTCTCGCCCGCTGCAAGCCAAGTGTGGGCTACGCCCGTTACGAGACTCTAACAGCCACCGAAACAGCCGGGGCAGGACCATGTGGTCCTGCCCCGGGACGGCATCAACCAAGAATGGTGACGCTGCCGCCTGCTGCTTCGATCTTGCTCTTGGCCGAGGCGGAGAACTTGTCCGCCGTGACCTGGACCTTGACCGTGATGTCACCCTGTCCGAGGACCTTCACGGGGCGGCCCTTGCGGACGGCACCGTTCGCGACCAGCGAGGCCACGTCGATGTCACCGCCCTCGGGGTAGAGCTCCTCGATGCGATCGAGGTTGACGACCTGGTACTCCTCGCGGAACGGGTTCTTGAACCCCTTCAGCTT
>JAOPWZ010000125.1 GCA_025965435.1 Aeromicrobium sp.
GCGGCCGGCCGGCGGCTGGAAGTCCGTTCGCGACGTCGAGATCGCCGTCGCTGAATACATCGACTGGTTCAACCACCGGCGCCTGCACGGCGAGCTCGGACACGTCCCACCAGCGGAGTTCGAGAACAAACACTGGGCCTCACAGCCCGTCGGGCACTACCCTGAAACACCCGGCCTCATCGAGGCAGGAACCAACTAAACGAGCCTCCAGCAAACCCGGGGCGATTCAGAACGTCACTCTGGCGCGTGCATGTCAGTGCTTGTGTCCACTAGACGCCACTAACCTTCAGAACTTCCCATTCGAGTTGCCGCCCGCTGAAGCGCCTGGCGTCGATGCCCACACACGCCGAACCACCGGGTGATGCGAATGCGTCGCGCCTTGGACTAACGGACGATCTGCAGCTGCAGCTGCGGCCGCGGCGTGGTTGTCGAGCGCGCTTTGATCCGGCTACCTCCCGTGCTGCGTCGAGCTCAAGATGCCCTCGCGAAGATGTCAGCATGTAGCGATCCAAGGTGAGAGGCCGGTTTCCACTCATGGATGCCAGCCTCTTGCCAGGACGGACTGCACCTCCCATCCCTCGTACCGCAACGCCATCTTCAACAGCTCGGCGACGTTGATCTCGTCGTCGACGACCAAGCGTTGCCCGAGCAGGCGTCGCAGCCGGCGTTGGAGGTCGAGATGGCTCACCATCTGGGCTGTGACCGCGGTGTGTTCCCCCTTTCCATTGATGGAGTGCAGGGTTAGGGTGCGTCTGAGGGCGAGGCATCCCCGAGACCGGCCAGATGTGAGGTCCTCCGAACCGGGATGGTGCCCATGAGCACTTACTTCTCACGACGTCTCCGCATGATGTTGGCTTCTGCACTGTCGATCGCAGCGGTGCTCGCCGGGCCGAGTGCGTCGGCCGGACCGGCCGCGAGTGGGTCCTCCGGGCAGGACAGGCAGCCAGACA
The DNA here is from genome assembly GCA_025965435.1 of Aeromicrobium sp. Taxonomy (GTDB): domain Bacteria; phylum Actinomycetota; class Actinomycetes; order Propionibacteriales; family Nocardioidaceae; genus Aeromicrobium. Next base: position 951 of record JAOPWZ010000125.1, read on the forward strand.
GTCTGGTGACCTTCATGCGCCAGGATGATGCCGGATTCTGGCAAACCTGGGTAGCGTCGGCTGATCTGAACGACCAGCGACAGATCACCAGCTCGTCCGCCAACAGCGGCTGGCCGGTGCTTGCGCCCAACCGCCCCCGCGTGGCCTTCGACAGCGATCGCACCGATCCGGACCCCTCAGACGACATTGGTGTCAACGACGTCTTTGTGGTCCGCACAGACGGGACCGGGTTGCGGAAGGTGACCGATTCGGTGGGCGTCAGCAGCGACCCGGGATGGTCTCCGGATGGCAGATCACTCGCGATCGCGGCTGACCGCGGCGACTACCCAGCGTCGCAGGGAATCTACGTCCTTCGCATCAACGGCACCCATCTGCGCCGCATCACGATGCTCCCGGCCGAAGCAGGGCTGGACACCGCTCCCCGATTCTCACCTGACGGCCGCCTCCTGGTCTTCACCAGGTTCCGGTGGGAGGGGGAGCGCGAGCTCGGCGCCCTCTTCGTGGTGAGGACTGACGGCACCCATCTGCGACAGCTGACGCCGTACGCGCTCAACGCGGGTGACGCCACCTGGGCTCCTGATGGTAGTGCCCTGGCCTTCGAGGCGTACCCGGATCCTTCCAGCCGCGGTGACGTGTACACGGTCCGCAGTGATGGCAGCAAGGTGCGCAACGTGACGAACAACGACGGGCGGTTCAGGGGATCTGCGGATCCGGTGTGGTCACCGGACGGGCGCCAGATCATGTTCCTGGATTCCGTACGCCCCAATGAGGACGCCGAATTCACCCTCGGACTCGCGGTGATGACCCGTCGGGGAGATCATCGCCGGTTCGTGTCAGATCCCCAGGCCGAGCACCAACCCGACTGGCAGGACTACTCCCGTCACCAGGACCACGAACGTTCGTACAGATAGGGCACACCCTCGGTCTCGCGGCACCGCAGCCGAGTGCGTGCGCCCTCCTTGGTGGACCGACCACCTAGCGCGCCATGCTCGACTTTGAGCGGCGGAACCACTGGTGGCAGGAGCAGGGCAACTACGAGAACGCTGTGACCCAGTGCGCCATCCCCTCGAGGGAGTGCTGGGTGCCGCCTGGTCGCACGGGCGTTCAAGCCTGCTGGGGATCCGCATTCGCACAAGAACGTCCGCCAGACCGTCCTGCAGGTCTGGGACCAGCGAGACTGGCGCGACGTGACCGCAAACGCGTCACCGAAGTGAGTGGACGCGGACAGCTCTAGCAGCCCATAGCCTCGGCCAGTTGCGATTGTTCCTCGGTCCGCTGCGCTTCGGGGTACACGCATGCGTCGTCCACTGCGTTACTGGCGTCCTGGATCTGCTCGAGGGCGTCGTCGACCTTCCCGACCTGCCCGGGGCAGACGTACTTCATGCAGTAGGGCGTACTGGTTGGCGTCGTTCGGGGAGTACGGGCGCGGTCGAGCGAGCGCCCGTTCCAGTGCGTCGAGTAGCGCGATGGTGTGTACGACCGCTTGTTCTAATTGCGGTGGGAGCGTGCAAGGCGTGGTTCCCATCAATGTCTCCTCCAGCGGTGACGGATGCCCATCCAGTTGGCCGGTGTTGTCGGCGCCTCCCGTGGCCCACCTGAATAGAGTGGGGATAACGGGGGAGAGCAGAGAGCCTCCGAAGAACCCAGAGCGATTCAGACGGCGGAACGGGGAGTCGGTGCGCGCGTACCCGGTGGGCCCTGTGGGCCCGGTGGGCGGATCCTGCACCCACCCACCCACCCGCCCTGCCTGTTGAGCAGCATGAACGAAGCCATGCCCTCGAACATCGGAACCTCAATTCCCCGTCCCCGGCCGGTCACGTCGTGCGCACGCAGTGCTGCGCGCACCGCCGCGGCTCCGTAGAGCTCCATGATCTTGTCGGCGGTCGCGGACCGCCGGGACTGTGGTGGTGACTCCGGCCGAGAAGGCCGTGACCCCGTTCACTATCTCGATCCGCGACGAGACACCGATTGGCTGATCGGGCACCTGTCTGCCCTCGTCGCGTGCCGGCCCCCAGTGCTCGCGTCAGTGTCTGCTCTCGGGAGCGACCTCGTCCCTCGCACGACCTGTGGTCCGGGGCGTGCCGCCGCCGCAGGGTAGGTGATGCCTGGCACGTGCGCCGCGGTCGCCCGGGGCTGATGTCCCGCGGGACACGGACCATTGGCAGTGCGCGGACAGAACGGCAGGGCGCACCCTCGAAGGGCCACCAGCACGCGGACCCGTCGCAGGAAGACAGTCATGGACCAGATCACCGCCGCCACCGTCAGCGTGAGACGGTGGTGATCCGTCCGGCGCCGGGCATCAGTGGGCTCAGTACAGGCTCGCAAGGGCGACGTGCGTGGGGCGTGGCCCGCGTGAGCGAAGGAGTCCGATGCTCGTTGTGCGCTGCGCCCGACAGTGAATGGCAGCTCGGGTACGTCGGCCTCGGCGGTGCGGAGGAAGGTACCCGCGAGGCCCTCCTGACCTTGGGCAACGGGTACATGACCACCCGCGGGGCCGCCCCGGAGTGCACCGCCGACGGCACGCACTATCCCGCGACCTACGTGGCTGGCCTGTTCAACCGGCTCGAGTCGCGGGTCGACGGTCGCACGCGCACCGACGAGAGCCTGGTCAACCTGCCGAACTGGTTGCCGCTGACCGTGCGCGCCGATGACGGTCCGTGGCTTGCCCCCGGCACCTGGGAGGTCCTGCACCACCACCAGGTGCTCGACCTGAAGCGGGGACTTCATCTGCGCGAGCTGGTGGTGGAGGACGGCTCGCAGCGGCGCACCCACGTCCATCAGGAACGGCTGGTGTCGATGGACCGGCCGCACCTGGCGTCGTTGCGCACCACGATCACACCGGAGAACTGGTCGGGCACGCTGCACGTCCGCAGCCTGCTGGACGGACGGGTCCGCAACGACAACGTCGCGGAGTTCGCCAGGCTCGCGAAGCACCACCTCACCCGGCAGAGCACCGGTCACGACGGTGGCACGTCCTGGCTGGTCGCCGAGACGGTGCAGTCGCGCATTCGTGTCGCGGAGGCCGTACGCACAACGGTGGAGGGGGGCGGGACGCCCGTCGCCGCGGATCCACGACCGGTCCACGGGCCCGGGTACGTCGGGCGGGAGCTGTCCCTCGTGGTCTCGTCGGGGACACCCGTCATCGTGGACAAGACCGTGGCGCTGTTCACCTCCGACGACCGGGCTATCTCCGAGCCCCTGGGCGCTGCCCTGGAGGAGATCGAAGGCGCTCCCGGCCACCCCGCGCTGCGGACCGCGCACATGCTGGGGTGGGCCCATCTGTGGCGGCGCCAGCACCTGGCCCTGACGCTTCGCGACGAGGAGGCGCTCGACGAACCGCAGTCGGTCAACCTGCACCTGTTCCACGTCGTCCAGTCGCTGTCCCCGCACACCGCGGATCTGGACTGCGGTGTGCCGGCCCGGGGTCTGCACGGTGAGGGATATCGCGGGCACATCTTCTGGGACGAGCTGTTCGTGTTCCCGGCGCTGAACCTGCGCGTCCCGGAGCTGAGCCGGGCCCTGCTCCTGTACCGGTACCGGCGCCTTCCGCAGGCGCGGCGCCTCGCGACCCGGCACGGGCGGGGGGAGGGGGCGCAGTTCCCCTGGCAGAGCGGCAGCGACGGGCGGGAGGAGACTCCCGAATGGTTGTTCAACCCGCGATCGGGTCAGTGGATGGCCGACAACTCGCGGCGGCAGTACCACGTCAGCCTGGCGGTCGTCTACAACGTCTGGCACTACTACCAGGTCACCGCCGACATCGACTTCCTGGCGCACTACGGCGCGGAGCTGGTCGTCGAGATCGCCCGCTTCTGGTCGTCCATCGCTGAGCACGACGAGTCGACGGACCGCTACCACCTGCGCGGGATGATGGGCCCGGACGAGTTCCACGACGGTTACCCGGACCGGCCCGGCGCCGGGATGGACGACAACGCCTACGTCGCGGTCATGACGTCGTGGGTCCTGGCCAGGGCCAGGGACGTCTACGACGTCCTCGGCGGCCCTCACAGCGAGGCGCTGTGGAAGCGTCTCGGCGTCGACGAGGTCGAGCTGCGGCACTGGGAGGACATCAGTGCCAGGTTGCACGTGCCGTGGCTCCCGAACGGGCTCATCGCCCAGTTCGAGGGATACGCCGAGCTGGACGAGCTTGACTGGGACGCGTACCGCGCCGTGTACGGCGACATCGGCCGTCTCGATCTCATCCTGAACGCCGAGCACGACAGCGCCAACCGCTACCAGGTGAGCAAGCAGGCGGACGTCCTGATGCTGTTCTACCTGTTCAGCGCCGAGGAGCTCACAGGACTGCTCGACCGGCTCGGCTACGCATTCGATCCCGCGACGATCCCGGCGACCGTGGCGCACTACCTGGAACGCACGACCCACGGGTCGACGCTCAGCCGCGTCGTGCACGCGTGGGTGCTGTCGCGGGGGGATCGTGCCGGGTCGTGGCAGCTGCTGAGGGCAGCGCTGCGCGCCGATCGTGCCGACGCTGCGGGAGGCACGACGCGCGAGGGGATCCACCTGGGTGCCATGGCCGCCACGGCGGACATCCTCCAGCGCTGCTACACGGGGCTGGAGACCCGCGGTGAGGCCCTTCGCCTGCACCCTCGCCTCCCGGCCGAGCTGTCGCGGCTGGAGTTCGACCTGCGCTACCGCGGCCACCGGCTGAGCATCAGCCTCACCCACGGCCGGGTCGACGTCCTGGTGGTGCCCAGTGCCGCCTCGCCCGTCACGATCGTGGTCGACGACCCGCCCGTACACGGTGGGCAGCGGATCGCGACTGCACGTGGACCTGCACGATCCGCCGGACGCGTGAGCCGCGCTGGGTGAGCCCTCGGGACCTTTGCCGCTCCTGCACGACCGACCAGGCTCCCAGACTGAAGGGCGGCGACACCTGTCCGCGGCCGAGGAGCCAGACATGACCGATACGACATCGACGACCGACCGGACGCTGGGCCCCGACGAGCTCGAGCTCATCGATGCGTACTGGCGGGCGGCGAACTACCTGTCCGTCGGACAGATCTACCTGATGGACAATCCGTTGCTGCGCGAACCGCTGCGGCCCGAGCACGTCAAGCCGCGGCTGCTCGGCCACTGGGGGACCACACCGGCGCTCAACCTGCTCTACGCCCACATGAACCGGGTGATCCGCGCCCGCGACCTGGACGTCCTCTACGTCACCGGGCCGGGCCACGGTGGCCCGGCTCTCGTCGCCAACGTCTATCTGGACGGTACCTACTCCGACGTGTACCCGTCGGTGCCGCGGGACGTGGACGGCATGCGGGCCCTGTTCCGCCAGTTCTCGTTCCCCGGGGGGCATCCCGAGCCATGTCGCTCCCGAGACGCCGGGTTCGATCCACGAGGGTGGTGAGCTGGGCTACGCCTTGGTGCACTCCTACGGAGCGGTGCTCGACAACCCGCAGCTCGTCGTGATGTGCGTCGTCGGCGACGGCGAGGCCGAGACCGGTCCGCTGGCCGCGAGCTGGCACTCCAACAAGTTCGTCAACCCGGCGCTCGACGGCGCGGTGCTTCCGGTCCTGAACCTCAACGGCTACAAGATCGCCGGACCGACCGTGCTGGCACGCATCCCGCAGGACGAGCTCGCCGACCTGATGCGCGGATACGGACACGAACCGCTGTTCGTGACCGGCGACGAGCCGGCGGAGGTCCACGAGCTCCTGGCCACAGCCATGGACCGGGCGATGGACCTGATCGCCTCGGTGCAGGCGGATGCCCGCAGCGGGAGGGCCGTCGGGCGTCCGCGCTGGCCGATGATCGTGCTGCGCACGCCCAAGGGGTGGACCGGGCCGGCCGTGGTCGACGGGCTGCCGGTCGAGGGGACGTGGCGGGCCCACCAGGTGCCACTGGCCGAGACCCGCAGCAATCCCGAGCACCGTGCCCAGCTGGAGACGTGGATGCGCAGCTATCGGCCCGAGATGCTGTTCGACCAGGACGGCCGGCTCGTGCCCGAGCTCCAGGCACTCGCCCCGACCGGCGCCCGGTGCATGAGCGCCAACGCGCACGCCAACGGGGGACTGCTGATGCGCGATCTCGTGATGCCGGACTTCCGGGACTTCGCCGTGCCGGTCCAGCGACCGGCCGCCGGCTCCAGCCAGGCGACCCGGGTGCTCGGCGACTTCCTGGCCGGGGTGATCGCCCGAAACCCCGACCGCTTCCGGCTGATGGGCCCTGACGAGACCGCCTCCAACCGGTTGTCCGGCGTGTTCGCGGAGACGGACCGGGCCTGGGACGCCCTTACCGTGCCCGGTGACGATCACCTCGCACCCGACGGCCGGGTCATGGAGGTGCTGTCGGAACATCTCTGCCAGGGATGGCTCGAGGGATATCTGCTCACCGGGCGCCATGGCCTGTTCAACTGCTACGAGGCGTTCGTCCACATCATCGACTCGATGTTCAGCCAGCACGCCAAGTGGCTGAAGTCGACACAGCACATCCCGTGGCGCGCCCCGATCGCCTCGCTGAACTACCTCGCTGAGGTGACCGAGCCGACTGATCTCACCGTCGCTTCACCGCAAGCGCAGGGGTATGACTAGTGACCGTGTCGCCCCTCGGACACCCAAGTAAAAGTGGCCCTGAACTGCGGAAACGCAGTTGGGGCCACTTTGCATTTGCGCCCATGGGGGCACGCGCAGGCCATGGGGATGCACCGATGACACCTGACGAGGGTCAGAGGAGCACGACGGTGGCATGGATCGAACAGCGGCAGCGTGCCGATGGGAGACTCTCCGCGAGGGTCTTGTGGCGTATCGGGGGAGGCCGGGGAGCGCCGCGGCAAGAGGAAACGTTCAGCGCTGGCAGCGACGCGCAGAACCGGGCGCGGGCTGAGAGCTTCAAGCAGATGGTCGAGGCCGCGGGCAATCACTGGCCTGACGGATGGGTCAAGGGCGAGGGATTCGTCCGGGCCCGGGTCGAGGAACGCTACAGCGCGCCGCCAGCGTTCGCGACGGTCGGTGAGGACTACGTGCAACAGATCGTCGACCTGTCACTGGGTCAGCGCAAGCGCTACCTGTCCCAGATCCGGGTGCTCGGCGCCCTGGAGATTCGAGGAGTGCAGATCTTCGCCCGATCGATCGACGCCATCGTCGAGCGGGACATCAAGGCGTGGCTGATCGACTGGGACCGAGCGCTGAAGACCAAGGCGAACTACGTCAATCGCGCTGAGGTGCAGCGACTCCTCGAGTCCGGCCGGGCCGTCTGGGGACAGTGGTTCTCAGGCATGGTGCCGGTGTCTCGTCGTCAGTCGCTCCTCGTGTGAGGCTGCGTCCGGCGTCGGCGCCGCTGTGGCGGGGAGACCGCCCGGGTGGGGCCGCGGATTCCAGGCGTGCCTCGTCCTGCGTGGGGCCAACCGACCCAGGGGGACGTCTCAGGTTTCGTAAATAAGAAACTTCTTTTGTACTTGCGTACTTCGAGGCCCGCAACTATCGTGTAGATCACACCCGAGGGAGGCCTGGAAAGGTCCAGGCGGCTCTGTCTCCCACGCGCAAACTCGGCCGATCGCTCGCCGAGGGGCAGCAACGAGCTGACCCCACCGCCCCTATCTCGACGCCTGAAAGGTGCAATCAATGACCGCTACCGACGTTCCGGAGAACGCCGTGGAACAGTCCGCAGGAGCCAACACCTACGACGTGATCGTTGTCGGCGCAGGTTTCGGTGGCATCTATCAGTTGCGCCATCTTCGGGAGCGGGGATTCTCTGTGATCCTCCTCGAAGCCAGTGGCGGATTCGGGGGCGCCTGGAGCCTCAACCGCTACCCAGGAGCGAGGGTGGACAGCCACGCCCCGGTGTATCAGTTCACCGACGAGTACCTCTGGAAGGATTGGGACTTCTCGGAGATGTACCCCGGCCATGAGGAAATGCGTCGCTATTTCAC
>JAOPWZ010000147.1 GCA_025965435.1 Aeromicrobium sp.
GACCTGCACGCCTGCTTCGGTGTGACGGAGCCCGACGCCGGGACCGACACGACGCGGATCAGGACAACCGCCCGCCGCGATGGCGACGGCTACGTCGTCAACGGCCGGAAGGTCTGGATCTCCAAGGCCGGCGAGAGCGAGAAGATCGTCCTCGCCACCCGCACCAGCGACCGCGAGGACGCCCACCCGATGGCTGGACTGTCGATCTTCCTGGTCGACATGGACACTCCCGGCATCTCTTTCAGCCCGATCCCGAAGATGGGACGAAATGCGGTCGCCTCGTACGAGGTCGCCTTCGACGACGTCCGGGTCCCCGGCGACCGGCTGCTCGGCGCCGAGGGAGAAGGCTTCCGCGTGCTGCTGGACGGGCTCAACCCCGAACGTGTCCTGATCGCCCACGAGGCCCTGGGGATCGGACGAGCCGCGGTCGACGCGGCCGTCGAGTACGCGCAGCAGCGGCAGGTGTTCGGCCGGCCCATCGGCCAGAACCAGGGCATCGCCTTCCCCCTAGCGGAGGCGAACGCGCGCCTGGACGCCGCAGAACTGGTCTGCCGCAAGGCCGCGTGGCTGTACGACAACGGGGCCCCGTGCGCCCGGGAGGCCAACACCGCGAAGTACCTGGCCGCGGATGCGGGCTTCTTCGCCGCCGACCGAGCCCTGCAGACGTTCGGCGGCATGGGCTACGCGGAGGAGTACCCGGTGGCGCGCTACTTCCGCGAGGCCCGGCTGATGAAGATCGCGCCGGTCAGCCAGGAACTCGCCCTGGCCTACATCGCCCAGAACGTGCTCGGGTTGCCGAAGTCGTACTGATCCCGACCGCCGGGCGGCTTCAGTACATCGGCATGGGCCGCCCGCGCAGGTTGACGATCACGCTCTTGACGTACTGGTAGTCGTGCATCGTCTCGATCGAGTTGTCGCGGCCGAACCCACTGGCCCCGACCCCGCCGAACGACGCACCCACCGGCAGGGCGCCGTAGGTGTTGACCCAGGCGATGCCGGTCCGCAGCGACCGCACGAGGTTCATCACCGCGGTGAGGTCCTGGCCCCACACCCCCGCCCCCAGCGCGTACTCGGTGGAGTTGGCCTGCCGCACCAGGTCGGCCTCGTCGCTCCATCGTGAGACGGCGAGCAGGGGCCCGAAGACCTCCTGGGTCGCCAGCTCCATCCCCTCCTCGACCTCGATCGCCGCGAGCGCACCGAAGTAGCCGCCCGACGCGGCCACCTCCGACGGCACCTCGACCGCGATGATCTCCTTGCCCCCTTCGGCGACAGCGCGGTCGCGGAATCCCGCCACCCGTGCGGCGTGGCCCGCGGAGATGAGCGGCCCCATGTCCGTTCGGGGATCCAGCGCGTCGCCGAACCGGAAGGCCGCCATCTTCTCGCGAAGCTGCTCGACGAATGCGTCATAGATGCTCTCGTGCACCATCAGCCGCGAACCGGCCACGCACATCTGGCCTTGGTTGGGCACGATCGCGAGGCACGCGCCCAGCGCAGCCCCCGTGACGTCCGCGTCCGGCATGACGATGTTCGGGCTCTTGCCGCCCAGCTCGAGCGTCACCGGGGTGAAGTGCTCCGACGCGGACCGCATGACCTGGCGTCCCACGGCGCCGCTGCCGGTGAAGGAGATCCGCTTGATGCCCGGGGAGGACGTCAGAGCCGTCCCCGCCTCGGCCCCTCCGGTGACGAGGTTGATGACACCCGGTGGCACGAGGTCCGCGATCGCCTTGACGACTTCCAGCGCAACGATCGACGCCTGCTCGGAGGGCTTGACCACGATGGTGCATCCTGCGGCCAGGGCCGGGGCCAGCTTCCAGCCCAGCATCAGGATGCTCCCGTTCCAGGGGACGATCTGCGCGACGGGTCCCAGCGGCTCACGGATCTCGAAGTTGAGGCTGCTCGACGACGGCGTCGTCGTCTCGCCCTTCTGGAGCCGGGCGGCGGCGGCGAAGTAGCGGAAGCTCTCCACGGCGACCGGAAGGTCCCACGTCGTCGCTTGGCGGATCGGTTTCCCGGCGTCGAGCGACTCGACCGCGGCCAGGTGCGCGGCGTTCGCCTCGATCCGGTCGGCGATCGCGGTGAGCACGGCCGCCCGCTGACCCCAGGACGAGCGTCCCCACCTGGTGAATGCCACGTCCGCTGCCGCCACGGCACGAGCGACGTCGGCTGCAGACGCGTCCGAGAAGGACGAGAACTTCGCGCCCGTCGAAGGATCAAACGCGTCCAAGGACCCTCCGGTCCCCTCCACCCACTCGCCGCCGATGAACAGGCCGTACGAGCTCTGGACAGTGGGGCGGGCAGGTGCGTTCACGAATGGCCTCCGAGGCGTCGACTCCATGCACGGGCGCAGCGCCGTGCCGTACTCAAACTATTGTAAGACTTACACTCGAAGTCAAGGTCGGCGGTCGGCCGCTCCCTCTTCGCCGGGGGCGGTGGTGCGCACCGACGCGTCGAGGAGGTCGGGATGGGCGTCGGCCATCTCCTGATGGAAGGCGTCGACGTGTACCGACATGGCGCGCTCGGCCGCATCGGGATCGCCCTGCTCGATGGCCCTGACGATCTTCGCGTGCGCGGCATTGCCCGCGGCCCACAGCCGCTCGTCCACCTCGGCGCCGACTTCTTGGCCGTCCGCGACGGTGCTGATCGCGGCCCACATGATGGCGAGCGGCCGGTTGAGGCTGGCCAGCGCCACGGTGCTGTGGAACTGACGGTTCAGCCTCAACGCGTCGGCGGAGTCCCACCCGGCCTCCTCCAGCGAGCGCGCCGCGGCCCGCAGCCGCTTGAGGTCCTCGTCGGTCCGGTTGAGGGCCGCCTCGCGTGCCAGTGCCGGCTCGATCGTGTCGCGGGTGAACAGGATCTCCTCGAACGTGACCCCGAGCGACCGCAGGCTGACCGTCAACGTGTCGGCGAGGGCACGCGGGCTCGGCTGGGCCACGATCGGACCACCGCCACGACCGGTGCGCATCGCGATGACGCCCTGCGTCTCCAGCACGCGCAACGCCTCCCGCAGCGTCGCTCGAGACACGTCCAGCACCTTGAGCATCTCGCCCTCGTTGGGCAGCGCGTCACCCGGCACGAGCCCGCGGGCAAAGATGTCGTTGGCGATCTCCCTCGCGACGATCACGGCGAGCTTGACCTGTCGGGGTCGCTCGAGCGGTGACTCGAGGAAATCCCGGAAGGCATCACGATCGCTGGCCAATGGGTGCTCCTCCGCAGATGTGGTCATCGGGTGAGCGCCGGCCTCGCGCCGATCGAACACCCACAGGATCCTAGCGCTGGATTGCTCCCCATCCCGGCGCCGAGCGAGATGCGGGCCGTTTTAGACCATCGTCAGGGACGGTCTGGCCACGCCCTGCGCGCGCGCCGCCTCCATCGCCTCGGCGATCTGCTCGAGCGGGTACGGGTCCGCGGCAAGCGCCTCAAAGGGGAGCCGATCGATGTTGCGCGCGAGGAAGTCGACCCCACGCACCAGCGCCTGCGGCCGGTAGAAGCCCACGCCGCGCATCTGTATGTTGCCCAGGATGAGCCTGGACGGCGCGAGGGGGATGGTCTCGGTGGAGCCCACTGCGCCCATCGTGAGGTACTTCCCGTGGGCGCCGACCATGGCCAGCCCTTCCGTCACCGCCTGCGGAACGCCTGCCACCTCGACGACCAGGTCGGCACCCCATGACTCGGTGAGCTGGCGCACCCGGCGGATGCGGTCCCGCGACTCGGGCGTCTCGCGCATGCTGATCGTGGCCGTCGCGCCGAATGCCTCCGCCAGCTTGAGGCGCTCCTCGTTCCCGTCGATCACGATGACCTGTCCGGCACCACGCTCACGAGCCACCGCGGTTGCGTAGAGCCCGAGACCGCCGGCACCCTGGACGACCACGGCGTCCCCGTGCTCCACCACGATCTCGTCGAACCCGCTGACGACCTGGGCCAGGGCGCAGTTGGCGCCGGCCAGCACCGAGTCGGGCACACCCTCGGGTGCCTTCACGATGGTGGACCGTGGGCCCAGACTGAAGTAGTCGCCGAAGACGCCGACGAAGTGCGGCGGCTTCGCTGCCGTGCCGAACATCGCCATGGTCTGCCGGACACAGGCGTGGGGACGTCCCTTCATGCACGAGCGACAGTGACCGCACGGCTGGTAGTAGCTGAAGGTGACCCGGTCACCGACCGAGAGCGGCGAGCCGTTGACGTCCGACGTGACGTTGGCTCCGAGCGCCGAGACGACGCCCGCCGCCTCGTGCCCCAGGATCGTCGGGAACGTGGCGCCCATGCGCGTCATGTCGAAGTGCCCCAGCCAAGCGTGGACGTCCGACCCGCAGACGTTCGCGCGGGTGATCCGGATCAGGGCGCCATCGGGATGCGGCTCCGGCACCGGCAGCTCCGCCAGCTCGAAGCCCGCTCCGGGTCCGTGAAACAGGGCTGCTCGACCGACATCGCTCACAACGTCCTCCATGACCGCAGATCTAGTATAAGACTTATAACTCTACATGAGTCCTTGGAGGCCGCCCGTG
>JAOPWZ010000036.1 GCA_025965435.1 Aeromicrobium sp.
CCCGCAACCCGAATCCCTACGGCGCCGACGGCGTCAGCACCGTCGACGCGACGGTCACCAAGGTCGCTCCCTTCGAGTGCAACAGCGGCGGCGAGGGTCCTGACGGCACGCTCGAGGTCGCCGGCAAGTGCGCGCGGATCACGGCGAGCGTGCCCGGTGGCACCGGCACCTTCGACCTCGACGCCTCCCGCTTCCACGCGGGGATCGACCCCGGTGACGAGGTCCAGCTGATCCGCATCGAGCCCGCCGGGCAGGAAGCCTCGTACGAGTTCCTGGACTTCCGCCGCGGCGTGCCGCTGGTCGCCCTCGCGGCGATCTTCGCGGCCCTGGTCATCGCGATCGCGCGCTGGCGAGGCCTGTTCGCCCTGGTCGGCATCGGCGTGACGCTGTTCGCTCTGACCAAGTTCATGCTGCCGGCGTTCCTGGCCGGCGAGTCGCCGCTGGCGGTCGCGGTGGTCGGCTCGACGGTCATCATGATCGTGGTCCTCTACCTCGCCCACGGTGTCTCGATCCGCACGACATCCGCCCTGTTCGGCACCCTCGTCGGCATCGCGCTGACCGCACTGGTCGGGGTGGCGGCCACGGGGTGGACCCAGCTCAGCGGCATCGGCTCGGAGGACGACCAGCGTCTGGTCGCGACGGTGCCGGAGATCTCGCTGTCGGCGATCGTCGCCGGCACGATGGTCATCGCGGGACTCGGCGTGCTGAACGACGTCACCGTCACCCAGGCCAGCGCGGTGTGGGAGCTGCGGGCGGCCCGCCCCGCGGCCCGGGCGCCGGAGCTGTTCGCCTCGGCGATGCGGATCGGCCGCGACCACATCGCGTCCAGCGTCTACACGCTCGTGTTCGCGTACGCCGGCTCGGCGATGACCGTCCTGCTGCTGGCGACCGCGTACCAACGAGGACTCGCCGACATCGCAACGACCGAGGAGATCGGCCAGGAGATCGTGCGGACGCTGGTGGGCGCGATCGGTCTCGTCCTGGCCGTCCCCGTCACGACGGCCTTCGCGGTGTGGCTCGCGCCGCCGCGGCGCTCCGAGGACGCCGCGCCGGCTCGTGCGGTGGGCAGCCACGCGGGCCCGGTGGGACGCTGAGCGGCCCATTCCGCACCGGCGGCCGCGTTCTGCGGCAGATCAGACATCTCGGGGGTAACATGGTCGCGACACCGAATCGCAGCGTCGCTCCTGGGTGACGATGGCTGCTTCCAGACCATGGCGCGATGTCCGTTCCTCGAACGGCTCGCCCCATGACAGGCGTCCGCCGGAGCGGGACTTCCCGGCGGTCGACCGACGAACGACAGCGGGACGACCAGCTCGTCCGGCCCGGTCGCTCGTCACGGTCCGTGCGGGACGGTGCCGCCGCACAGCCGGGTCCAGGCCCGGCTCTCCACAGGAGGAACTCTTGGCTCGACGAGGCCAGCGCCAGTCCGGCGCCACCCGTACCGCCCCCCGGCAGCAGCGCAGCACGCGACCGCTCGAGAAGGGCGACATCATCCGGGTGCTCGCGCGCGCCGTGCGAGAGGTCGAGGCGAAGGCCCAGAAGGGCCCGCTGACCCCCTCCGGCCGCACCAAGTTCCAGGTCGTCGCGGTGCTCGTCCGTGAGGAGCGCAACCGGGTCAAGGCCGACAAGGAAGCGTCCGAGGCCCACCGCGCCGAGCAGCTCAAGCGGCTCGACGGCGTCGCCACGATCCTCGCCCAGACCGTCGCGCTCGATCCGACCGTCTACCCCCTGCTCGACGAGAACGCCGTCTTCACCGACGCCGCCGACACGCTGCGCAGCGAGATGCTCCAGGCGGCCGGCATCGAGGCCCCCGTCGACACCGCCTCGGCCGAGTCGGCGCCCGCTCCCGAGCGCCGCATCGTCCCCCAGTCGGTCATCGCCCGCCAGCTCGCGAACCCGTTCCTCGCCCCCGACTTCTCCGCCGTCGAGCAGCGGCCCGCCAGCCCCAAGCGGCTGGCGACGTGGGAGCTCCTCGGCCCGCTGTTCCGGGCCTTCGAGTACGGCGGCGCGTCCTCGTGCATGCCGCTGCCCGAGCCCGGCTTCCTGATGACCCCCGGCGGCCTCGAGCTCATGCCGCACCAGGCGCAGGTCGTCGCCGCTGCCGCCGAGGGCCACCGCACCTTCCTGCTCGCCGACGAGCCCGGCCTCGGCAAGACCGCGCAGGCGCTGCTCGCCGCGCACGCCGCCGACGCCTACCCCCTGCTGGTCGTGGTGCCCAACGTCGTCAAGACCAACTGGGCCCGAGAGGTCGACATCTGGACGCCGAGCCGCAAGGCCACCGTGATCCACGGCGACGGTCACTCGATCGACGGCTTCGCCGACATCGTCATCGTCAACTACGAGGTGCTCGACCGGCACGTCGGCTGGCTGGGCGACTTCGGCTTCCGCGGCATGGTCGTCGACGAGGCGCACTTCATCAAGAACAAGTCGTCGCAGCGCTCCAAGCACGCCCTCGAGCTGTCCGAGCGCATCCGCGCCCGCCTGGTCCGCCCGCTGCTGATGGCCCTCACCGGCACCCCGCTGATCAACGACATCGAGGACTTCCGGGCCATCTGGCAGTTCCTCGGCTGGATCGACGACAAGAAGCCCCTCGCCGAGCTGATGGAGCGTCTGGAGAACACGGGCCTGACGCCGGCCGACTCCGGCTTCTACTCCTCGGCCCGCACCAACGTCATCAACATGGGCATCGTGCGCCGCCGCAAGGTCGACGTCGCCGCCGACATCCCGGCCCGTCGCGTCGCCGACCTGCCCGTCGAGCTCGACGACGCCGTCGGGCGCTCGATCCGCGAGGCCGAGCTCGAGCTCGCCCGTCGCATGGTCGCCCGCTACGACACCGCGCTGGAGACCCGCACGTCCGGTGTCACGGTCGACGGCATCGACCACGAGCTGGTCCGCCGCGTGGCCACGTGGGAGCGCGAGGACACGGACAACGAGAAGACCGGCGAGAACGTCTTCACGATGATGCGCCGCATCGGCCAGGCCAAGGCCGGTCTCGCCGCCGACTACGCCGCCCAGCTGTCGCGCAACGTCGGCAAGGTGGTGTTCTTCGCCAAGCACATCGACGTCATGGACGTCGCCGAGGAGACGTTCACCAAGCGTGGCATCAGGTTCTCCTCGATCCGCGGCGACCAGTCGGCCAAGGTGCGCCAGGCCAACATCGACGCCTTCGTCAACGACGAGGACGTCGAGATCGTGGTCTGCTCGCTGACCGCGGCCGGCGTCGGCCTGAACCTGCAGGTCGCGTCGAACGTCGTGCTCGCCGAGCTGTCGTGGACGGACGCCGAGCAGACCCAGGCGATCGACCGCGTGCACCGCATCGGCCAGGAGGAGCCCGTCACGGCGTGGCGCATCATCGCCGCCCAGACGATCGACGGCAAGATCGCCGAGCTCATCGACAGCAAGGCCAGCCTGGCCGCTCGCGCGCTCGACGGCTCCGACGAGGAGATCTCGTCATCGGCCGACGTCCAGCTCGAGGCGCTCGTCGTCCTGCTCACCGAGGCCCTCGAAGCCCGCACCTGACCGCTGCGCACGCGCACCTCACCGCTGAGTGTGACGTTTCTAGCGGGCGCGCCGCGTGCGTGCCCGCCGAAACGTCACACTCAGGGAGTCACTCCCCCAGGACGCCGCCGGCGTCGTCCTGGTCGGGACCGGCCTCGGCCGTCAGGTCGCCCGGGCGGCCCTCACCGGTGTCGGTGGAGTCCTCGGGCTCGGCCGGGACGGGTCCGGGGTTGGCCAGCTGGCCGTCCTCGTCCGCCGTGGAGTCGTCGTTGTCGTTGCGTGCCTGCGTGGGATCACTCATGCCCGGGGCGTACCCGATCCGGCGCCCGTCACTCGTCAGCCGGCCCGGCCCATCGCCGCCAGCATCCCCTTCGTCGCCAGCTGGTCGGCGAGCTCGTTGTCGGGCACGCCCGCGTGGCCCTTCACCCAGAACCACTCGACCTCGTGCCGCTCGCACGCGGCCTTGAGCCGCTGCCACAGGTCGACGTTCTTGACGGGCTGCTTGGACGCCGTCCGCCACCCGTTGCGCTCCCAGCCGGCGACCCACTGCGTGATGCCGCTGCGGACGTAGGTGCTGTCGGTGTGCAGGTGGACGACGACCGGGCGCTTGAGCGCCTCCAGCGCCATGATCGGCGCGGTCAGCTCCATGCGGTTGTTGGTGGTCGACGTCGGCTCGCCGCCGTGCATCTCGCGGACGTGGACCCCTTGGCGCAGCACCGCTCCCCAGCCGCCGGGGCCCGGATTGGGCGTGCAGCCGCCGTCGGTGTGGATGACGACGGGTTGCTCGCTCACGGGACCATCCTGCCGTCCGCCGGGTTGCCGCGGATCGGGGGCTCGCCGCCGTACGATCGACCCGTGCCAACCCGCAGCCGAGCCGCCACCTACGCGCGGCGCCGCAAGCGCCGCATGGCACTGGTCGACCACGACCTCACCGACGACCAGTGGTTCGCGCTGATGTCGGCGTGGGGCGGGTGCGCCTACTGCGGCGCGGACGGGGCGGCGCTCCAGAAGGACTGCATGCTGCCGATCTCGCGCGGCGGTCGCTACACGCTGGCCAACGTCGTGCCGGCGTGCCGTTCGTGCAACGCCAGCAAGTGCAACATCGAGGTCACCACCTGGATGCGTCGCAAGTCGCTGGACGAGGGCCGGTTCCTGCTGCGCCAGGCCGAGGTCCTCGGGCTCGTCCTGAGCAGCCCCTGACCCGCAGGACTTGCGGCGCCTATCCCGCGGAGGGGCCGCGCGGGCCGTGGCGCTCGTCGCCAGGATGGCTCTGGGCGGTGGCGCGCCGGCGAGAGAGGATCGCCAGGGCCGCGAACGAGCCCACCGCCAGGAACTCGGACTGCCAGTTCTGCAGGGTGCGCGCCCAGAAGTCGGGGTTGCCGAGGTATCCCGTCCAGCTCACCGGGTCCTGGAGCCGCTGCATGCGGGTCTCGTTGAACGCCGACCACCCAGCCACCGACTGCACCACCCACGAGCCGATGAAGATCGTGGCCACGACGACACCAGCTGCCCACGAGTACACGGCCGTCCGGGCACGACCGAACTGCGCCGACGACTCCGACCCCCGCCCGACGAAGAACACCGCGGCCGCCCCGTAGAGCAGGATCTGCAGGTACTCGCTCTGCCAGTTCTCGGTGACGTCCGCCGCGAAGTCAGCCGATCGGAGATACCGGCCGAGGCTGATCTCCGCCAGGTGGTGGGCCGTCTGCTGGTCGTTGAACTGGGCCCACCCGGCGAGCGCCTGGCCGATCAACGCGGCGACGAACAGCACCAGGAAGAAGATGGACAGCGAGGGTCGCAACCATCGCGACACTGATGAATCCCCGTGGTGGACCGCGGACATCGTGCGCACCCCAGCCTCACGAGACCTGACAGTCGTACGGCCCATCGGCTCGGGACAAGCAGCCCGCGCCGATGATCCTCCAGCCGCCACCGAACTCGCCGAGGAAGATGACGTCGTCGTCATAGCGGACCTGTGCCGCCGTGCCCGAGACCGTCACCTCGCGCAGCGTGCCGCTCGTCGGCAGACCGGCGTCGCGCACCTCGACCTCGCACCTCGACCCGGACGACAGCTCCAGCTGGAATCGAACGGCATCGGACAGCTGGCGGCACGCGAGATCGCCATCCTGGGCCCGCACCGCACCGCGGAAGTCGGCCGCGATGCCCTCCACGGTGGCATCGCGCGACGACGAGCAGCCGGCCACCGCCCCCCACACGAGGAGCAGGCTGGACATGGCCATCGATCGACCCATCTCCCGACGATAGCGCGACGCCACCGCCGCGTCATGGGCCGTTTCGTGCCGGCCCTACGCTGACCCGGCGAGCTACGTCGGGAGGATCTGTGGGCCCAGGGACTGCGCCGCGGCCGGTCTGCCCAGCAGGTATCCACACACCAGGCCCACGCCGGCCTCACGAAGCGCCTCGAGCTGGTCGGGGGTCTCCACCCCCTCGGCAATGACCGGGACCCCCAGCGCCCCTGCGAGGTGGACGACCAGATCGACGGCGGCTCGTCCGAACGGGGTGGCGACGTTGGACACGAAGGACCGGTCGATCTTCAGCAGCGAGATGGGCAGCACGGCCAGGCGCGCCAGCGAGCTGTACCCGGTGCCGAAGTCGTCGATGGCCACCGCAACGCCTGCTGTGTGCAGGAGCCTCAGCTGGTGCACGGCGACCGCTTCGTCGGCGAGCACCGACTCGGTGACCTCGATCCCGATTTGATGGGGTGACAGCTTCTCCTGGGCGAGCAGGTCGAGCACCGAGTCGGCGTACCCGGGCGTCAGCTCGCGACCGGAGACGTTCACCCACACGATGAGGTCCGGCACCCCCTGCCAGTCCGCCGCCTGGCGGCAGGATGCCTCGAGGACCTGACGACCCAACGTGCGGATCAGGCCGGCCTCCTCGGCGAGGGGGATGAACACGTCCGGCGGGACGAGTCCCCGCTCGGGGTGGCTCCACCGCGCGAGGGCCTCGACACCGCACAGCCGACCGTCGTCGATCGCGAAGCTGGGCTGGTAGTGCACCTCCAGCTCGCCGCCCACCAGGGCGTCGCGCAGATCAGACTCGAGGGCGATGCGATCCAGCAGTCGCTGGTGACTCTGCGCGTCGAACCACGCGACGCTGTCACGTCCGGTGTCCTTCGCCCGGTAGAGCGCGACGTCGGCGTCGCGCAGCATCGTCTCGACGGTCGCCCCTGGGCCCGCGGCGGCCAGGCCGATGCTGACCGTGGTCATGAGAGTGTGGCCTTCGACCTCGACGGGCTCGGCCACCACCGCACGCATGCGTTCGGCCACCGCCAGCGCCTCGGCGCGGCTGGCGTTACGCAGGAGCACCACGAACTCGTCGCCGCCCTGCCGTGCCAGCACGTCGCCTGCCCTGAGATGGCGGGACAGCCGCTCGCCGACCACCACGAGCAGCTCATCACCCACGGCGTGACCCAAGGAGTCATTGATCAGCTTGAACCGGTCGAGGTCGAGGAACATCACGACGACCGGCGTCCCCAGCTCCGCGATCGCCGCCTCAGCCAACCGGTGGAACTGCCATCGGTTCACGAGCCCCGTCAGCGGGTCATGGGTGGCCTCGTAGGCGAGCTGGTCCCTGGCCCGCTCGGTCTCGTGCCGCGAGTGCCGTTCGGCGTCGAGCAGCCGGTCGCGCTCCTCCTGGCGGGTGCGGCGCTCGGTCACGTCCTGGAAGAAGACGACGATGCCCTCCGCCGCCGGTTCGGCCCGCACCTCGAACCACCCGTTGAGCGGCTCGGGATAGAACTCCTCGAACCGGTCGGTGACCTTGTCGTCCATGACGCGGCGGTAAACATCCTCGAACCTGCTGCCGAGGGTCTCCGGGAACGCTTCCCACACACTGCGCCCGATGAGCTCCTCCCTGGTGGCGCCGAAGACGAGCTCCGCCTGACGGTTGACGAAGGCGAACCGGTAGTCGTGGTCCAGCAGGAAGAACCCGTCGCTGATCGCGTCCAGCATCCCGGCGATCCGGCCCTCCGTCTCGCGGGCGCTGGTGACATCGATCATCACCCCCCGCGTGCGCACCGGCTTCCCGTCCTCGTCGCGCTGCACATCGATGGGAAACACCAGCATGTGACGGACCCTGCCGTCGCCCAGCACGATCCGGAACACGCGCTCGGGCCGCTCCCCCTCCGGGAACTGGGCAATCGTGGCCAGCACCGCCGCCCGGTCGTCGGGATGGACCCGGCGGAGCCAGGTGTCGAACGGCGCCTCGCCCGGCCGGTCTGCGGCGAAGACCGCGGCCAGTCGATCGTCCCAGCTCAGCTCGCCACTGATCGGGCTCCAGGAGTAGACACCGATGCCGACATGTTGCATCGCCGCCCCCCACGGGGCGCCAGGGATCAGCTCGGGCACGGATGCTCCTGCGGGAACATGCGCTCCAACGTATCAGCCGGAACGCCGGGCAGGGCGGGGCTACGGAACACCGCCGGCGGCCGTCCACGAGCGTCTTGCCCCGACCGCGATGCAGATCGCCGAGACCGAGGCGCACACCTGTCTCGAGGGTCTAGTCTCGAACGGGTGAACCCACCTCTGGTGTGTCCGACCTGCAACGACGGCCTCGTCTCGAACGGCGCGGGCACATTTCCGCTGTGAGGATGACCACCGCTACACGGTCGTGGGGCTGGCTCTCACCACCAACATCGCCGCGCTGCGGGCCCTCTGGCTGGCCATCCGGGCGCTGGAGGACGACGCCGCGAGCTTGAGCCACATGGCCACGCACTACGGCGACGACTTCGGCATGTCCGCCGACGCTCGCCGCGCCGAGGCCGCCTCGGCCACGGGAGCCGCCGCGACGCTCCGCATCCACGCTCGGCGGGCCCAGGAGAGGCTCGACGCGCTGCCCGACGCCCCTTCGGCCGTCTCGGAGTCAGGCAGCGAGAGCGGACGTGGCGGCTAGCCCACCAGCGCTCGCGCTCCGACGGTCTCGCTGACACCATGGCGAGGTGCGTCGTGCGGTGGCTCCCCTCCTGGCCGTGACCGTGGCGATGGTGCTCGCCGACTCCGCTGTCGTGACCCTCGCGCTGCCCGACATCCTGCAGCACCTGGACGCGTCGGTCGGACAGGTCGCCTGGGTGCTGATCGCCTACAACCTCGTGCTCGCAGTCGCCGCGGTGCCGGCGGCGATGATCGTCACCCGGGCACGACCGCACGTCTTCAGCGCAGCGGGGATCGCCCTGTTCGCCGGCGCCTCAGCGTGGTGCGCGGTGGCGGACTCGATCGAGGTGCTGATCGTGGCGCGGTGCATGCAGGCCATCGGCGGGGCGCTGGCGCTGGTCGGCTGCCTGGAGCAGCTGGCCGAGGAGCAGGGCGAGCGGCGCGGCGTCGCGTCCTGGATCACCGCCGGCGTGATCGGGACCGCGGTCGGACCGGTCGCCGGAGGGCTGCTCACGCAGGCGATCTCGTGGCAGGCCATCTTCGTCGTGCAGGTGCCGTTCGCCGCGCTGGCCGTCCCGGCCGCGCTGGCCGTGCACATCGCGCCGGAACGCGAGCCGGACCGTCACCGCCCGGCGGTGCGCGCCAACATCACGCTCGCCCTGATGTCGGCCGCGCTCACGGCGGCCCTGTTCCTGCTGGTGCTGCTGCTGGTCGAGGGCTGGGGCCGGTCCCCCGCGGCGGCGGCCGTGACGGTGTCCGTCGTGCCGGTCGCAGCCCTCGCCGCCCGCCCGCTCGCCCGCTTCCTGCGTCCCCCGCCGCAGGTCGAGATCGCGGTCGGCTGCTTCCTCGTGGCGGGCGGACTGGCCGGCCTCGCGATCCCACCGTCGCCCGACCTGGTCTGGAGCATCGCGCCCCAGGCGCTCGTGGGCCTCGGCCTGGGGCTGACCGTCGACCGGCTCACCACCCAGGCGATGGAGATGCGGCTGCCCCGGGCCCGGCATGCGGGGTGGACCATCGGGGCCCGTCACGTGGGCGTCGTCATCGGACTCGCGATCCTCACCCCGGTGTTCACGGCCGACCTCCAGGACGCGCAGGAGCCCGCCGAGGAGGCGATCACCTCGATGGTGCTCGACGCCCCCTTGCCGCCGCAGGACAAGATCGCCGTGGCCAAGGCGCTGGGCCGTGCGCTCTCGGAGGAGAAGGGGCAGGTCCCCGACCTGCACGGAGCCTTCGAGGCGCTGGACCTCGATCCGAAGGACCGCCCCGCTGCGGCGCAGCTCGAGCGCGACCTGACCGGGCAGGTGGAGCGTGCGGCGACGCGGGCCTTCCGCGACTCTTTCCTCATCGGTGCCGGTCTCGCACTCCTCGCCCTGTTGACCGTGATCCCGGCCCGCCGGCGGAGGACGCCATGAGCACGCCACCCCGCTGGGCCGCGCTGCCGGTGGGCGCCCTGCTGCTCGTGACCGGCGTGCTCGGGGTGCAGCTCACCAACGGCGGAGGGACGTACGAGCCGCTCCGGCCGGCCGACGCGTGCGTCGAACGTCCCGTCACGTCCCGGGCCGACGGCATCGAGGGCCTCACCGAGCGGTTGGTCCTGCTCGGCGTCAACAACGCCGCGTGCCGCCTGGACGTCAGCCGTGAGGCGCTCACGCTGCAGATCGCGCAGTCCGACACCCGCACGGACGCCGAGATCGACGCCCTTCGCCAGGGCCTGAGGTCGGCCGTCCGCCAGCTGAAGGCCGACGGGACGCTGCCCCCGGCCTCCGAGCTCGTCGACGAGGCCCTCGACACCGCAGACCTCAACGGCCTGCTGGAGCGGGCACTGCGCGCGATTCCCGACTCCGCGGTGAACAAGGCGCTGAAGACCGATGACGTCCTCGACCGCGCCATCGCCGACCTCGACCTGCGCACGGTGCTGGCGAACCTGGACGACCAAGGCAGCCTCGAGCAGCAGATCGAGGCCGCTGTCACCCAGGCCGTCAAGGACTCCCTCGAGGCCCGCCTCCGGAGCCTGGTGTGACCGCTCAGCCGGTCAGCGCTCGCACACCAGCGCCGGCCGACCCGGGTACTTGGTGATGCGCTCGTTGAACGGGATCGCCAGCTCGGCCGACCCGACGGAGCCCGAGGCCGCTGCCAGCTGGCGCAACGTCTTGGTCATCGACGAGCTCGCCTCGGTCATCACCGCCCCCTGCCCCGACCCGGAGCGGCACGTCGTGAGGACGTTGACCTTGGCGCGCCAGTCGATCAACCGATCGCCCTGCACCCGGCGGCCGCTGCCCTTGTCCCCCTGGTCGGCCTGCAGCGCGTCCGCGCCGGATCCGCCGTACAGGACGTCGCGGCCGTTGTGCGTCCGCCGGCTTCCGTCGGCGTCCTCCCTCGGGGTGGTGACCCGCGACAGCGGCGAGTCGCCAGTGCGCCGCTTCAGGTCGAGCAGGTCGTTGCCGGCCCCACCGAACAACCGGTCGTGGCCGGCGCCGCCCCAGACCGCGTCGGCGCCGTCCCCGGCGAAGACGACATCGTCGGCGGAGCCGGCGTTGACGACGTCCTTGCCGGCTCCGGCGTGGATCGAGTCCGAGCCGGTGTTGCCCGCGATGAGGTCGTCACCACCCACTCGCGACTGGGTCGCGGTGACCACCCGGACCAAGGTGCCGCGGGGGCGGACCACCTCGCGCAGGAAGGACTTGTTGTCCTTCAGGGTGCGGCCGGACGCGCCCAGCCGGGCGGCCGGGGTCGGCACGTCGACGCCCTGGTCACCCACCAGGGCGTCGTCACCGCCGCCACCGACGAGCACGTCGCCCGGCACCGGAGCGCCGCGGTACCGCTGCGGCGCCCGCTGGGTGCGGGTGTTGTCGAGCTGGCCGTACAGGTCGTCGTCGCCCGTCCCGCCGGCCAGCCGGTCGCTGCCGGACCAGACGCCCGGTAGCTTGTCGGCCATCGCGACCTCGCGCACGACGTGCGGACCGGAGGCGCCACCGACGAGGGTCTTGAAGAAGCCGCCTCGGGTGATCCGCCCGTTGTCGCCCAGGAGCACGTCGCGGGCGTCGCCACCCTCGAGGGTGTCGTTGCCGTCGAGCAGCCCGGACGCCGAGAGATCGGTCGTCTTGCCCGGGGCCGTCAGCAACCGGTCGGTCACCGAGGAGCCCGACACGGTGATGACGGCACCGGTCCTGCTCGATCCACCACCGATCACGTCGTCCTCGCCGTCGCCGCCCCTGAGGGTGTCAGCGCCGTCGTTGCCCTCCAGGTAGTCATCGCCTGCGTGACCGGAGAGGATGTCGTCCCCGGCCTGCCCGAACACCAGGTCACGTCCCTCGTCGCCGTCCAGCCGGTCCGCACCGCCCGCGCCTGCCGACGTCGTGTCCTTCGCCCGCGCCAGGTCGAACAGCAGGACCGAGCGCAACCGCGTCCCGTCGCCCCGCTGCCGGTTGGTCCGGTCGAGGCGGGCGTTGTCGCCGGCCAGGACGTCATCGCCCGATCCGCCCGACAGGACGTCGTCGGCATCGAGCTGGTCGGAGCCTGTCCTGTCCGGGGAGATCACGCCGTCATCGGACGAGCTGCCGCCGGTGAGGGTGTCGTCCTCGGTGCCGCCGGACAGCTGGTCGGAGCCGGCATCGCCCTCGAGCAGGTCCACTCCCTCGTCGCCCTGGAGCACGTCGTCCCCGCCCTGGCCGAACAGGCGGTCCTCGCCCGTGCCGCCGGAGATGGCGTCGATGCCGAACAGGTCGGCGGACGCGGTCGCGCCCCCGGCCGGGACGTCGAGCAGCGTGACGTAGGGGGAGGACCCGTTGGCCGGGTTGCCGTTGTCGCCCAGGATCAGGTCGTCGCCGTCGTCACCACGCAGGGTGTCCGCCTCGTCGCGGGTCGCCGCGGTCCACGAGCCACCGAGGATCTCGTCGTCGCCGGCCTTGCCGTCGACGGTGTCATGGCCGGCGCCGCCCTCGATGGCGTCGGAGCCGTCGCCACCGTCGATGACGTCGTTGCCGCTCTGTCCCAGGATCAGGTCCTCGAGCCCGCCGCCGCGCATCGTGTCGTTCCCGCTGGCGGTGGTCGGCACCGAGGTCGTCGGCACGTCGAACAGGACGACCGCCACGTCGCGGCGGAGTCGGTTCCACCGCGACCGGTCGCCGCCGGCGACGATCTGGAGGCGGGCGTTGTCGCCGGCCATCACGTCGGAGCCCTCCGCGTCGTCGACGCCCTGGTCACCGACCACGGTGTCGTCGCCGTCGCCGGCTCCCGTCGCCGTCCGGTCCAGGGTGACGGCTCCGGTGGTCGACGATCCGCCCACGAGCAGGTCCTTGCCGTCGTCACCCTGCACCAGGTCCGCACCCGGCCCGCCTTCGACGACGTCCGTTCCGGGGCCACCGTGCGCCTCGTCGTCGCCGCCCTGGGCGAAGACCCAGTCGTCGCCGTCCCCGCCGTAGACCCGGTCCTCGATCCCGTCGTCGGCCGGCGTCTCGGCGGCGGGGGTGCCCAGCAGGGTCACGCCCAGACCGGGGAGGGCCGTGTCGTCGATCGCGGTCCGCGCCAGCGCGGCGTTGCCGCCCAGGGCGACGTCGTCGCCGCCGTCACCGAGCACCTCGTCGCCGTCGTCGGGCTCCCCGACCGTGGCACTGCCGCCGGCCAGCAGGTCGTCGCCGGAGCCACCCCGCAGGACGTCCCCGCCGGCGTTGCCGAACAGGATGTCCTTGCCCGCGTCACCGGCGACCAGGTCGCGGCCCGCGTCGCCGTGGACGAGGTCGTCGCCGTCGCCACCGCGCACCAGGTCGTTGCCCGATCCGCCGTGGACGTCGAGGTCGTCGCCGGCACCGGCGTCGACGTAGTCGGCTCCCGCACCTCCGCTGAGGCGGGTGTCGACCTCGTCGCCACCCAGGATGCAGTCGCCGTTGCCGACGGCCCCGGTGATGCCCGCGAGGGGAACCGAACCGGTGTCGCCCAGCTGCGCACGGGTGCGCGGCTCGACGACGCCGTTGCCGTCGAGGTCGACCTCGCCGCCCTTGAACACGACCCCGGCCACGACACCGGTGTAGCTCGAGCCGTCGGCGTCCTTCACGAGCCCGTCGGTGACGGTGATGCCCTCGAGCAGTCCGTCGTCGCTGGCGTTGCCGGCCAGGTCCCCGTCCAGGTCGATCCGTCCGCCCACGACGCTGGTCGAGGTGCTGCAGACGATGTCTCGCCCGGTGCTGCCCTCGTCCTTCGCGTCGGGGGCCACCGGGTCGTCGCCGACGGCTCCGTCACCGTCGACGGCGTCGATGCCGGCTCCGCCGAGCAGGAGGTCCGCACCGGCACCGCCGGCGATCGTGTCGGCACCGTCGGCGCCGCGGATCAGGTCGTCGCCTCGATCGCCGAGCAGCTCGTCGTCGCCCGCCGAGCCGTTGATGCGGTCCTTGCCGTCGCCGCCGCGGACCACGTCGTCGCCCTGCAGGTCGGCGTCGACGTCGTCGCCGTCACCGTCGAGGACGTCGTCGCCTGCGCGTCCGCAGACCACGTCGGCGCCGCCGCCGCCGGACAAGGTGTCGCTGTCCGCACCGCCGATGACCAGGTCTCGGTCCCCGCCACCGGTGACGACGTCGGGTCCCTTCTCGCCGGGGCTGCCGGGGCTCGCGCACTGCGTGCGCAGCGTCTCCTGGCTCGGCAGCGTGATCGTGGGGATGTCCTCGACGTCGACCTGCAGGAGGTCGTTGTTCGCGTTGACGCCGAACACCGTCAGGCTGCTGGTGGCAGAGGTGTCAGCCGCGGCCGGGTCGTAGGCGCCGCCGACCACGACGTCGGAGCCGTCGCCGCCGTTCACCGTGTCGGCGCCGTCACCGCCGACGACGAGGTCGCCCGAGTCCAGCAGGGGCCGGATCGCTGCCGGGGAGATGATCGGGAACTGTGACTCCGGCGAGGCGCCGACGCCGCCCTCGAGCGCGTCGTTGCCGCTGTCGCCGCGCAGCTCGTCGGCTCCAGAGCCACCCGAGACGCGATCGTTGTCCGCTCCACCCTTGAGCGTGTCCTGACCTTCTCCACCGTCGAGCTGGTCGTCTCCGGGACCTCCGGTCACCGTGTCGTTGCCGGCTCCCGTGCGAATCGAGTCGGCACCCTCCTCACCGTCCACCGTGTCGCCACCGTCGCTGGTCTCGATCGTGTCGTCCTGCGAGCCACCCGAGATGACGGCGGCCGCTGTGAAGACCGGCGCGACGTAGCCGGCGTCTCCGGGGCCCAGCATGGCCGGCTCGTTCTTCGCGTTCGTCGTGATCGCGGGCATGGGGTAGAGCCGCACCGTGTCGGAGCCGCCACCGCCCATGGCCTTGATGGTCGTGTCCGCCGGCACCGTGTAGTTCTGGACCATGTTGAACGCACTGACCTGGAGCACGATGTCGGACGTCGGACCACCGGTCGGCGCGCCGATCTGGCGCACGGTGTACTTCTCCGACGAGATGCCGTTGAAGCCCCCGCGCTGGTCCATGTGCGGCCCCATGGTGAGCAGCAGCTCGGGATTCTTGCCGCGCTCACCACTGGGAACGGCGAGGACCGGGTCCTCCTCGTCACACGTGAACTCGAAGAGCTTGATCCGCGGGCTGCGGTAGATGTCGAACGACTCGTGGATCGTGAAGAAGAGCAGCTCGATGGTGAAGTAGAACTGCAGGAAGAACGTCAGGCCGGACGAGACGTTGAAGGCGCAGCCCGGACCGAGGGGGGCCGCAGCGAACTCGTCGGTGTAGATCTTGCCGTCGGCATTGGGGTCGAAGGCATCCATGGCCAGGTCGAGGGTGACCCCGCCACTGATGCCGGCCTCGACGAACCCGATGCTGATCGCGGCGCCGGCCTGCACCGTGAAGGTCAGCTCGATCTCCGGCACGTCGACGCCGTTCTCGAGGTCGTCGATGAAGAAGCCGTCGCTGAACAGCGAGGGCTTGTCGTCCTTGACGGCCTGCTGGAACTCCTTGACGTTGCCCGTGCTGAGGGAGTCGATCCGGCGCGAGAGCCCTCGGGTGTCGAAGCCGAAGGCGAAGCGTCCGTCGAAGCCGGCGGTGCCGCCCAACGAGGCCGTCACGGGGATCGGACCGACGGCGAACGGACCGAACGTCCTGACAACCTCCTGCGTCACGCCGGCATGGCCGAGGTCGACGTAGAGCATCGTCGCGTCACCGGTGTCGAGCAGCAGGTTGAAGATCTGGCTGGTGTCCTGCAGCACCGGCACCGAGACGCTCGGAAGGCTGAGGTACGGCGACCGGGTGGACGTCTTGTCGATCTTGAGGCCGTCGGGATCCTTCTCCGGCTTCTCCCCCTTGGCGTACTGCTTCATCTTGTCGAGCGTGCCCAGCTCGCAGCGTCCGGAGTCACCCGTGCCGCTGTTGCTGCGCTCGTAGGGCTTGCCCGCGGCGGTGCCCGTCTCCGTGCACTTTCCGGCGACGCGCATGGCCTGCGGTGACACCTTGAAGCCGGCGAGACCGCCGCCGCCGATGTCGCGCAGGTCGCTGCCCGTCGTGGCCTCGCCCGCGATGAGGTTCTGCAGCTGGAGCAGGTTGACGATCAGGTTGAGCGGGGTGTCCTTCTTCTGCAGCAGCGTCAGGAGCGTGACCGGTCCTTGTCCGACCAGCTCGGACAGGCTCGTCACGACCGGGATCGGCGTGGACAGCTGGTCGACCACCGGGTTGAGCGGTGCCAACCACTTCTTGGCCTTGTCGAAGCCCGGGAGGATCGCGTTGTTGAGCGTGGTGACGTCGAGCTTGAGCAGGCCGAACCGCAGGCCCTCGTCGGTGTAGCCGTTCTCGTCCCACGCCAGGTCGATCGTGCCGAGCACGTCGAAGAAGTCGGCCTCCGACGCGAAGGACTCGAAGTAGGTCGAGATCGCGCCGGTGCCCCCGGCCTTCGTCTCGAAGGTCGCCAGCTTGTCGAGCAGCGCGGGCAGGTTGACCACACCGTCCTTGGTGCCGTCCGGTGCCGCGACGTCCACGGCGATCGTGGCGTCCAGGAACGTGCCCGGCTTGGTGCCGTCGGCCCGGTCGACCATGACGGAGGGGAACTTGCCGACGAAGGCGTTGAGGCACTCGGCGTCCGCCGACTTGTCGTCGGGGACGTCGACGTTCTTGATGTCCCGCTCGTTCGCCGGCTTGAGCTTGCTCTCCCAGTCCTTCTGGCGCGACCAGGCGTGGCAGGTCTCGGCGCTGTACTTGGGCAGCTGGGACTTGATCTGCACCTTCAGGAGCGGGGCCGCGGGATCCGGGGCGTCGAGCTTGACGAACGGTCCGGTGCCGCGACCGATGCCCACGGTGACCTTCAGCGTCCACGTGGTCCTCGTCGGGACGGTGAGGTTGCTGACGATCGTGGAGCCCGCCGGACCGACCTGGAACGGCACCTGCTGCGCCTCCGGGAGCTGGCCGGTCAGGGTCACCGGGACCATGACCTGCTGCACGTTCTTGACCAGGTCACCGTCGTTGCACGCCGGGGAGCACGTCAGGGCGACCGTGCCCGGGGCGGCGGTGATGCCCTTGCTGCTGACCTTGCCTGTCGCGACGTCGAGCGCGTCCTTGAGGCCCGTCCGCAGCTCGCTGATCTTCTTGGTGTCATCGGCGCTGGACTCCACCGAGGTCAGCGCCGTCCTGGCGGCCGCCACGTAGCGGGTCACGTCCGCCGGCACGTCGGCGCCGGCGTCCAGGTTGGTGCCGACCAGCGGCAGGCTCAGCGGCGCGCCCTGCTCGTCGAGGGTCTGGTCGCCGTCGAGGGCGTCGGCCAAGGTTACGTTCAGCCCGCCGAGAGCGTCGGTGAGGAACCGGTAGGCGATCGGCTGGGCCCCGACGGATCCACCCTTGCCTCCGGAGCTCTGGTCGGCCTCCAGGGCCACCATCACCGGAGCGGTGGTCGGGTCACTGACGATCGGCAGCTCCAGGCACGCGGCGATCGTCTTGCCGGCGTCGCCGGTGGGCGCGTCACCGCAGGTCTGCGGTGCGCCCGCCACGCCGCGGGTCTGCTTCATCTTCTCGGGCAGCTCGGCGATCCTGATCCAGCTGTCGTCGTCCCCGGTCGGGCCGGTCGTGGCGTCGACGCCGATGCCGAGCTCGATGTCCGAGGCGGCACCCGACGCGACCCGCGCCGAGCCGTAGTCGGTCTCCTGGCCGGCCAGGGTCTGCTTGACCTTGTCCAGGTCACCGTCGATCGCGGTGATCTCCTCCCTGACACCGGTGTCGGCGCGCACCACGGAGCTGGTGTCGGCGAGGTTGACGCCGATCACGAACTTCGCACTGGAGCCCACCTTGATCGGCACCTTGGCCACCTGGGGCTCGCCGTCCACGGTGGTCCCGTACACCCGCACCTCGCTCTGGCTGGTCGCCACCCGCAGCGGGGCCTTCCTGGTTCCCTTGGTCTCCAGCGACGACTCGAGCACGAGCCGGTTGGCGCTGCCCGCGTCGAGCGTGAACGCGAGCTTGCGCTTGGTCTCGGCGTCGCTCCCGGCGACGGCGGAGTCGAGCAGCCGGTCGTACGTCGCGGCGAACTCCTGCATCGAGGAGACCGCGAGGGCCGGCTTCTTGGCGTCGATCTTGGGGTTGACCTGGTCCTGGATCCCCTTGACGACCTGGCCGAGCCCGTCGCGGGCGGCGCTGATCTCGGTCGGCAGCACGTCGACGAGCGGGAAGGTGCGGCCGGCACCCAGCTCGGGCGCAGGGGTCGCGAACGAGTTGACGACGGCGGCCAGGTCCTCCACGAGGATGTCGCGCAGTGCGTTCTGGTCGCCGTCGATGACGTAGGGATGGCCCTTCGCGACGACGCCGTCCTCCTTGAGCGGGCCCTCCTTGCACTCCAGCTCCTGCGCGCTGCGCACCACGAAGTTGGTGCAGACGGTGCTGCTGGAGCCCTCGACGCCGAGGTCGAACAGGGGTCGGGTGACGACCCGCTCCTCGGCGGACATGCCCGCCGTGAGCCCGAACTGCTTCAGGAAGTCCGCGTCCGGGTCACGGATGACGCCGTCCGCGGTGCCGGGGCCCATCGTCGACTGACGCGCGGGCACCACGTCGAGCAGGCGCAGCTTGTCGTACTCCCCCGCGGTGCTGACGGTCGGCAGGGCGTCCGCCAGCAGGTTGGCCCAGCTGGCCTCGACGGTGCCCGTGGCACCGACCGGGCGCTTGCCGGCCGCGTCCTGCGCGGAGTCCTGAACGTCCAGGGTCGCCTTCGCCGTGAGTCCTCGCTTCACGACCGGCTTCGCGTCGGGGGTCTCCGACAGCAGGCTGGCCAGCGTCACGGCGTCGGGCACCGTCTCCTTGCTGGGCAGCTTGACGGTCGACGTCGGCACCGACACCGACGCGGCGTCGCCCTTCTGGTCCACCTCGTAGTCGGTGACGTCGACGTCGACCTGCAGGAAGCCCACGCGGGCCACCATCTGGGCGTTCTCGGCCATCTCGGCCGAGGCGTTCTCGACCCGGTAGATCAGTCCGTCGTCGCCGGGCAGCAGGTAGAAGGTGGGATCGGCCGGCGCGGGCTTGCCGTCGACCGGTTCGGCCGGCTCGGCCAGGCCGATGCCGAAGTCGGCGTCGAAGCGCTGCCCGTCGAGCGCGACCGTGGCCTCGCCCTCCTGCGGGTCGGTGGTGCCGCCGTTCGAGGTGTCGCCGCTCGGGAGGCACGTGCGCGGCTGGCTCTTCTTGGCCGCCTGGCACAGCCCGGCGAGTCCGGTCAGGGGCGCGAGGTTGCCGTTGCCGCCGGTCGAGACCGTCCGCTCGTCGGCCTCCGTGCCGTCCTGACGAACCGCGACCTGCAGGGCCTTCTTCGCGGGGTCGTAGTCGACGGTGCCGTCCAGGCCGAGCTTCGCGACGGCCTGGCCCAGCGCCTGGATGGAGCTGACCGCGGAACGGGCGTGCTGCTTGCTGCCGTCCTCGGCGGTGAACCCGACCCGCAGCGTCGGGAAGCCGTCCCCACCGGAGACGACGACGTTCTTGGTGGGCTTCCTGCCGACGGTGCCGGCACGGGTGCCGGGTTCGATCTTCACGCCGGCATCCGGGGACGTCCAGGTGATCTCCTCGCCGTCCTTGGGCACGAAGCTCGACGTGACGGCCTGGCAGTAGCGGACCTGGCCGGGCCGGGGGGCCCCGGTCGGCGGGGAGGTGTCGGCGGCGCCGCAGACGATCGAGGCCGTGGCCTGCTCGGTCAGCACGCCGAGCAGCTGCTGGGCCGGCGAGTAGAGGTCGGTGAGAGAAAGGTCGAGCAGGGGGAAATGCTGGTCCACGGAACCTTCGAGGGTCTGCAGGGCGCTGGTGTACTGCGTGAACCCCGCCATCGCCTGGAGCCGGGTGAGGGACGAGATGTCCTTGAGTGCGCGAGATCGGTCGACGACCGGCGCGGCATAGGTGGTGGACGACGAGTTCGGCCGCTTCCCCACGGTCACGGAACCGGTCGCGGTGCTCTCCATCGGCGTGCCCAGGTCGATCTGCATCGTGACGGCGTCCGCCTCGGGCGCGGTCTTGGTCGTGAACAGCTCGGCGGCGGTGCTGAACTCGAGGTCCTCGGTCGTGATCTGGTCCCGGCCGTTGGGATCGCGGAGCGTCAGGACGGTCGTGCTGTCGATCGTCGCGTCGCCGGACGCGTCGAGCTCCACGAATCCGTCGACGACCTTGAAGCCCGGGATGTCGACGTTCTCGACGTCGCCGTCGGTGCCGTCGTCGCTGGTCCAGACGTGGGCCGTCAGGTCGGAGCTGCCCACGACGGCGAACTTGCGCAGGGCCAGCGCGCCGGGGTCGTACCGGAACCGGATCGTGGCGTCGAGGGAGGCCGCCAGCTCGCCGTCGAGCTGGGCCGAGCCGAACTCGAGCTGATCGTCCCGGTACGCCACGGCGACCGGTCGGGCCGCCTCGAGGGCGATCGTCATGGTCCACTCGCGGCTCTTCGCGGGCGCGCCGGGCGTCACGTCCACCTCCTTGACGGTCAGCGGGCCGTCATCGGGGAAGGCGTCGCCCAGCGTGTCGAGCGTGGCGTCCGAGTCGCTGGAGAGCGCGTCGTTGACCAAGGTCCCGATCGCGGTGTCCAAGGACAGCATGTCCCGCACCGAGGTGTCCGTCAGCGGGAGATCGTCCGACAGCACCGGCTGCTCGGCCGCGGACGCCAGCGCGCTGCCCAGGTGGATCAGGCCGACCCGCACGTCCGAGACGTCCTTCGGGAGCTCTTCGGGGGCCGCCGACGCCGGCGCGTTCCCGGCGATCAGCGGCACGACCAGGGCCAGCGCCGAGACGGCGGCGACCGCAGTCCTGCGGCGGGTGTTGAGCGCAGGAAGCCGTAGAGAGCTCACGGTGGACCTTCGATTCAGTTCGGAGCGGCGGGAGTCAGCGGAGCTTGACGGTGTTCGACTGATCAGCCACCGACTTCGACGTCGATCGCACGATGGCGACGTAGGTCGTGGACGCGCTGCGGTTGCGGTCCCGGATCGTGAAGGCGGCCTTGCCCTTGGCGTTGAGCCTCTTGGACCCGACCGCGTAGCGCTTGCCCTTGACGATCTTGTAGACCCTCACGCGGGCGCCGGCGGCCACGGACCTGGCCGAGACCGCCAGACGATCGGCGCTGGAGCCACCCTTGCCCTTGGCCAGGCGTGCCTTGATGGCGTACCCGAAGACGACCGACCGGCTCAGCACGCGTCGCTTGTCACCGTCGGTGACCTCGGCGGTGATCTTCGCTCGTCCCCGCTTGGTGCCGACGAAGGTGTACGAGGCCTCGCCCCGGGTGTTCGTCGTCCGGGTCGCCACCGCGTCGCTGCGCTTGCTGTCCGGCCCGGACCGGTAGAACCGCACCTCGTAGCCCCGCACGGGGTTGCCCAGCTGGTCGACGACCCGGACGGTCTGGGTGACCGAGGTGCCGGTCCTGACCGTGTCGGTCACCGACGACGTCATCGAGAACCTCGCCGAGGTGAACCTGGCCTCGTAGGTGGAGCTGGTGATGCTGCTGCTCGCAGGCGCGGTGTCGACCTGAGTTCCGCCGTTGGTGTCGACGTACGTGAACGTCGGGGCGTCCTCCCAGGTTCCGGTGATGGTGATGGCACCGGCCTCGAACGAGGTGATCCAGATGTCGCCGAAGCTGTCGAAGTCCGAGACGGCGGAGTCGTCGCTGTAGTCCCAGTCGTCGAGGTTGCCGGTGTAGCCGAGCTCGATGGTCTCGCCGCCGACGCGGTTGCCGAACTGGTCGAACGTGGAGACCTCGTAGAAGGTGCGGTCACCGGCGAGTGCCGGGTTCACCGGGCCGTCCTGCTCGCCGGCCGGCGAGAGGGTCAGCTCGACGCGCCCGTTCAGCGGGTCGCTGGAGTCCCACGCGGCGCTCTTGCCGGCCGTGAACCCGGTCGCGACCTTGACCGTCGCGGCGACCTTGCCGTCGTCGTCGAAGCCCCCGTCACGGGCGATGCCGACTTGGAAGTCGATCTCGCCCTCGCTGTCGGTGACGCCGGTCAGCCTCGTCCCGCGCTGGTCGAGGTTGCCGGCCTGGGCACCGGGGACGGACGGCGTGCTCTCCGTGCCGGTGGTGAAGAAGCCGTGGTCGACGGTCAGCGAGTAGACCTGGCCCACCACCGGGTCGGGGGCGCTGCCCGCGTCGGTGCCGTAGGTGTCGTCGGGGGCGGTGACCGTGAGCGTCCCGGCCTGTGCGCGGCCCGGGGTGCCGCCGGCGAGACCGGTGATGGTCGCGGCGCTGCCGGCCGGTGCGGCGTTGCCGGTCCTGACGGTGAGGATCTCGTCGCTGGGGACGGGGGTGCCCGCCGAGCCGGCGTCGAGCGCGGCGGTCAGTGTGTAGACGCCCGGGCCCTGAGCCACGGGCAGCGGGACCACGAACTTCCCGTTGACCTCGGTGGCCTCCGACGTCGTGCCGGTCGCCGGCACCGGGACGGGGGCCGCGTTCGGCGCGAACGACGTCACGCTCCACGAGTACTCCAGGTCCTGGTCGACGACGTCGACTCCGCCTGCGGTCGGGTCCGTGACCTGCACGGTGATGTCGCCGGCGGCGTACGCGTCGAGGTCGAAGGCGGCACCGTCCTGCGAGGTCGCCACCAGCTCCCAGGACGGGGCGGCAGACGCGGGCGCGTACGAGAAGGCGGTCGCGGCGAGTGCAGCGGTCACGCCGAGGGCGAGCGCACGAGTGGTCTTGACGGTGGTCATGGTGATTTCTTCCTCTAGCGGGAAGAAATTCCCGTCCGGATGCGCGCGTCCTCAGGGTTCTCACGAGATGGCGCGCGTGGAGCGTATCCACCGGGATGCGCGGGGTGCTCCGCATTGGTGAAAATCAGTCACGAGGGACTATCCGCGGCGTCCGAAGGGACTATGTGCCCGTGACCGGCGAGAATCGCTGCGAGGACAGGCGTCGGAGCGAGGCGGTCTTCAGGCGCGGACGGCACGCCCCGACGAGACGAAGCTCCACGGGCGCATGACCTTGGGCCCCAGCAGGTACTGCTGGTCGAGCTCGGTGACCTCGAAGCCGGTCGACGCGAGCAGCGCTGGGGCGTCGCGCGTGAGGTGGCAGCCGTCGGCAAGGGCCTTCTCGACCGGTTCGAGGCGCCGTTGCCAGCGCGCGACCCCTGGATCGGGCGCCAGCCCGTGCTCGAGGAACACCACCGCTCCCCCGGGCCGCAGCACCCGGTGCGCCTCCGACAGCGCCTGCTCGACGTCCGGGATCGTGCACATCGTGAAGGTCAGCAGCACGGCGTCGAAGGACCCGTCGGGCTCGTCGAGCGTCTGCCCGTCCAGGCCCGACCGCGTGATCCGCACCGGTGACGTGGCTCGCCGCTCCTCCGACATGCGCCAGGCGACGTCGGACGGCTCGACCGCGGAGACCGACTCGACCGCGGACGGGTAGGCGTCCAGGTTGAGGCCCGACCCGAAACCGGGCTCCAGCACCCGGCCGCTCAGGCGGGCGCACGCGCGCTCCCGCTCCTTCATCACGTCGTCCGTGGACAGCGCACGGTCGACGATCCGCGGGACCACGTGCTCAGACCACCAACCCATCGTTCGAGCGTAGGACTCCCCCGGCGTCAGGCACAGCCCCCGGGACGTCCTCTCAGTCGAGCAGGCTCCGTACGGC
>JAOPWZ010000038.1 GCA_025965435.1 Aeromicrobium sp.
CGTCCGGCCCGGGTGAGGCGCGCCACATCGGTCCGTGGCAAGGTGGGATCGGCGCATGTTTCGGGCCGAGCCTGCCAACGGACGGCTGGGGCGTCGCGTTACTCTGTTGAAGACGTTTTCACATGCGCGCCAGCACACAATCGGAAGAGGCGATCGAGGCTGTGGCCGAGTCCTCACAAGACCATTCAACCCCTGATTTCGGCACCAACCAGTGGCTCGTCGAGGAGATGCACGACCGCTTCACGGCGGATCCCTCCTCGGTCGACGAGACGTGGGTGACCTTCTTCGAGTCCGGTGACGGCGCCTCCCTCGGGGGCGATCCGCCAGCGTCGACCAACGGCGCGGCTGCTGCCCCTGCAGCCCCTGCGACGTCGACCCCTGCGCCCGTGGTGGCACTGACCTCGCCGGACTCCGACCGCAAGCCGGCCCCCAAGACCCAGCCTGCGACGGCGAAGGCCCCCGAGGAGAAGCAGCCCGACGCTCCCGCCCCCGTCGCACCCGTGCCCGCCGCGGCCCCGAAGCCGGCCGCCAAGTCCGCCGGCGCCAAGGACAGCCCCGCCGGTCCCGGAGACGTCGAGAAGGTCGTCCTGCGCGGCGCCGCCTCGCGCACCGTCGCCAACATGGACGCGAGCCTGGCCGTCCCGACCGCGACGAGCGTCCGCTCCGTCCCGGTCCGGCTGCTGTTCGACAACCGCACCGTGATCAACAACCACCTGGCCCGCGCGCGTGGCGGCAAGGTCTCGTTCACGCACCTCATCGGCTGGGCGATCGTCAAGGCCATCAAGTCGATGCCCGAGATGAACACCGGCTTCGAGGTCGTCGACGGCAAGCCCAACCAGCTCAAGCCCGAGCACATCAACTTCGGCCTGGCCATCGACCTCAAGAAGCCCGACGGGTCCCGCACGCTGCTGGTCCCGTCGATCAAGGCCACCGAGACGATGTCGTTCGCGGAGTTCTGGTCGGCCTACGAGACGATGGTCGCCAAGGCGCGCGACAACAAGCTCGCCGTCACCGACTTCCAGGGCACCACGGTCAGCCTGACCAACCCCGGTGGCATCGGCACGAACCACTCGATCCCCCGCCTCATGCAGGGCCAGGGCGTCATCGTGGGCGTCGGCTCGATGGAGTACCCGCCGGAGTTCCAGGGCGCATCGGAGCACACGCTCGCCCAGATGGCGATCTCCAAGATGATGACGCTGACGTCGACCTACGACCACCGCGTCATCCAGGGCGCGCAGTCCGGCGAGTTCCTCAAGCGGGTCCACGCGCTGCTGCTCGGCGAGGAGGGCTTCTACGACGAGATCTTCCGCGCGCTGAAGATCCCCTACGAGCCCATCCGCTGGGCGCAGGACATCGCCGTCAGCCACGACGACGAGGTCCACAAGCAGTCCCGCGTCCTCGAGCTCATCCACGCCTTCCGCGTGCGCGGCCACCTCATGGCCGACACGAACCCGCTCGACAACTCCCCCCGCAGCCATCCCGACCTCGACACCGCGTCGCACGGCCTCACCCTGTGGGACCTCGACCGCGAGTTCGCGACCGGCTCGTTCAAGAGCGAGAAGCGGTTCATGAAGCTGCGCGAGATCCTCGGGATCCTGCGCGACTCCTACGCCCGCACGATCGGCCTGGAGTACATGCACATCCAGGAGCCCGACGAGCGCGCGTGGTTCCAGGAGCGCATCGAGCGTCCGCACACCAAGCCGCCGCGCGAGGAGCAGCTGCGCATCCTGCAGAAGCTCAACCAGGCCGAGGCCTTCGAGACGTTCCTGCAGACCAAGTTCGTCGGGCAGAAGCGCTTCAGCCTCGAGGGTGGCGAGACGACGATCCCGTTCCTCGACGAGATCTGCGAGGCCGCCGCGGCCGACCAGCTCGACGAGGTCTGCATCGGCATGGCCCACCGTGGCCGTCTCAACGCGCTGGTCAACATCGCCGGCAAGCGTCCGAGCCAGGTGTTCCGCGAGTTCGAGGGCAACATCGATCCCCGCACCGTGCAGGGCTCCGGCGACGTCAAGTACCACCTCGGCGTCGAGGGCGAGTTCACGTCCGACAGCGGCGACACGATCAAGGTCTCGATCGCGGCCAACCCGTCGCACCTCGAGGTCGTCGATCCCGTGCTGGAGGGCATCGCCCGCGCCAAGCAGGATCGCCTCAACCGCGGGCAGGAGTACCCCGTGCTCCCCGTGCTCGTCCACGGCGACGCCGCGTTCGCCGGTCAGGGAGTCGTCGCCGAGACGCTCAACCTCTCGCAGCTGCGCGGCTACCGCACCGGCGGCACGATCCACCTGATCGTCAACAACCAGGTCGGGTTCACGACGTCACCGTCGTCGTCGCGCTCCTCGACCTACTGCACGGACGTCGCGCGGATGATCCAGGCGCCGGTGTTCCACGTCAACGGCGACGACCCCGAGGCGTGCATCCGCGTCGCGCAGCTCGCCTACGAGTACCGCCGCACGTTCCACAAGGACGTCGTCATCGACCTGGTCTGCTACCGCCGTCGCGGTCACAACGAGGGCGACGACCCGAGCTTCACCCAGCCGCTGATGTACGACACGATCAACGCCAAGAAGTCGGTGCGCAAGCTCTACACCGAGGCCCTGGTCGGACGTGGCGACATCACGCTGGAGGAGG
>JAOPWZ010000039.1 GCA_025965435.1 Aeromicrobium sp.
GCGATGACCGACACCGACTCGGCCAGGTGGATGATGACTTCCTCCCACACCGCCCCGCGGGTGCGGTCGGCGAGGTAGTGCACCTCGTCCATCACGACGTAGCCGAGCGTGTCGAGCGTCCGCGACCCCGCGTACAGCATGTTGCGCAGCACCTCGGTCGTCATGACGACGATGGGAGCCTCACCGTTGATCGTGTTGTCGCCGGTCAGCAGTCCCACGTTCTCGGCGCCGTACCGCTCGACCAGGTCGGAGAACTTCTGGTTCGACAGGGCCTTGATCGGCGTCGTGTAGAAGCACTTGCGGCCGGTCTGCAGGGCCAGGTGGACCGCGAACTCCCCGACCAGCGTCTTGCCCGAACCGGTCGGTGCGGCGACGAGGACGCCGTGACCGTCCTCGACGACCTTGCAGGCCTCGACCTGGAAGTCGTCGAGTCCGAAGTCGTAGAGACCGCGGAACTCCGCCAGATGCGGATGCTGCCGGCTGGCCCGGGACTGCGCGTACTTCTCGGCCGGACTCATCATGTTCTCCAGCCTACGCGGGCGGGGGTGGCGCGAAGACTCGCAACGCGCCCGGCCGGATCGTCGTCGTCATCGGCAGCGGTCCCAGCCGCTCGCCGTCCCCGTAGGCGACGATGCCGGGCGACGAGAGGGTCACCTCACGCACCAGGTGGCGTTCGAACTCCGGCAGGGTCACGTGCGTGCCGCGGTAGAGCTGGGGGAAGACGCGCAGGAACCTGCCCTTGCTGACCGGGTTGATGACGACGACGTCGAGCAGCCCGTCGTCCAGCGACGCGCCCTCGCAGATGCGCAGCCCGCCACCGAACGACGGCCCGTTGCCGACGGCGACGAGCATCGCCTCTCGCTGGATCGTCCGTCCGTCGAGCGTCAGCGTGAACGGCAGGGGCTCGAACGCACGCAGCTCCTTGACGATCGCGATGTTGTAGCGCATGTTGCCGCGTGGCCACGCCATCGCGTTGGCCCGCTCGTTGACCTTGGAGTCGAAGCCGGACGCCACGACCGTCGCCACGTAGGCCTCGTCGGTGCGGGCGAGGTCGATCGTGCGCACATGGCCCGCGATCACCAGGTCGACGGCAGCGTCGACGTCCTTGGTCGGGATGCCCAGTGACCGGGCGGTGTCGTTGCCGGTGCCGGCCGGGATCAGGCCGAACACCAGGTCGGAGTCAGCCACATGGTCGAGCACGGCG
The DNA here is from genome assembly GCA_025965435.1 of Aeromicrobium sp. Lineage (GTDB taxonomy): Bacteria > Actinomycetota > Actinomycetes > Propionibacteriales > Nocardioidaceae > Aeromicrobium. The sequence continues at coordinate 1,205 of JAOPWZ010000039.1, forward strand.
TGCAGCGCGCCGTCGCCGCCGACGACCACGACGGCGCCCAGGCCGGCATCGATGGCCTGCTTGAGCCGGTCACGGGCCGAAGGGGCGTCCTCGCCCTGGATGACGGTGGTCGTGTGGCCGGCCTGCCGGAAGCGACCGGCGGCGTGGGCCGCCAGCTCTGCTCCCCGTCGTCGGCCGGACGCGGGGTTGACCACGAGAGCCAGGTGCATGACTGCAGCCTAGGTGCTGGCGGGTTCGTGGAGGCTCAGTCGTCGAGCGGTGAGACCTCGTCGTCCGCGAGCTCGGTCGCCGCGGCCACCTTGCGGCGCCTGCGATCGGTGAGCTTCGCGATGACCTCGGAGATCAGGTAGAGCACGACCATCGGCACGGCGAGGAACAGCATCGTGAGCGGGTCGGTCGTCGGCGTCGCGACGGCAGCGAACACGAAGATCGCGATGACGGTCCACGGCCGGGCGTTGGCGAGCTGTTCGGCGCTGACGGCACCGATGCGGTTGAGCAGCACCACGACGATCGGGATCTCCGCCGCGACGCCGAACACCAGCATCATCCGGATGATGAAGTTGAAGTACTCGGCTCCCGTGATGAGGCTGCCCACCCCGTCAGGGACGAAGCCGATCAGCACGTCCATCGCCTTGGGCAAGATGAGGTACGCGAGCGCCGCGCCGCCGATGAACAACGGGGCGCCGGTCGCGGTGAGCAGCAGCGCCGACCGCTTCTCGTGCCGGTGCAGGGCCGGGAGGATGAACGCCCAGATCTGCCACAGCCAGACCGGGCTCGACAGCAGGATGCCGACGACCAGCGAGATCTTCAGCTGGAACTGCAGGGCTCCGCCGACACCGGTGATGACCAGCTCGGAGTCGATGCCGCGCTCCTGCAGGAGCGGCTGGATGTCCTCGTACGGCCTGGTCAGGAAGGCCAGGATCGGGTCGTAGAAGAGCAACGCGATGATCGTCGCGACGACCAGCCCGATGACGGCACGCACCAACCGGGAGCGCAGCTCGCGCAGATGTTCCATGAGCGGCATGGAGCCGCCCGGTGCGGGCGACGGCTTGCCGCTTCTCAGCGCCAAGCGTCAGCCCTGTTCGGGCTTCTTGTCCCGCTCCGCTGCCTCGACGGTCTCGAGCGAGGCAGGCTTCTTTTCCTTCTCGTCGTCATCGTCGTGCAGCGCCGTGACCTCGGTCTTGAAGATGCGCAGTGCCTTGCCTGAGCCGCGGGCGAGCTCGGGGAGCTTCTTGCCGCCGAACAACAACACGACAATGCCGAGGATGATGAGGATCTCCGGAGCGCCGATTCCACCTCGGAACATGACTGCTCCCTTCCCTAGACGGTCGTGACTTCACTCATCATACGCCTGCAGGGCTCGCCGGGCGTCATCAACCACCTGCGTGCGCAGCAAGTCCGGCTCGACGACCGTGACCGACCCGGCATTGCGGAGGACGAGCCGGCGCAGCCAGTCCCAGTCGGCACCGTAGAGCTTGGCCCGCCACACGCCGTCCTCGCTCTGCTCGATGAGGTCGACCTGGTAGTACTCCGTCAACCAGTGCGCACGCGGGTGGAGATCGACCAGCGCGTACGGGGTCTGCTCCCCCACCGTGAAGATGCCCGCGGAGAGATCGCGCGGCGCGGCGTCGTGCTCCTCGGCGTCGATCGCGAGCACCTCGGCGGACACGATCCGGTCGAGGCGGAAGAAGCGCAGGTCCTCCACCTTGAGGCACCAGGCCTCGAGATAGAGCTTGCCCTGCTCGGTGAACAGCCGGCGCGGGTCGACGTCGCGGTCGGACTGCTCGTCGCGCGAGGCGGTCGCGTACGTCATCGCCAGGCGCTTGCGACCCGTGAGAGCCTCGACGACCGTCCCGTGGATGACCGGATCGACCTCGTCGAGCAGCACGTCGACCGACGCCGACACGGTGTCACCCACCGCGCTCTCCAGCTTGGCGAGGGCACTGTCGATAACCGTGAGCTCGAGGCCGCTGGCCGATGCGCGCAAGGTGCGCAGCGCCACGATCAGTGCGACGCCCTCGCGCGCGCTGATGCGCAGCGGACGGGTCATGAACTCCGCATCGCGGATGTGCACGATGCCGTCGCGCTCGAGGGCGGTGAGGTCGAAGTCGATCAGCTCGCCGGCGTACTCGCCGGTCCCGGTGTACATCAGCAGGCGCAGGTCGTCGCGGATGACCTTGGGGGTGACGCCGAACTCGGCGGCGACCTCGTTGACGGGGACGCCGTCATTGCCCTGCAGGTACGGCACGAGAGCCAGCATGCGGATGACCTGTTGCCTGGACCTGCTCATGAGGCATCCAGCTGTCCGTTGACGGCGGCCCGGAGACGCTGGACCACGGTCTCGCGGACGTCGGGCGGTGAGATGACGACGACGTCGGGACCGTACGACGCGACCTCGGAGGCCAGCTCCCAACGGGAGGCATAGCGGAGCTCGACCTCGTCGAGGTCGTCGCCGAGCGGGGTCACCCGCTCGGCGAGCCGGCGCAGCGACTGGCCGCGCCCCGTGCGGATGTGCAGCACGGCAGCTTCCCGAGGCGGGGGCGGGAACAGGGCCCGGGCGATGTCCTTCATGTCGGTGCCCTCGGGGACCTCGTAGGAGCCGGCCGCACCCTCGGGCGTCACGTCGCCGATGATCCGCGACAGCCGGAAGATGCGGGACGTGCCGCGGTCGAGGTCGAAACCGCCCACGTACCAGCGGTCGTGCCACGAGACGATCCCCCACGGCTGCAGGTGCCGCTGCATGGGCTCCTGCCCCGGACGTGCGTACACGAACGAGACGGGCACCCGGCGCGTCACGGCGTCCCACACGGCGTCGAACGAAGGCTCGTCGGTGGAGAGCTTGGGCTCGGCCATCCGCAGCACGCTGGTGTCGACGTCGACCCCGATGGCCTTGAGCTTGACGAGGGCTGTGGTCGACTCGCTGGCCAGGCCCGCATGCTCCCACACCTGCGTGGCCAGGCCGATGACGGCGGCCTCCTCACGGGTCAGCTCGAGGTCGGGCAGCTCCGCCTCGTCACGACGGATGCGGTAGCCCGGCTCGTCGTTGAAGTACTTGTCGATCGAGCCGGTCTCGACATTGATGCCGAGCTCGCGCAGCTCTTCCTTGTCGCGCTCGAACTTGCGGTCGAAGGCCTGCGGCGTCGAGTCGCGGTAGTCGGCGATCGACTCGCGGATCTGCTCCTTCGTGAGGTACTGGCGACTGACCAGCAACGCGAAGATGAGGTTCATCAACCTTTCGGTCTTGCGTTCGGCCATGGGCTTGAGGATGTCAGTAAGCGGCAAGCAAGTCGACGACGAAGATCAGCGTGTCGCCCGCCTTGATGGCAGAGCCCGCAGGGGGCTGGTCCGCGTAGGCCTTGTCAGCAGGGCAGGTGACGACGACGCGGCTGCCGAGCTTCTGCCCGATGAGCAGGTCGCTCCAGCACGCGATGACGCTGCCCTCGGCCAGGACGAACGGCTGCTGGGGCCCCTTGGTCCATGACTCGTCGAAGACCGTGTCGGTGCCGTAGACCTGACCCACGTAGTTCGCCAGCAGGCTCTGGCCTGACTCGACCACGGCACCCGTTCCCTGGTTGACGACGTGGATGCTCTCCTTCGTCTGCTTCTTGGCCATGTCGTCGGTGTTCTTGAACCCGGTCGGATGACCCTTGGCGTCGAGCTTCAGCGACGGCAGCGACATGGGCAGCGGCGTGGCCTTGCCCTCGGGGTACTTCGAGACGATGTCGAACAAGAAGACCATGGTGTCGCCGGCCTTGAGGTCGTACTGGGCCTGGTCGCGGCCGAAGCCGTCCTTGGGCGCGATGGCGACGACGAGCCGGCTGCCCACCTTCTGCCCCACGAGCCCCTTCATGATGCCGCCGGTCGTGGTGTTCGCGCTGAGCGTGACCGCTGGAGCCGTACCGGTCGCGAACGACGTGTCGAACTGCTTGCCGGTGCGTCCGTTGACGGCGATGTAGTGGGCCTGGACGGTGTCACCGGCGTAGACCTCGTCGCCCGGGCCGGCGTCGACGACCTTCGTCGTCGTCTTCTTGGTCGTGAAGCCCTTCGGCACCGTGACCTCGGGGGTGCCACCGCCACTGACCGTGACCTGGTCGATGTCGCCCGCCGGGCCGTTGTCCGTGCCGGTGTCGCTGCCTCCGTCGCTGCTGCCGCAGCCGACGAGAAGGAGGCCTGCGGCGACGGACACCAGGAGTATGCGACGCACGCGGACGACCTTCGGAGGTGGAGGGCACAGAACGCGGTCCATGCTATCGACCGGCCCCAAGGTGCCGGGCAGCTTACATCCCGTCGATCAGCCGCTGCACTCGTTCGTCCTGCGACCGGAAAGGATCCTTGCAGAGCACCGTGCGCTGCGCCTGGTCGTTGAGCTTGAGGTGCACCCAGTCGACGGTGAAGTCGCGGCGACGCTCCTGCGCGCGCTTGATGAAGTCGCCGCGGAGCCGGGCGCGTGTCGTCTGGGGCGGGATCGACTTGGCGGCGAACACGTCGAGGTCGTTGGTGACCCGGGCGACGGCGCCCTTGTTCTCCAGCAGGTAGAAGATGCCGCGGTCGCGCCGGATGTCGTGGTAGGCCAGGTCGAGCTGGGCGATGCGAGGGTCGCCCCAGGTGAGGCCGTTCTTGCTGCGGTAGCGGTCGAGCAGCTTGTACTTGATGACCCAGTCGACCTCGCGCTCCACGAGCGACAGGTCCTCGGACTCCACCGCCTTGAGGGTGCGCTCCCACAGGTCGAGCGCGCGGGTGATGGTCGGCGTGTGGAGGCCGTTCTTGTCGACGAACTCGGCGGCCTTGCCGAAGTACTCCGCCTGGATCTCCAGGGCGGACAGCTCGCGACCGTTGGCCAGCTGCACCTTGCGGCGGCCCGTCATGTCGTGCGCGATCTCACGGATGGCGCGGATGGGGTTGTCGAGCGTCATGTCGCGCATCGACACCCCGGCCTCGATCATCCGCAGCACCAGGTCGGTGGTCGCGACCTTGAGCAGCGTCGTGGTCTCGCTCATGTTGGAGTCGCCCACGATGACGTGCAGGCGGCGGAACCGCTCGGCGTCGGCATGCGGCTCGTCGCGGGTGTTGATGATGGGCCGCGAACGGGTCGTCGCGCTCGAGACGCCCTCCCAGATGTGCTCGGCGCGCTGGCTGACCGAGAAGATCGTGCCGCGGGGCGTCTGCTGGATCTTGCCCGCACCGCAGATGATCTGGCGGGTCACCAGGAACGGGATGAGGACGTCGGCCAGGCGGCTGAACTCCCCCTGGCGGCTCACGAGGTAGTTCTCGTGACAGCCGTAGGAGTTGCCGGCGGAGTCGGTGTTGTTCTTGAACAGGTAGATGTCACCCTCGACGCCGTCGTCGGCGAGCCTCTTCTGGGCGTCGATCAGCAGGCCCTCGAGGATGCGCTCACCGGCACGGTCGTGCGTGACCAGGTCGACCAGGTCATCGCACTCCGGCGTGGCGTACTCCGGATGGCTGCCGACGTCGAGATACAGGCGGGCGCCGTTGCGCAGGAAGACATTGCTGCTGCGACCCCACGACACCACCCGGCGGAAGAGGTAGCGGGCCACCTCGTCGGGCGACAACCGGCGCTGACCCTTGAACGAGCACGTGACCCCGTACTCGTTCTCGATACCGAAGATGCGCCGGTCCATGCATTCACCCTAGTCGTGCAGGCACAAGTTGGGGGCTCAGACGCGCAGGGCTGCCTCGACGTCGGCGCCGGTGAGGCGCTTGAACTTGCGGGGCTGGGGGCGGCTGCGGCTCAGCGTGGCGACCTCGAGGGCGGCTGCCTCGACGGTGCGGACCGGGTCGGTGTCCTGACCCAGAGCCGTGACGGCGACCTTGATGGCGCCGGCCAGATCGAGCCCGGTCGTGTAGTGCTCGCCGAGGTACGCCTCGACCTGCTCGCTCTGGCCGCCCATGACGCCGAATCCCTGGACATCGGCGACGGAGCCGTCGTACATCAGGCGATAGACCTGGTCGTGCGCAGCGTCCTCACCGAGCTCGCCGACGAAGATCTCGACCTCGTACGGCTTCTCGCCGCCCGACGAGAAGATCGTGCCCAGCGTCTGGGCGTAGGCATTGGCCAGGCCGCGGGCGGTCACGTCGCGCCGGTCGTACGCGTAGCCGCGCATGTCGGCGAGCCGCACCCCGGCGATGCGCAGGTTCTCGAACTCGTTGTAGCGACCGACCGCGGCGAAGCCGATGCGGTCGTAGATCTCGCTGATCTTGTGCAGCGCCCGCGAGGGGTTCTCGGCGACGAACAAGATGCCGTCGGCGTACTCCACGACCGCCACGCTCCGCCCGCGGGTGATGCCCTTGCGCGCGAAATCGGCCCGGTCCTTCATGAGCTGCTCGGGCGAGACGTAGAACTGCTGGCTCATCGAATTCCTCTCACGGTGACGAAAAGACGCCGGACGAAACGGCGTCGGTCAGTTCAGGGGGGCGGCCGGGCCGTCGGGCCGCACGAGGCGTCCGCCGATGACGTCGTCGGCGATCGCGCCGACCTCTTCGTCGGCGAGACGCCGGTAGCCGTCGCTGGTCACGACCGACACGACCGGGAAGATGCGCCGGGTGAGATCGGGACCGCCCGTGGCGGAGTCGTCGTCGGCGGCGTCGTACAGCGCCTGGACGGCGGCCGTCACGCAGTCGCCCTCGGTGAGGCTCCGGCTGTAGAGCTTCTTGAGCGAACCGCGGGCGAAGACCGAGCCGGAACCGACCGTGTGGAAGCCGCTGTGCTCCTCGTACCGTCCGCCGGTGACGTCGTAGGAGAAGATGCGGCCCTGCTGGGTCTCGAGGTCGAAGCCGGCGAACAGCGGGACGACCGCGAGGCCCTGCATCGCGAGGCCGAGGTTGCCGCGGATCAGCGCCGCGAGCCGGTTGGCCTTGCCGTCGGCGGACAGCACGGTGCCCTCGATCTTCTCGTAGTGCTCGAGCTCGACCTGGAAGAGCCGCACCATCTCGATCGCAAGGCCGGCGCTGCCGGCGATGCCGATGCAGGAGTACTCGTCGGCCGGGAAGACCTTCTCGATGTCACGCTGCGCGATGACGTTGCCCATCGTCGCGCGGCGATCGCCCGCCATGATGACGCCACCGTCGAACGTCGCCGCCACGATCGTGGTGGCGTGCGGTGCGAGGTCGGAGTGGGCGCCGTTGGAGCGGGAAGCGGCGCCGGGCATGAGCTCGGGGGCGGTGCTGGCGAGGTAGTCGGCGAACGATGAGGAGCCGGTCAGGCGGGTGCCCTCAGGCAGCATCACTGTCCGCCCTTCTGCACGAAGCTGCGGACGAACTCCTCGGCGTTCTCCTCGAGCACGTCATCGATCTCGTCGAGGATCGAGTCGACGTCGTCGTCAAGCTTGGCCTTGCTCTCGGCGTCGACCTCGGTCGTGTCGACCTGCTCCTCGGCCTCGGCGGCCTTGCGGGTGCTCTTGTGCTGCTGCTCAGACATGACTCAACACTAGCCCCCGGCGCGAGACTCCACGCGGAGAAATCTCGCGACGCAGGCCGCGAGCGCTCATCGGCCGGTGATCGCGGTGAACAGCTCTGCGGCGGTGCGGCTGGTCTCGAACAGGGTGCCGACATGCTCCGCGGTCCCGCGCAGCGGCTCCATCGTCGGGATGCGCTGCAGCGAGTCACGCCCCGGCAGGTCGAAGATCACCGAGTCCCACGACGCCGCGGCGATGTCCTTGGAGAACTTCGCGAGGCACATGCCGCGGAAGTACGCCCGGGTGTCCCGCGGCGGGTCGGTCACCGCCGCCGCGATCTGCTCCTCCGTGAACAAGCGGTCCATCCGGCCCGTGCGGACGAGCTGGTGGTAGAGGCCCTTGTGGAGCCGGATGTCGTGGTACTGCAGGTCGACGAGGTGCAGCTTGGCGTGGTCCCAGCCCAGGCCGTCGCGCTCGCGGTAGCGCTCGAGCAGGGAGAGCTTCGCGACCCAGTCGAGCTCGCGCACGCACTCCATCGGGTCCCGTGCCAGGCGGTCGAGGATGCTCTCCCACCGCCGCAGGACGTCATCGGTCTGCCCGTCGGAGCCCTCGCGGGCGACGAAGTCCTTGGCGAGCTGGAGGTACTCTCCCTGCAGCTCGAGCG
>JAOPWZ010000137.1 GCA_025965435.1 Aeromicrobium sp.
TGGGTGAGGATGGTCGTCCTCGGTAGCCGGGCCGCCATGGCCTTCTCGTCGGCATCTGACATCAAGGACTGGTCGAGCCGGGTGGCGCTGGATCCCGCGCGGATCCCGCCTGACTATTCCGGATCAGAGGCGTTGGACGATGCCCGCGCACGGTTGGCGACCCACGCGGCCAGTGGCCTGTCGAATCTCGTCACGATGATGTGAGTTGCGGTCGGCGGAGTCAGGCCACGGGGACGTGACGCCGTCGGTTGGTGGGGCCGGTCGGATGCTGGGGGTCGATGATCATCTGGGTGAGCAGCTGCGCCAGCAGGAGCGCAAGGCGTGGGGCGCGACGCGGATCTCGATCATGAGGCGTGGTGATGGCACCACCCGTGGGTCGTTCCTGATCCCGGATGCTGACGCCGACACGTTGCGCGCGGCGATCGAGGGGATCATCGCCCCGCGGCGCACTGCTGCGAATGCGCAGCAGCATGGGATGGGTGCCGGCGACTGGTTGGCGCTCCCGCGGGAGCAGAAGATGGGCCACGCGTTCACCGAGCTGATCAACCATCTGCCCACCGGCTCGCTGCCGCAGGCCGGCGGCTTGGCGGCGACGGTCGCCGTCACCGTCGACATCGACGACCTGCGCACCGGACAAGGCACCGCGACCAACAGCTCGGCCACGGACATGTCGGCCGCGAAGGCCCAACGGTTGGCGTGCAACGCCCACCTGGTCGCCCTCTATCTGGAGAACGGCACCAGGGTCATCGACCACGGGATGACCAGGCGGTTGTACGACCGTCATCAGAGGCTCGCCCTCGCCGTCCGCGACAAGGGCTGCGTGTTTCCAAGTTGCGACAGGCCGCCGGCGTGGTGCGAGGCGCACCATCTGAGCTTCTGGTCCGAGAGTGGACCGACCGACCTGAACAACGCTGCGTTGTTGTGCCACTTCCATCATTTTCTGATCCACGAGGGCGAGTGGGTCGCCCGGATGGGCGACGACGGCGTCGTCGAGATCGTCCCGCCGAAGCGGGTCGACCCCGATCAACGCCCCAGGCGGCACGTCAGATTCACGCAGCAACAGCCACGCGCCGCGTGAGCTTGACTACAGGATGTCTCGGATCGCACCGAAACGCCGCACCAGGCGGGCCGGGCGTGAAACGATAGCCCGCAGTTCGTGTCGAGATTCCGCACCTGGGTGGGCTCGCAGTCATCCTGAAGGAACCCGCTCGTGCCTCGCAGATCTCTCATCCTGTCCGTGATCGCCATGTTGGTGGTCGCGCTGCCCTCCGCCGCAGGAGCCGCCAGCCAGCCGTCGGGTCGGGTCGCCCCGGCGTCGGTTCCCGGGGGGAAGCCCCTGATGGTCGTCGTGGGGGACTCGATGTCAGCGCTGGCCAGCACGCCGCGTGAGGCGGGCGGCTTCGTGTACACGGACGACCCGAACCAGCACCCGCAGGCGTGGTGGTCGATCCTGCGCCATGACACCGGGTACCGGGCTCAGGTGTTCGCCGAAGGCGGATCCGGGTGGAACAAGCCCGGACGCGGGTGCAGCCTCACCACCTTCGCGGACCGTGTCCAGCAGCCGAACGTCCGCGCCCAGCTCGCAGCGGCAAAGGTCGTGATCGTGCTCGGGGGTGTCAACGACGCAGACGTGTGCACGAGCAACCGCACCCTGGAAGAGGCCATGGACCTCACGGTGTCGACGATTCGTGAGGTTGCGCCGACGGCGCGCCTCGTCGTGGGCTCGCCGTACCCGACCGCACCGGTCGACGCGACCCGCCAGATCGGGGTCATCGACATCCTGAAGCGCGTGGCCGCGCTGCATGGCGTCACGTACGTGGATCTGCCGCTGACCCGGCAGCAGACCCGCGATGGCGTCCATCCGAACAGGGCGGGGGCTCACCTGCTCGCTGAGCGAGTGCGTGTGGCCGTCGGGCTGCACAAGACGGCGGCAGCGATCAAGAAGGAGGCCGCCGAGCTGAAGGCGGCCAAGAAGAAGGCGGCTGCCGACAAGGCCGCGGCGAAGAAGAAGGCCGCGGCAGCGAAGAAGGCGGCAGCGAAGAAGGCCGCAGCCAAGAAGGCCGCAGCGAAGAAGAAGGCCGCGGCCGCCAAGAAGAAGCGGTCAGCTGCCGCCGGCCGGTAGCTCCTCCAGCAGCACCTGCGGATGTTCGCGGGCGGCGTTGTTCGCCCGCCACTTGTCGATGAAGAGCGCCAGGTAGGTGCCGTCCGTGCGTTGCAGGACTTCCGCGCCGCGGACGCCCCGCAGCTCCAGTGCGCCGTCGGCGTCCGTGCGTCGCGCCACCTGGTAGTCCAGCCGCGTGAGCCGGATCGGCGAGTTGAACTCGTGCGTCATGCGTTCTTCGACCACCTCGAACTGCAAGGGACCGACGGCGGCGAGCACAGGGCTCTGGTCGCCGCGCAGGTCGGACCTCAGGACCTGGACGACCCCCTCCTGGTCGAGCTGCTCGATGCCCCGGCGGAACTGCTTGTACCGGCCGATGTCGCGGGCCGTCGCGGTCATGAAGTGCTCCGGCGCGAAGCTCGGCACCGGCGGATAGTCGATCGAGTCTCCGTCGTACACCGTGTCACCGACCCGCAGCGCCTGGGCGTTCACGAAACCAATGATGTCGCCGGGGGAGGCCTGTTCGACCGAGGTGGTCTCGCGACCGAACAGGGACTGGGCGTACTTCGTTGCGAACGGCCGCCCCGTCGAGGCGTGGGTGACGATCATCCCGCGCTCGAACGTCCCGGACACCACCCGCGCGTAGGCCATGCGGTCGCGGTGAGAGCTGTTCATGCCGGACTGCACCTTGAAGACGAAAGCGCTGAAGTCGTCGTCGGGCTGGCGGATCGAACCGTCCACGCCGGCCGTCGCGCTGGGCGCGGGGGCGAGGTCGAGCAGCAGGTCGAGCAGCTGCGCCACTCCGAAGTTCTGCAACGCCGAGGCGAACATGACGGGGGTGGTCTCGCCGGCGAGGAACCGCTCCTGGTCGTGGTCGGCGTCGTCGAGGGTGAGGAGCTCGTGCTCGTCCTTCGCATTGGCCCAGGCCGCGGCATCGACCTCCTCGACGTCGGACGCCGACATCCGGCGCTCGGGAGCGCGAGTCGCGCCGCCGGCGGTGCGGGTGTACTTCACGAACTCGCCCGTACGACGATCCAGGACGCCCCGGAAGTCACCGGCCTCACCCACCGGCCAGGTCAGCGGAGTCGGACGCAGCTTGATCTGCTTCTCGATCTCGTCCATCAGGCCCAGCGGCGACAGCCCCGGGCGGTCCCACTTGTTGATGACGGTGATCACCGGGATGCCGCGCAACGCGCACACCTTGAAGAGCTTGAGGGTCTGCGGCTCGAGGCCCTTGCCGGCGTCGACCAGCATCACGGCCGAGTCGACCGCCGACAGCACCCGGTAGGTGTCCTCCGAGAAGTCGCTGTGACCGGGGGTGTCGACGAGGTTGACGACGTGGTCGCGGTACACGAACTGCAGCGCCGCCGACGTGATCGAGATGCCGCGGGCCTTCTCCATCGCCATCCAGTCCGAGACCGTGGCGCGCCGGTCGCCCTTGCCGTGCACGGCACCGGCTTCGGTGATGACTCGTGCGTGCAGCGCGAGGGCTTCGGTCAGCGTGGACTTGCCGGCATCGGGGTGGCTGATGACGGCGAAGGTGCGGCGGGGGCGTTTGTCGGACACCTGTTGAATTTACCGGTCTCAGCGCAACGCGGCGGACGCCGGGTCCGTGCAGAGCACCCGGATCGCGAGTGACGTCGTCGTCTCGACGTTGAGAAAGCCCACGACCCTGTTGACCCGGTCGGGATCCAGCGGGAGCAGTCCCGGGGTGCCGGGCACGTCCGGGGTGATGCCGAGGTCGAGGTCGTCGCGTCCCGACATGATCCGCACGTTGAAGTCGTAGCGTTCGCGGGCCTCCGGGGCCGTGAGGCGACGAACGACGGTGGCGCCCATGCGCCGTGCACCGGTCTCGGCTGCCCAGGAGTCCAGGGTCGCGGCGACGACGCGCCCCTCGTTCCGGTCGATGTCCGCCCAGACGCTCCGCATGGACCCCACCTGGGTGAGCAGGATCGCTGCGGTCTTCTCGCCGATGCCCGCGACCCCGGGCAGGTTGTCGCTGGCATCACCGCGCAGGGCGGCGAACTCGAGGTAGTGCTCGGCAAGGACGCCGTACAGGGCGAGGAGTCGCGCCGAGTTGAGCAGGGGCGACCCGTTGATGCCGCCGTTGATCAGCCGGAGCACCTGGGTGTGGTCGCTGATGTGCGCGAACGCGTCCCGGTCGGACGTGATGATGACGCAGTTCCAGTCATTGCGGCGCGCCCAGGCGGCGCCAGAGGCTCCGACGTCGTCGGCTTCGAGGCCCGGGGGAGTGAGGGTGGCGAGGCCGAGGGCGTCGAGCAACGCTCCCGCGCGCTCGAGCTGCTCGACGAGCGCCGCATCCTTCTCGGCACGCCCTGCCTTGTAGGCCGGGTAGAGGTCAGCGCGCACGGACGCCGTCCGGTCGTCGAGCCCGAAGATCACGGCATCGGGCGCGAAGCCGTCGATCGCCTCGAGGATCTGGCTCAGCATGCCGTGCAGCGCCCACGCCGGTCGTCCCGACCGGTCCGTGATCCTGGTGTGGGCCCGCGCGTGGTGGTTGCGGTGCAGGAGCGAGGGGGCGTCGACCACCAGCAGCAGCTTGCGGGGACGGTCTTCGGAGGCAGGCATGGGAGTGCCCGCCATCGTAACGTCCGGACGCAGGACGCCCCCGCCACCGGTCACCCATACCGTCGCCCCGCGGTCTGCGTCGCCAACCCGGATGGCCACGCGGCGCCCGGCTGGGACTCGGGTTGTCGGCGCCTCGGCGCGCTGCTTCAGACGCGGCTTGAGGGGCCATCGCGTGCCCACACCCTCTGGCTCTATCCGCCACCAGGGCGGCGGGCCCGCCGAGCTCGTTCGCCCAACCCCGTCGATCATCCGTGGCCGTCAGGAGGGCTGACGCGGCGCCGGAACGTAGCAGCCGTCCCGCTCCGCCCGGACAGCTGCCAAGGTCCTCGTCGGCACATCCAGCTTGTGCAGGATGTGCTCCATGTGCGCGGCCACGGTGCGTGGGGCGATGACGAGTTGCTTCGCGATCTGCTGGTTCGAGTGGCCGTCGACCACCAGGCCGAGGACCTCGAGCTCGCGGGCCGTGAGGCCACCGGTGCTGACGTCGGCCGTCATTAGCAGGGTGCCCAGGACGAACGGCGGTACGTCGGTCGCGGCCAGCACGGTCATGCGCGCGTGACTGGGGTTGTGCGGGCCTTCGTGCGTCGGCCACATGAACGACCGGTAGACCTGACCGGCCAGGAGGGTGTTCCGGGCTAGGTCCACCACCACCGAGTTCGCCACGAGCAGCGGGTTCTCCCCGAGCCCTGGTAGCGGGTGGGTGCTCCCGTCGCGGAGCAGGACGACACCCGCTGTGGCGCCCCGCACGAGACGCGCGGAGGCGAGAAGCGAGCGCATCGGGGAGACCCCCCGGGCGATCAGCGGGGCAAGCTGGCCGAGGCGTTCGCGGAGCACTCCGGACGGTGCGGCCGCGCTCGAGAACAGGGTGAGCATTCCCACGTAGGGGCCACCTGGCTCGCAGAGAGGCACGCCGAGGCCGTCGCGGAATCCGGCGGGGACGAGGCACTCCGCCCAGGTGGGCAGCTCGTCCCTGGGGAGAGGGAGCTCCCTCACGCTGACGGGCGGCCGGTCCACGTTCAGCCCGGCCAGCTGGATCTCGCGTGCGACGGACGGGCGGTTGAAGTAGTCGAGGACAGATCCGTCCAGCCCCGTGCTCGCGACAGTCGTACAGACGTTGGAGTGCGGGTCGGACACGGCGAGCCACATGGCTTCGACCGGCAGCCAGCGGTCGAGACTCTCCACCAACTCACGTGCTCGTTCCAGCAGGGGAGCTGCTGAGGCGGCGACCTCGAGTATCTGTGCGACAGGCGGCTCGTCGAGCATGGTGGCTCCCTCCATCGACCCGCCCCCGGAGGTGTGCCGAGCACAAGCGGCCTCACGCTCGTGAATCGCCGCAGGCTCGACGACCGGGGTCGTCAGATTGGGTACCCAGGCCGGCGGACGGCATGCAGCGCGTATCGGCATATCTACCGATATCGTCAGCCCCCGCGCTCTTCGTCTAATGGGAGAGGCCACCGCCCGGCGGGGCGGCGGCACTCAACTCGAGGAACGAGGAGCCAGCATGAAGGCAGTGGTGTACGAAGGCCCACGTCAGGTCAGTGTCAAGGACGTGCCGGACGCGCGGATCGAGCGGCCTACCGACGTCCTGGTGCGGATCACGTCAGCGAACATCTGCGGTTCGGACCTG
>JAOPWZ010000142.1 GCA_025965435.1 Aeromicrobium sp.
AGCAGCTGGACGGTCCACTCGACGTCGGCGAGCCCGCCGCGACCGAGCTTGAGGTGGGTCTTGGCGTTGGCCCCGCGGGGCAGCCGCTCGGAGTCGACCCGGGCCTTGATGCGGCGGATCTCCCGCACCTCGTCGGCCGTCGCTCCGCCGTCGGGGAAGCGCAGGGGGTCGATCAGCGTCGTGAAGCGCCGGTTGAGATCGGCGTCACCGACGGTCGCGCTGGCCCGCAGCAAGGCCTGGGCCTCCCAGACCGCCGACCACTTCTCGTAGTACGCCTGGTACGCGGCGAACGTCCGCACGAGCGGACCGTTCCTGCCCTCGGGCCGCAGATCGGCGTCGACCTCCAGTGCGGGGTCGTCGCCCGGCGCGGCGAGCATCTTGCGCAGCCCCTGCGCGACGGCCATCGCGGCCGTCGCCGCCTCGCCCTCGTCGGCGCCGTCGAGCGGCTCGTGCACGAACATCACGTCGGCGTCCGAGCCGTATCCCGCCTCACCGCCCCCGAGACGTCCCATCAGGATGATCGACATGCGGGTGGGCATCTCGCCCCGGGTCGCCTCCACCGCGGCGGTCGACGCCTTCAACGCACCGGCCAGCGTCGCGGTGGAGATGTCGGTCAGCGCCTCACCGACCTGCGTGATGTCCAGGCGTCCCAGCACGTCGGCGATGCCGACGCGTGACAGCTCGCGGCGCCGCACCCGGCGCACCGCGCGGATCGCGTCGGCCGGGTTGCTGTGGCGGTTCGCGGCGAGATCGACCTCGGTGCGCAGTCGTTCGCGCTCGAGCGGCCGCAGCTCGAGATCGTCGCCCAGCAACGCGACGGAGTCCGGTGCGCGGAGGATGAGGTCGGTGACGTACCGGCTCGACGACAGGACGTGTGCGAGCTGCTCGGCGCCCGCCCCCTCGTCGCGGAGCTTGCGGAGGTACCAGTGGGTCTCGCCTAGCCCCTCGGAGATCTTGCGGAAGGCCAGGAGCCCACCGTCCGGGTCGGGCGACTCGGCGAACCAGGCGAGCATCGCCGGCAGCAGCGACTTCTGGATCGACGCGCGGCGCGACAACCCGGACGTGAGGGCCTGGATGTGCGTCAGCGCGCCCTTCGGGTCGATGAAGCCGAGCGCGGTCAGGCGCTGCTCGGCGGCCAGCGGCGTGAGCCGGAGCCCGTCGATCGGCAACGACGCGACCGCTTCCAGCAGCGGCTGGTAGAACAGCTTCTCGTGCAGGCGTCGCACGATCCGCCGGTGGGCCTGCCACTCCTTCGTGAGGTTCTCGGCGGGGTTCTGCCGGAACCCCATGCTGCGTCCGAGGCGCCGCAGGTCCTCCGGGTCGTCCGGGACGATGTGGCTGCGCCTGAGCCGGTAGAGCTGGATGCGGTGCTCGAGGGTGCGCAGGAACTCGTACGCCTCCTCCATCGCTGCCCCGTCGCGGCGTCCGACGTACCCGCCGTCGATCAGTGCGCGCAGGGCGCTCAGCGTCGTGGGGCTGCGGAGGGTCTCGTCGGCTCGACCGTGGACCAGCTGCAGCAGCTGCACGGCGAACTCGACGTCACGCAGGCCGCCGGCACCGAGCTTGAGCTGGCGCTCGCGGTGGGCGGCCGGGATGTTCTCGATGACCCGCCGACGCATGGCCCGCACGCCGCTGACGAAGCTCTCGCGCGTGCTGGCGAGCCAGACCATCGGCGAGAGCGCGTCGAGGTAGGCCTGCCCGAGCTCCTCGTCACCGGCCGCGTACCGGGCCTTCAGCAGGGCCTGGAACTCCCAGGTGCTGGCCCACTTCTCGTAGTAGGCGATGTGGCTGGGGAGCGA
Source organism: Aeromicrobium sp. (assembly GCA_025965435.1). Taxonomy (GTDB): domain Bacteria; phylum Actinomycetota; class Actinomycetes; order Propionibacteriales; family Nocardioidaceae; genus Aeromicrobium. The sequence goes on from JAOPWZ010000142.1 coordinate 1,800, forward strand.
CCGGACCAGCGGGCCGTCCTTGCCCTCAGGACGCAGGTCGGCGTCGACCTCCCAGATCGTGCCCTCGCCCGTGTGCTCCCGGCACAGCTTCATGACCGCGGACGCGAGCCGGGTCGCCGCCGTCGCCGCCTTGTGGTCGTCCGCCTCGGGGGCTGCCTCGTAGACGAAGATGACGTCGACGTCGCTGAGGTAGTTGAGCTCGTGGCCGCCGGTCTTGCCCATCGCCATGATCGTCAGCTTGCACAGGTCGGACGCGTTCTCGGCCGCGCAGGCGATCTTGAGCGCCGCACCCAGCGTGGCCACCGCCAGGTCGGACAGCTCGGCCGACGACTCCTCGAACGTGGTGAGCGCGGTCAGGTCACGCGCCGCGATGTGCAGCAGCTTGCGGTAGTAGGCGATCCGCAGGTCGTCGGCGGTGGTGGCCTCCTCCATCTGGCGGCGGCGGGTGTCCAGACCGATGGGCGTGCGCGACAGCTCGTCGGCGCCGAGGTCCCGCACGGCCTCGGGATGGCGGACCAGGAAGTCGCCCAGCGCCTCGCTCGTGCCGAGGACGACGAGGAGCCGCTGACGGAGCTCGTCGTCGGCGCCCAGCATCCCCAGCAGCTCGGCCGCGCCGACCCGCTCGGCGATGCCGACGAGCGACGACAGCGCGGTGTCGGGGCTCGCGACCGACGCGATCTGGTCGACCAGCTCGTCGGGTACCTCGCCGAGCGAGCGGAGCGAGGCCAGTGCGCCGTCCCCGTCCCGGAATCCCTTGCGGGCGAGTGCGACAGAGAGTTCACGTGCATCGGTGGCCACCTCGACAGGCTACCGTCCGCGCACCTGGGCCCGAGCGCGAGCGCGGCCCGGCTCGGCCCACGGAAAAATTGCTCGGTGATGTGTCGATCTTGTCGATGCTCGATCGAAGCGTAGGTGAGAGGGTCGAGACACGGCCCGGACACCTTGGGAGAAAATCATGAAGTACATGCTCATCATGCGCACCCCCGTCGAGATGACGCTCCCGGAGGACTTCGACTTCACGGAGATCATCAACGCGATGGGCGCCTACAACGAGTCGCTGATCAAGGCCGGCGTGCTGCTCGGCGGCGAAGGGCTCGCCCCCGCGGAGGAGGGATTCGTCGTCGACTTCGACTCGACCCCGCCGATCGTGACCGACGGCCCGTACGCCGAGGCCAAGGAGCTGTTCACCGGCTTCTGGATCATCCAGACCTCGACGAAGGAGGAGGCCGCCGAGTGGGCCAAGCGGTGCCCGCTCGGTCCCGGCACGCGCCTCGAGGTCCGTCGTGTGACGGAGATCGAGGAGTTCGACCAGGACAACGAGTACATCCAGAAGGAGTACGAGTGGCGCGAGCAGCTCGGCACCGATCAGCCGGTCCAGGGCTGACGCAGCCCGGTCGGTCTTGAGCGCGCCGGAGGTGGGTGGAGCCGCGGATGCCGCGGCGTCCACCCGCCGACAGGTCGAGGCCGTCTGGCGCATCGAGTCGGCCCGGATCGTCGCGACCCTGACGCGCCTCATCGGTGACTTCGGCGTCGCCGAGGACGTCGCCCAGGAGGCCTTCGTCGATGCGCTGGTGCAGTGGCCACGTGACGGGGTGCCGCCCAACCCCGGCGCGTGGCTCACGACCGTTGCCAAGCGCAAGGCATTCGACCGCCGCCGCCGGGTCGAGCGCCTGGACGACCGGCACGCCACGATCGCCCGTTCGCTCTCCGAGCAGCAACGACTCGACGCGTCCGCGGACGACCTGCCGTGGGACCCCGACCAGGTCGACGACGACGTCCTTCGGTTGGTCTTCACCGCGTGCCACCCGATCCTGCCGCGCGAGTCCCAGATCGCCCTGACGCTGCGAGTCGTCGGGGGCCTGACGACGGAGGAGATCTCGCGGGCGTTCATGGTTCCCGTCAGCACCGTGCAGCAGCGGGTCGTGCGGGCCAAGCGGACGATCGCTGCCGCCGACCTGCCCTTCGAGGTGCCGTCCCGCGGCGAGTTCGGGACCCGGCTGGCGTCGGTGCTCAACGTCGTCTACCTGATCTTCAACGAGGGCTATGCCGCGACGTCAGGCCCCAGCTGGATGCGCACCGACCTCGCCGCCGAGGCCATCCGGCTCGCTCGCATCATCGGAGCGCTGGTGCCGGACGAGCCGGACGCGCATGCGCTGCTGGCCCTCCTGGAGCTGCAGGCGTCCCGGTTCGCCGCCCGCGTCGACGCCCACGGCGAGCCGGTGATGCTCGCCGACCAAGACCGGTCGCGCTGGGACCACCACCAGATCCAGCGCGGACGGGCGGCCCTGGCACGTGCCGACGCACTCGGTCGGGGGCGTGGCGCCTACGCCTTGCAGGCCGCGATCGCCGAGAGCCACGCGATCGCCGGGTCGGCCGACACCACCGACTGGCACCGGATCGTGACGCTGTACGAGGCGCTGCGGGGCATCACGCCGTCGCCCGTCGTCGACCTCAACCATGCCGTCGCGGTGGCGATGGCGGACGGCCCCGCCGCCGGGCTCGAGCTCGTCGACGCGCTGGTCGCCAGCGGCGCCCTCAGTGGTTACCCGCTGCTGCCGGGCGTGCGCGGCGAGCTGCTGTCACGGCTGGGTCGCCGCGACGAGGCACGGGCCGAGCTGCTCGCCGCGGCCGCGCTGACCGGCAACGAGCAGCAGAAGGCCGTCCTGCTGCGGAAGGCCGAGGAGTGCTGAGGCAGGCCCGGAGGCCACGCCTCAGACCATCGGCATGAGGCGATCGATCTCGAACTGCGTCACCTGTGACCGGTAGTCCTGCCACTCGGCGCGCTTGTTGCGCAGGAAGAAGTCGAAGACGTGCTCGCCGAGCGTCTCGGCCACGAGCTCGCTGGTCTCCATCGTCCGGATCGCCTCGTCGAGGTTGCGCGGCAGCGGGGCGATGCCCATGGCCTTGCGCTCGTTCTCGCTCAACGACCACACATCGTCCTCGGCCTCGGGCGGCAGCTCGTACTTCTCCTCGATGCCCTTGAGCCCGGCGGCCAGCACCAGCGCGAACGCGAGGTACGGGTTGCAGGCGGCGTCGATCGCACGGTTCTCGACCCGGGCGGAGTTGCCCTTGTGCGGCTTGTACATCGGCACCCGGATCAGGGCCGAGCGGTTGTTGTGGCCCCAGCAGACGTAGTTGGGGGCCTCTCCCCCGCCGGCGAGCCGCTTGTAGGAGTTGACCCACTGGTTGGTGACGGCGGTGATCTCCGGCGTGTGGCGCAGGACGCCCGCGATGAACGCGCGGCCCGTCTGCGAGAGCTGGTACTCGGCGCCGGCCTCGTAGAAGGCGTTCTCGTCGCCCTCGAACAGCGACACGTGGGTGTGCATGCCCGATCCGGGATGCTCCGTGAAGGGCTTGGGCATGAACGAGGCCCACTTGCCCTGGCTCAGCGCGACCTCGCGCACGACGGTGCGGAACGTCATGATGTTGTCGGCCGTCGAGAGGGCGTCGGCGTAGCGCAGGTCGATCTCCTGCTGACCGGGGCCGCCCTCGTGGTGGCTGAACTCGACCGAGATGCCCATGTTCTCGAGCATCGTGATGACCTCGCGGCGGAAGTCCTGGCCGCCACCCTGCGCGGTGTGGTCGAAGTAGCCGCTGTCGTCGACGGGGACGGGACGGTCGCCCTTGTCAGGCTTGCCCTTGAACAGGAAGAACTCGATCTCGGGGTGCGTGTAGAACGTGAAGCCCGCCTCGGCGGCCTTCTGCAGCGCCCGCTTGAGCACGTGGCGCGGATCGGCGTACGACGGCGTGCCGTCGGGCATCAGGATGTCGCAGAACATGCGGGCCGTCGCGGGCGTCTCGCCGCGCCACGGCAGGATCTGGAACGTCGATGGGTCGGGCATCGCCAGCATGTCGGCCTCATGGACGCGTGCGAAGCCCTCGATCGCCGAGCCGTCGAAGCCGATGCCCTCCGAGAACGCACCCTCCAGCTCGGCCGGCGCGATGGCCACCGACTTCAGGGATCCCAGGACGTCGGTGAACCACAGACGCACGAATCGGACGTCGCGCTCCTCGAGCGCGCGAAGGACGAAGTCTTCCTGTTTTCCCATGGCGCCAGTGTCCCATGGCGATTGTTACAGCCTTGTTACGGCAACCTCCCCGCTGAGTGTGACGTTTCAGCGCGTGTCCACGCGGGCCGCGGCGCGCAAACGTCACACTCAGCGGGGAGGTGGGGCACCGATAGTCTCGGGGCATGCCTCAGCTGCGTCTCGCCCTTGCCCAGGTCAATGCGACGGTCGGGGACCTGCGCGGCAACGCCGACCTCGTGGTCGAGCACTGCAAGGACGCCGTGGCACAGGGCGTCCACCTCGTGGTGTTCCCCGAGATGATGCTGACCGGCTACCCCATCGAGGACCTGGCGATGCGCGCCTCGCTGATCAAGGCGTCGCAGGCCGCGGTCGAGACCCTCGCGGTCCGCCTGCAGGACGAGGGGTGCGGCGACATCGTGGCGGTCGTCGGCTACCTCGATCGCGCCGAGGGCCTCGCCGAGGGGCTCGGCATTCCCAAGAACGCCCCCACCAACTGCGTCGCCGTCATCCACGGGGGCCGGATCGTCGCCCGCCAGGCCAAGCACCACCTCTGGAACTACGGTGTCGGCGACGAGATCCGCAACTTCGTGCCGGGCCACACCATCAACATCGTCCAGGTCGGCGGCATCGACGTCGCGCTGGCGATCTGTGAGGACCTCTGGCGCGACGGACCCTCCGCGGCCGCCAAGGCGGCCGAGGCGGCGCTGCTCGTCGTCCCCAACGGCTCCCCCTACGAGGCCGACAAGGACGACGTCCGCCTCGAGCTGTGCTCGCGTCGCGCCGCCGAGGGTGACTGCGTGCTGGCCTATGTCAACCTCGTCGGCGGGCAGGACGAGCTGGTCTTCGACGGCGACTCGATCGTGGTCGACCAGACGGGCACCGTGCTCGGCCGCTCCGGCCAGTTCGCCCCCGAGCTGTTGGTCGTCGACCTCGACCTCCCGGCCGCAACCCCGTCGATGCCCGACGCCGCCGAGCGCTTCGGCGGCCTGTCCATCGAGCGCACCATCATCAGCTCCGAGCCGTTCGCGCCCTACGAGCCGCTGCCGACCGTCCAGAACGAACGGATGGAGCGGCACGAGGAGATCTGGACGGCCCTGGTCACCGGCCTGCGCGACTACGTGCAGAAGAACGGGTTCTCGTCGGTGCTCTTCGGCATGTCCGGCGGCATCGACTCGACGCTCGTCGCGGCTCTCGCCGTCGACGCGCTCGGCCCCGACAAGGTGTTCGGCGTCTCCAACCCCAGCGCCTGGTCGTCCGAGCACTCCAGGTCCGACGCCGCGGAGCAGGCCCGCCGCACGGGCCTGACGCTGCAGACGGTCCCCATCGCGCCGATCTTCGACGCCTACCAGGAGTCGCTGCACCTCGACGGCCTCGCGGAGGAGAACCTGCAGGCACGCATCCGCGCCGTCATCTGGATGGGGCTGTCCAACCAGCACGGTCATCTCGTCCTCGCGTGCGGCAACAAGTCCGAGCTGGCGACCGGCTACTCCACGATCTACGGCGACGCGGTCGGTGCCTACGCCCCCATCAAGGACGTCCCCAAGACCCTCGTGTGGGAGCTGGCGACGTGGCGCAACGCCCACGCCGTCGAGCGGGGCGAGACTCCCCCGATCCCCGAGGACACGATCAGCAAGCCCCCCTCGGCCGAGCTGCGTCCGGGACAGCTCGACTCCGACTCGCTGCCGCCGTACGACCTGCTCGACGCCGTCCTCGACGCCTACGTCGAGCGCGACCTCGGATCGGCCGACGTCATCGCGGAGGGCTTCGACCCCGCGCTGGTCGAGCGCGTCATCACCCTGGTCGACCGGGCGGAGTACAAGCGGCGCCAGTACCCGCCGGGACCCAAGGTCTCGCGCCGCAACTTCGGCCGCGACCGCCGCGTCCCGATCACCCACCGCTGGCGCGAGAAGCTCTGACCTCCTGGGACGACCTCAGGGGTGCAGGTGGGACCGTTCGCCGTCCGGGTCGAGGATGACGATGATCTCCGCGGGCTCGCCGTCCGCTCCGAAGGCGTGCGGCACCATCGTCGAGAACTCTGCGGCCTGACCCGTCTCGACCCTGATCGTCCGGTCGCCCAGGACCAGCAGCACCGTCCCGGACAGGACGGTGAACCAGTCGCGGCCGGGATGCACGGGTAGCTCGCCGACCTCCCCCGTCGCCGGCGGCTGAGTGAGGCGGATCCTGGCGACCTTCATCCCTCGCGGTCCTTGGTCACGGGTCAGCACCCACGTCGTCATCCCGCGCGCCTCGTCCCGGCTCGGCCTGATCACGACGTCCTGGTCGTCCTCCGGCTCCACCAGGTGGTCGAGCGACGTGCCGAGCGCGCGAGCGATGGCGGTCAGCTGGTCCAGTCCGATGCGCCGGTGGCCGGTCTCCATCCGACTCAGCGTGGAGGCACTGAACCAGCAGCGCTCCGCGAGCTCGTCGAGCGACCACCCCCGGGCGATCCGCAGCGCGCGGACGCGCTGCCGCACCAGGGACTCGATCTCGCTCGACCTGCTCTTGTTTGACGTGATCTCGTTGCCTTGCGTCATACGCAAGATCCTATGCTCTCAGCGCAACCCGACCTAGGCTGGATGCATGAGCGACCACCACCACACCCATGACCACCAGCCTCACCCCGACGGCCTGGCCGAGCTGCTGGACCTCGATGCCGAGATCTTCGCGCCGGCCCTCCACGACGTCTACGACGACATCGCGCGGGCGGCCGACTCGGATGTCCGCTCGATCGTCGATCTCGGCGCCGGCACGGGGACCGGCACCTTCGGGCTCCTGCGCCACTTCACGCAGGCGCACGCCGTCGCGGTCGACGCCTCCGCGGACATGCTGGCGCACCTCGAGCAGCAGGCCGCGCAGCTCGGACTGGCCGACCGGGTCACCACCTGCCGCGCAGACCTCGACGAGGGCGTGCCGACCATGGACGCCGTCGACCTGGCCTGGGCCTCCGCGTCCCTGCACCACCTGGCCGATCCCGACCGCACACTGGCCCAGATCGCGTCGGTGATCCGCCCGGGCGGTCTGCTGGCGGTGGCCGAGCTGGACGGGTTCCCCCGCTTCCTGCCCGACGAGACCCGGGGCGGGGTCGCAGAGCTCCGCGCCCACGAGCTGATCGACGCGGACCGCGCCGTGGACCTGCCGGCCATGGGCAGCGACTGGGGATCGCGACTGACGCAGGCCGGGCTCGTCATCGAGCAGCATCGTGCGATCTCCGTCGATCTCGCGTCGCCCGTACCGGACGCGGTGGGCCGCTACGCGGCGCTCGCACTGACGCGCATCCGGGAAGCCGTCGCCGATCGGTTGCGGCCGGACGAGCGCGCGGCGTTCGACACGCTCCTCGACGGTGGACCCGACGACGTCCGCCGTCGCGCCGATCTCCGGGTGAACGCCGAGCGCTGGCTGTGGATCGCCCGCCGCCCTGCCTGACGCCACTATGACTTGGTTCACAGTCCGTGGCGCCCCGCCCCAGATCTGGCACGCTGGTGACATCCGTGGACTCCTCCAGGAGCTGCGAGACGAACAGGAGAACTGCCATGGCTGACGCCACCCCAGAAGAGACCGCTCCCTACGGCACCGGACCGGCCACACCGCCCGCCCCGGCCGGTCGCAAGAGAGTGCGCACCCACACCCTGCAGCAGATGAAGGACCGGGGTGAGAAGTGGACCATGCTGACCGCGTACGACCAGTACACCGCCGCGACGTTCGACGAGGCCGGGGTCGAGGTGCTGCTGGTCGGCGACTCGGCGTCCAACAACGTCTACGGCAACGAGTCGTCGCTGCCCGTCACGGTCGACGAGCTGATCCCGCTCGTGCGCGCCGTGTCGCGCTCAGCCAAGCACTCGCTGGTGCTGGCCGACCTGCCCTTCGGCTCGTACCAGGGCTCGCCCGAGCAGGCGTTCCACACCGCCGTCCGCTTCATGAAGGAGGCCGGCGCCCACGCCGTCAAGCTCGAGGGCGGGCTCGCGATGGTGCCGCAGGTGAAGCTGCTCACCGATGCCGGCATCCCCGTCTGCGCGCACATCGGCTTCACCCCGCAGGCCGAGCACAACCTCGGTGGCTACCGGGTGCAGGGACGCGGTGAGGGGGCGGCCCTGCTGGTGCAGGAGGCCCTGGCGCTGGAGGCGGCCGGCGCGTTCGCCGTCGTGATGGAGATGGTGCCGGCCCCCATCGCCGCCGAGGTCACGAAGGCGCTGCACATCTCGAGCGTCGGCATCGGCGCCGGCATCGACTGCGACGCCCAGGTGCTGGTGTGGCAGGACATGCTCGGCCTCAACACCGGCAAGGCGCCTCGCTTCGTCAAGCGCTACGCCGACCTGCACACGGTGATGCTCGACGCCACGCGCGCCTACGTCGACGACGTCAAGGGCGGCGCCTTCCCCACTGCGGAGCACAGCTTCGCGGAGTGAGGATCAGGCGCTCCAACCGCCCTGGGTGACCCCCACGGCGGTGACGAGCGCCAGCAGGGGCAGACCCGCCAGCGGCACGAACGTGCAGGCCGCCGGGCGGGTCTGTGCCCAGCGGACGACCCACATGACGACCGGGACCAGCACCAGGACGTGCAGGACGACGCCCCACCACGGTGAGTAGACCGACGTCGCGATCGCGAGCCACAGCAGCACGAACAGCCCGCCCACGCCGATCCACGGCCCGGACCGTTCGAGCCGGAGCCCGCGGTTCCTGCGCCTGCGACGACGCCTCATTCCTTCTTGGGCTCGTCATTCCAGTCGGGGTCCTCGTCCCACGCCTTCGTCCGCTCGGCGGCGAGCTCGAGCGCGTGCGCGGCCTGCTCGGCGGTGTCGTAGGGCCCGAGCCGGTCGGCCGCCTTGCAGCCTTCCTCTCCCTCGACGGTCTTGTGCTTCGTGCAGTAGTAGAACTTGTGCTCAGACATGCCCCCATCCTGCCTCAGGTCGTGCTGCGCTGCGCCGACTAAACTCACCCGGTGACTGTCCTGACTGCCGGCCGTGTGTCCGCCGAGCGCGCCGTGCCCCCCTCGATCGACCGTCCCGAGTACGTCGGGCAGATCGCGCCGTTGCCCTACAAGGGTCCGCTCGTGCGTGATGCCGAGACCATCGCGGCGATGCGCATCGCCGGGCGGATCGCCGCCCAGGCGCTCGACGCGGTCGAGGCGGCCATCGCCCCGGGCGTGATGACCGACGAGCTCGACCGGGTCGGGCACGAGTTCCTCGTCGCCCACGGCGCCTATCCGTCGACCCTGGGCTATCGCGGCTACCCCAAGTCGCTGTGCAGCAGCATCAACGAGGTCATCTGCCACGGCATCCCCGACGATCGTCCGCTCGAGGACGGCGACATCGTCAACATCGACATCACGGCCTACATCGGCGGCGTCCACGGCGACACCAACAAGACGTACCTCGTCGGTGCCGTCGACCAGGAGTCCCGGCTGCTGGTCGAGCGCACGCGCGAGGCCACGATGCGGGCGATCCGTGCGGTCAAGCCCGGCCGGGAGATCAACGTGATCGGCCGCGTCATCGAGACCTACGCCAAGCGGTTCGGGTACGGGGTCGTCCGCGACTTCACCGGCCACGGCGTCGGACCGGCGTTCCACGACGGGCTGGTCGTGCCGCACTACGACGACCCGGCCTACGACACCGTCATCCAGCCCGGCATGACGTTCACGATCGAGCCCATGCTGACGCTGGGCTCGATCGAGTGGGACATGTGGGACGACGGGTGGACCGCATCGACCCAGGACAAGTCCCGCACCGCGCAGTTCGAGCACACCCTGCTCGTGACGGCGGACGGCGCGGAGATCCTGACGCTTCCCTAGCCCCGGGCCCCCGGGCCGCCGGCCGGTCAGGGGATGTAGTTGAACACGTCCGGGTCGGGCCCCGTGCGCTCGTCCTTGTTCAGGGAGGTCATGGTGCCCATCTCGCCCTCGGTGAGCTCGAAGTCGAAGATGTCGAAGTTCTCCTCGACCCGGCTGCGCGTCACCGACTTCGGGAAGATGATGTCGCCACGCTGCACGTGCCAGCGCAGGACGACCTGGGCCGGGGTCCTGCCCTTGTCCGTCGCGAGACCCGTCACGACGGGGTTGTCGAGCACCAGACCCTGGGCGATCGGCGACCACGCCTCGGTGGCGACACCGTGCTCGGCGTTGACCGCGCGCACGTCGTCCTGCGTCAGGAAGGGGTGCACCTCGATCTGGTTGAC
>JAOPWZ010000020.1 GCA_025965435.1 Aeromicrobium sp.
GCCACGATCCGACGCTCGAACCAGATGTTGAACAGCGTGTAGACCAGCAGGAAGACGAAGACGAGCACCGCCTTGAGCGCGACGACCCAGAACGCCTCGTTGCCGAAGTACTCACTCATGACGTCACCTCCACCTTCGAGAGCTTGACCCGGTCACCGAAGCCGGCGCCGAGGGTCGCCCGCAGGCTCACCCCGGAGTTGGCGGGTGCCCAGACGACCCCGTCGGGCAGGTCGGCGACCGCGGTGAAGAAGGTCGCGCTGCCGGCATCGGTCGAGATCGTCGCCGGTCCCCCGGGGTCGATGTCGAAGGCCGCCAAGGTGGCCAGGCTGGCCCGCAGGACGGCCGGGCGGGCCGTGGCCTTGAACTGCTCCTGACCGTCCTGTCCGCGCCCGTCGTCGACCAGCAGGCGCCACGAGTCGAGCACGACCGTGCCCTTCGCGCCCTTGGTGCTCTTCGTGCCCTTCGCGCCCCTTGAGCCTGTCGAAAGGTCCACGCTCGGCCGGGCCGCACGCGCGCCGTCCCAGGGACCCAGCTCGGTCATCGCCAGGCGGGCAGACGCCACCGTCCGGAAACCCAGCGGAGTGCCCATCTCCTCGGCGATGCCGGCCAGCACCCGGATGTCGGTCAGCGAGTTCGGCTGGTGCAGGACGACGTCGAACGTCCGGACGCGGCCCTCCCAGTTGACGAACGAGCCCGGCTTCTCGACCACGGGGGCGATCGGGAGAACGACATCGGCCACGTCCGTGACGTCGCTGTGACGCACCTCGAGACTGACGACGAACTCCGCCGCGGCCAGTCCGGCGCGAGCCGCAGCCGGATCGGGCAGGTCGTCGATCTCGACGCCGGCGACGAGCAACGCCGTGAGCGAGCCCGAGACAGCGGCCGCCAGGATGCCCGTGGTGTCACGGCCCTCGGTGGCCGGGATGCTCGCGACGTCCCAGGCGGCAGCGAGATCGGCCCGCGCCTCGGCATCGCCGACCGGACGGCCGCCGGGCAGCAGGGCCGGGAGGCAGCCGGTCTCGACCGCTCCCCGGTCACCCGCACGTCGCGGCACCCAGGCGAGCCGGGCACCTGACCGGTCGGCGGCGGCGAGTGCCGCACTGAATCCGCCGGGCACGGCGGCCAGGCGTTCGCCGACGAGGATGACCGCCCCGGCCGGCAGCTCGAGCGCCGCCAGCGCGGCCGGCTCGTCACCGGGCACGGTCTGCACCAGCTCGCCGGACATCTTGGCCAGTCCGCGGGTCACGTGGCTCGCGATCGCGACGACCTTGACGCCGTTCTTCTTGGCTCCCTTGCGCAGGCGCAGGAAGATGCTGCCGTTCTCGTCCTCGGGCTCGAGGCCGACCAGCACCACCGTGGACGCCTTCTCCAGGTCGGTGAAGCTGACGGCGAGCTGGGTCGCGGCGACGTGCGAGGCGAGGAAGGCGGCCTCCTCGGCAGAGTGCTCCCGGGCCCGGAAGTCGATGTCGTTGGTCTGCAGCACGGTACGGGCGAACTTGCTGTAGGCGAAGGCGTCCTCGGCCGTCAGGCGTCCACCGGTCAGCACGCCGACCTTGCCGGCCGCGGCGGCCAGGCCCCTGGCGGCGATGGCCAGCGCTGCCGGCCACGAGACGGGCTCGAGCATGCCGGTCTCGGCGTTGCGGGCCAGGGGCGTCGTGAGGCGATCGGGCTGGCTCGCATACGCGAAGGCGAACCGGTCCTTGTCGGTGATCCACTCCTCGTTGACCTGCGGGTCGTCGCCGGCCAGGCGGCGCATGACCTTGCCGCGACGGTGGTCGACGCGGATGGCCGAGCCGCTGGCGTCGTGCTCCGCGATCGACGGCGTCGACACCAGGTCGAACGGCCGGGAGCGGAAGCGGTAGTCGGCGCTGGTCAGGGCGCCGACGGGGCAGATCTGGATCGTGTTGCCCGAGAAGTAGGAGCTGAACGGCTCCTCCTCGTAGATGCCGACCTGCTGGTAGGCCCCGCGCTCGATCAGGGCGATGAACGGGTCGCCGGCGATCTGCTCGGAGAAGCGGGTGCACCGGGCGCACAGCACGCAGCGCTCGCGGTCGAGCAGCACCTGCTCCGACACCTTGACCGGCTTGGGGAACGTCCGCTTGGTCTCGGTGTACCGCGTCTCGCCCTGGCCGTGGGTCATGGCCTGGTTCTGCAGCGGGCACTCGCCGCCCTTGTCGCACACGGGGCAGTCGAGCGGGTGGTTGATGAGGAGGAACTCCATGTTGCCGCGCTGAGCCTTCTCGGCGACCGGCGACGTGACCTGGGTCCTGACGACCATGCCGCCCGCGACCTCGATCGTGCAGGACGCCTGCGGCTTGGGGAACCCGCGACCGTTGCCGGCATCGGTGATCTCCACGAGGCACTGACGGCACGCGCCGACGGGGTCGAGCAGCGGGTGGTCGCAGAAGCGCGGGATCTCGGTGCCGATCAGCTCGGCGGCCCGGATCAGGAGCGTGCCCTTGGGGACGCTGACCTCGATGTCGTCGATCGTCAGCGTGACGAGCTCGACCGGAGCCTCGCCGGTCGAGCCTGTCGAGACCTCGTGGATGGTCATGCGGGTCCTTTCGACAAGCTCAAGGAGCCATCTGCGCTCGAGGAGCCATCTGCGCTCGAGGAGCCGTCTGCGCTCGAGAAACGATCCGGAAAGAGCGTCGAGGCGACCGGCGGGAACATCTCGCGCGACGGGGTGTGCATCCCGGCCTCGAACTCGTCGCGGAAGTGCTGGATCGCCGAGGTGATCGGGCTCGTGGCACCGTCGCCGAGCGCGCAGAACGAGCGTCCGAGGATGTTCTCGCACAGGTCCAGGAGCAGCTCGATGTCGCCTGGCTTGCCGTGCCCCTCATCGAGGCGCTGGAGGGTCTGCGCGAGCCACCACGTGCCCTCGCGGCACGGGGTGCACTTGCCGCACGACTCGTGCTTGTAGAACTCGGTCCACCGCAGCACGCATCGCACGACCGACGTCGTCTGGTCGAAGACCTGCAGGGCCTTGGTGCCGAGCATCGAGCCGGCGGCGCTGACGCCCTCGTAGTCGAGGGGGATGTCGAGGTGCTCCGCGGTCAGGATCGGGGTCGACGAGCCGCCGGGGGTCCAGAACTTGAGCTCGCTGCCGTCGCGCATGCCGCCGCCCAGCTCGAGCAGCTCGCGCAGCGTGATGCCGAGCGGCGCCTCGTACTGGCCGGGACGCTTGACGTGGCCCGAGAGCGAGTAGAGCGTGAAGCCCTTCGACTTCTCGGTGCCCATCGAGCCGAACCAGTCGACGCCGTTCTTCACGATCGCCGGGACCGACGCGATCGACTCGACGTTGTTGACCACGGTCGGCGAGGCGTACAGGCCGGCGACCGCGGGGAACGGGGGCCGCAGGCGGGGCTGACCGCGACGTCCTTCGAGCGAGTCGAGCAGCGCGGTCTCCTCGCCACAGATGTAGGCACCGGCGCCGGCGTGGATGACCAGGTCGAGGTCGACGCCGGAGCCGTGGATGTCGGTGCCGAGGTGACCGGCCTCGTAGGCCTCGCGCGCGGCGGCGCGGAGCCGCCGGACGACGTGCAGCACTTCGCCGCGGACGTAGATGAAGGCGGTCTTGGCGCGGATCGCGTGCGCGGCGATGATGACGCCCTCGATGAGGGTGTGCGGCGTCGCCATCATGAGCGGGATGTCCTTGCAGGTGCCCGGCTCGGACTCGTCGGCGTTGACCACGAGGTACTTGGGGTTGGGGTTGTCCTGGGGGATGAAGCTCCACTTCATCCCCGTCGGGAAGCCCGCTCCACCACGTCCGCGCAGACCCGATTCCTTGACCAGCGCGATGACGTCGTCGGGCGCCATCGTGAGCGCCGTCCGCAGGGCCTCGTAGCCGCCGGTCTGCTCGTACGCGGCGAGCGTCCACGCACGGTCGTTGCCCCAGTCGGCGCTGAGCACCGGGGTGAGCATGTCAGTCATCCTTGCCCTCCTTCGTCGTCTCCTCGGAGGTCTTCGCGGGCGACTGCTCGATCACCGTCTCGGACTCGGCACGTGAGGTGTCGGCCTGCTCGGCCGCGCCCTTCTTGGTGTCGGCGACGGCGTCGGGCTCGGGGTGCGTCTCGTCGACCGACGGTGCCCGCCAGCCGCGCTCGGCGGCGATCTCCAGGCCCGCGAGCGACGGACCGGCAGCCGCCGGACCCTCGTCCGCGCGACCGTCCTCGAAGCCCGCGAGCACCCGCTCGGCCTCGCGCCAGGAGGTGATCGTCGCCCCGCGGGTCGCCTGCACGGTCTCGCCGGCGCGAAGCTTGTCGACGACCTCGATCGCCGACTCGGGGGTCTGCTGGTCGAAGAACTCCCAGTTGACCGTCATGACCGGGGCGAAGTCGCACGCGGCGTTGCACTCGATGTGCTCGAGGGTGACCTTGCCGTCCTCGGTGGTCTCGTCGTTGCCCACGTCGAGGTGGCCCTTGAGCCGCTCGAAGATCAGGTCGCCGCCCATCACGGCGCACAGCGTGTTGGTGCAGATGCCGACATGGTGCTCGCCCATGGGGCGGCGCTTGTACATCGTGTAGAACGTCGCGACGCCCGACACCTCGGCGGCACTGATGCCCAGGATCTGCGCGCAGACCTCGATGCCCTCGTTGGTGACACTGCCCTCGGCCGACTGGACGAGGTGCAGCATCGGCAGCAGCGCGCTGCGCGGCTGCGGGTACCGACCCGCCAGCTCCACAAGCTCAGCCTTCGTAACATCAGAAAGCGTCATCGAACACCCCACCGTCGAAAGTAACCATGGTCCGAGCGAGCGAAGCGAGCAAGACTCATCGATCCACACCCCCCATGACGGGATCGAGACTCGCAACCGCGACGATGACGTCCGAGAGCATCCCGCCCTCGCTCATGACCGAGGTGGCCTGCAGGTTGACGAAGGACGGATCGCGGAAGTGGGCGCGGTACGGGCGGGTGCCGCCGTCGGACACCAGGTGGCAGTCGATCTCGCCGCGCGGCGCCTCGATCGAGGCGAAGGCCTGGCCGGCCGGGACCCGGAAGCCCTCGGTCACGATCTTGAAGTGGTGGATCAACGCCTCCATCGACTCACCCATGATGTGCTTGATGTGCTCGGCGGAGTTGCCCTGACCATCGGCGCCGACGCTGAGCTGTGAGGGCCAGGCGATCTTCTTGTCGGCCACCATGACGGGCTGGCCGTCCATCTTCTCGAGCCGGTCGGTGGCCTGCTCGACGATCCTCAGGGACTGCCACATCTCGTCGAGCCGCACCCGGAAACGTCCGTAGGCGTCGGGCTCGTCGCGGGTGACGACGTCGAAGTCGTACGTCTCGTAGCCCCAGTAGGGCTGCTTCTTGCGCAGGTCCCAGTCGTAGCCCGTCGCGCGCAGCACCGGGCCGGTGAGGCCGAGCGCCAGGCATCCGGCGAGCTCGAGGTGGCCGACACCTTTCAGGCGTCCCTTGAAGATCGGGTTGGCGTTGCACAGTGCGGCGTACTCGGGCAGCCGCTTCTTGAGCAGCGCGACGGTCGAGCGGAGCTGCTCGATCGCACCCTCGGGCAGGTCCTGCGCGACGCCGCCGGGGCGGAAGAAAGCGTGGTTCATCCGCAGGCCCGTGATCATCTCGAACAGGTCGAGGATCAGCTCGCGGTCACGGAAGCCGCAGGTCATGACCGTCAGCGCCCCGAGCTCCATGCCGCCGGTCGCGATGCAGATGAGGTGTGAGGAGATGCGGTTGAGCTCGAGCAGGAGCACGCGCATCGCCTGGGCCTTCTCGGGCGCCTCGATGCCGAGCAGCTTCTCGACCGCCATGACGTAGGCGGCTTCGTTGGAGAACGGAGCCACGTAGTCCATGCGGGTGCAGAAGGTCACGCCCTGCGTCCAGGTGCGGTACTCCATGTTCTTCTCGATGCCGGTGTGCAGGTAGCCGACGCCGGCGCGCGCATCGCGGACGGTCTCGCCGTCGATCTCGAGGACGAGGCGGAGCACGCCGTGCGTCGACGGGTGCTGCGGGCCCATGTTGATGACCAGGTGGTCGCCCTCGACCGCGGAGGCGTCGATCGTGTCCCAGTCCTGACCGGTGACGGTGAAGACCGGTCCCTCGCGGGAGTCGGTCGTGCTCGCGTACGGGTCGTTGATGGTGCTCACGAGTAGCTCCTCCACTCGTCCGGTGGCGGCACGGTTCCACCCTTGTACTCGACGGGGATGCCGCCGAGGGGATAATCCTTGCGCTGCGGGTGGCCTGGCCAGTCGTCCGGCATCAGGACGCGGGTCAGTGCGGGGTGGCCGTCGAAGATGATCCCGAACATGTCCCAGGTCTCCCGCTCCTGCCAGTCCGCCGTCGGGTAGATCGAGACGACGCTGGGGAGGTGCGGATCACCGTCGGGGGTCGCGACCTCGAGGCGGATCCGGCGGTTGTGGGTCATCGAGAGCAGGTGATAGGCCACGTGCAGCTCGCGGCCGGTCTCGTGCGGGAAGTGGACCCCGCTGACGCTCGAGCAGAACTCGAAGCGGAGCACCGGGTCGTTGCGCAGGTGCGTCACGGTCTCCAGCAGCAGCTGACGGCGGATGTAGAACGTGATCTCGCCACGGTCGACGACGACCTTCTCGATGGCGTCGCCCAGCCCCGGGCCGGCGGCCAGCCGGTCGGCGACCTCGTCGTACCAACCACCGAACGGCCGCTGGCTGGCGCCGGGCATCATGACGGGCCGGGTCAGGCCACCGAAGCCACTGGTGTCGCCCGTGCCGGGGGCGCCGAAGGCACCTTCACGGATCTCGACGACCTCGAGCTGCGTCGTGTCCGAACGGAGCAGCTCGGACCGGGTCTCGTGCGAGGCGTCCTGGGTGCGGGTGCCCGCGTCGCGAGCGTCCCGGTTGCCCTTTTCATCCGTCATCGCATGAGGCCCTTCATGGCGGAGGTCGGCGTCGCGAGCAGCGCGACCTTCTCCTCGGCCTTGATCTCAGCGAGCCGGTGGGCGCCGAGCTTCTCGTGCTGGATCTGGTCGTGCAGCTTGAGGATCGCGTCGATCAGCATCTCCGGACGCGGCGGGCAGCCGGGGAGGTACATGTCGACGGGCACGATGTGGTCGACGCCCTGGACGATCGCGTAGTTGTTGAACATCCCGCCCGAGCTGGCGCAGACGCCCATCGCCAGGACGTACTTGGGGCCGGGCATCTGGTCGTAGATCTGGCGCAGGACGGGGGCCATCTTGTTGCTCACCCGGCCGGCGACGATCATCAGGTCGGCCTGGCGCGGCGAGGGACGGAAGACCTCCATGCCGAAGCGGGACGAGTCGAACCGCGGGGCGCCGAACGTCATCATCTCGATCGCGCAGCAGGCCAGGCCGAAGGTCGCGGGCCAGAACGAGGCCTTGCGCATGTAGCCGGCGAGTCCTTCGACCGTCGAGAGCAGGACTCCCGAGGGCAGCTTCTCTTCAATTCCCACGGTGTACGTCTCCCATCGGGTCCAGCGCTGTGCTCAGTCCCATTCCAGGCCCCCACGCCGCCACACGTAGGCGTACGCGATGAACACCGTCAGCATGAAGATGAACATCTCGATCAGCCCGAACCAGCCGAGCGCGTCGAAGGCGATGGCGAACGGGTAGAGAAAGATGATCTCGATGTCGAAGACGATGAAGAGCATCGCGATGATGAAGTAGCGGATCGAGATCCTGCCGCCGCCGTCGGGCAGCGGGCTGGGCTCGATGCCCGACTCGTAGCGGTCCATCTTGGCGCGGTTGTAGCGTCTCGGACCCGTGAACGGCGCGATGGTCACGGAGAACACCGCAAAGGCGGCCGCGAGCGCTCCCAGCACCAGGATCGGCGTGTAGACCGTCACAGCACCTCCCGAGTCTTGTCCGACGAAGCGTGGAACCTGCGTGATCGTGCGCTTGTGAATTCGTTCACAACATGACCACGCTCACACCCTACGCCCGCCCGGGGTCGCTTGTAACTTAGGTCACACTAAGTGCCGGCGCCGCCCTGAGCGGCGCCTGCGGGACGTCAGGATCAGGGCTTGACGGAGTGGTGCAGCGCCACGATGCCGGCCGACAGGTTGTGCCACTCGACCTTGCCCCAACCGGCCTCGACCATGCGCATCGCCAGACCCTTCTGGTCGGGCCACGCGCGGATCGACTCGGCCAGGTAGACGTACGACTCGGGGTTGGACGAGACCGCGCGCGCCACCGGCGGAAGGGCGCGCATCAGGTAGTTGGTGTAGATCGCGTCGAACGGCGCCCACGTCGGCGTGCTGAACTCGCAGACCACGATGCGTCCGCCCGGCCGGGTGACCCGCAGCAGCTCACGCAGGCCCTCGATCGGATCGACGATGTTGCGCAGGCCGAAGGAGATCGTGACGGCGTCGAAGGTGTCGTCGCCGAAGGGCAGGAGCATCCCGTCGCCGGCCGTGAACGGCAGATCGGGCAGGGCTCGCTTGCCGACCTCGAGCATGCCGATCGAGAAGTCGCAGGGCACCACGGTGGCGCCGGCGTCGGCGAAGGGCTGGCTGGACGTGCCGGTGCCGGCGGCGAGGTCGAGGATGACCTCACCCGGCTGCGGGGCCACGAGGTCGACGACGCGCTTGCGCCAGCGCCGGTCCTGTCCGAGGGAGAGCACGTCATTCGTGAGGTCGTACCTCTCGGCGACCTTGTCGAACATCGACGCAACGTCGTGGGGCTGCTTGTCCAGACCGGCTCGGCTCACCGCCCCACCTTGCCACGAGTAGGCTCATCGATTGTGAGCAACCCTGTCCTCGCCGACGCCTTGGGCCCCCTGGTGGTCCGGTCGGCGCCGATCGACGATCCCGGTGCCCTGCTCTCGCTCCTGCCCGACGACGACGCGTTCGCGTGGGTGCACGGCGGGGACGGACTGGTCGGCTGGGGACGGGTCACCGAGCTTCCCACCGCCGGTGCCGGCCGTTTCGACGAGGCAGCCCAGTGGTGGGGTGATCTGTGCGCGCACGCGGTGATCCGCGATGACGTCCAGACCCCCGGTTCCGGATTGGTGGCCTTCGGGTCGTTCACCTTCGCCGACGACACCGGTGGCAGCGTGCTGGTGGTGCCCGAGGTCGTGGTGGGACGCCGCGACGGCATCGCCTGGGTCACCGTGATCGGTACCGGCATCTCGGCACCCCCCGACGTCTCCCCCACGTCACCGCCACGACAGCCGAGCGGCGTGCGGTTCGCCGACGGTCCGGTCGACAGCTTCACGTGGCAGGGACTCGTCGCCGAGGCCGTGGCCCGCATCGTCCGCGACGATCTCGACAAGGTGGTGCTGGCGCGCGATCTCGTCGCCATGCTCGACGAGCCGATCGACGTCCGCGCGCCGCTGGCCCGGTTGGCCGGCGAGTACCCCAGCTGCTGGACGTTCCACGTCGACGGGTTCTTCGGCTCGACACCGGAGATGCTGGTGCGGCTCGAGCGGGGACTCGTGACGTCCCGGGTGCTGGCGGGCACGATCCGTCGCACCGGCGACGACAAGCACGACCTCGCGCTCGCCGGCTCGCTCGCACGCTCGAGCAAGGACCTGGAGGAGCACGAGTACGCCGAGCGGTCCGTGGCCGACGCGCTGGCACCGCACTGCACGAACATGTTCGTGCCCGAGACGCCGTTCGTGCTCCACCTGCCCAATGTCATGCACCTGGCCACCGACGTCACCGGCGTCATGAGGAACGGCGCCAGCGCCCTGACCCTGGCGGCATCGCTGCACCCGTCGGCAGCCGTCGGCGGCACGCCGACCGCGGAGGCCGTCCGGCTGATCAGCGAGATCGAGCAGCTCGACCGTGGACGCTACGCCGGTCCCGTCGGCTGGATCGACGGCCACGGCGACGGCGAGTGGGGCATCGGCCTGCGGTCGGCGCAGATCGAGGAGGACGGCCGCATCGTCCGCCTGTTCGCGGGCTGCGGCATCGTGGCCGACTCGGTGCCGGCCGACGAGCTGGCGGAGTCCGAGGCCAAGCTCATCCCCGTCCGCGACGCGCTCTCCCCCGCCCCCCTCACCGACCGCTGAGCCGTTCGTTCCCGCTGAGCCGTTCGTTCCCGCTGAGTGTGACGTTTCGGCGCCTGACCGCGCTCGTGGTGGCGCGGAAACGTCACACTCAGCGGGAAGGTGGGCCAGGGGGACGGTGGGGGTCAGCGGTAGATCTTGGCCTCGAGTGGCTGGCCGAGGATGCGGGCGGCGAGCAGGCGGTGCAGCCCGTCGAGGTGCCACCAGCCGTGGCCGTCCTGGACCTCGTAGATCTTCGCCGGCTTGATCGAGTCACCCGCCTCGAGCCGGGTCAGGTAGTAGTTGACCTTCGCGACGCCGACGTGCTCCTGCGGCGTCATCACGACGGTGTGCGGGCTCAACATGATCGACTCGCCCGCCGACTTCGGCGACCGGTCCTCCTTGAGCCGCAGGGGCCCGGCGAACACGACGGCCAGCCAGAGCAGTCGCCGCGTGCTGACGACCTTCTGGTCACCGGTCATGCGGACGAACTCGCCGAGCCGCTCCATCGAGTTGTCGTCCAGGTCCGTCGGGGTGTCGGCCAGCTTGGGGCCCAGCTTGGGCAGACGGACCATGACCGGGTCAGCTCACAGGGGCGGGAGCCAGGACCGGCCACCGGGGATCGAGGCTGTCACCGGACGACGCGCCGGTCAGGCGGCGCTTGACCCACGGGGCGGCGTGGGCCCGGGCCCACTCGAGGTTGGCGGCCCGGCGCTCCTTGGCCGACAGGACCGGACGCTCGGCGAGCTCCAGTGGAACCAGGGCGTGCGCGATGCCCAGCGCGTCGAGGAACGCGATCGCCATGCGCTGGTGACCGGCCGCCGACATGTGCATGCGATCGATGTCCCACAGCCGGTCGTCGCGGTAGTCGTCGAGGCGCCAGAAGTCGACCACCGTCGCACCGTGCTTCTCGGCGACCTCGCGGACCAGCTCGTTGTAGATCGCGAAGCGTCCGCGCAGGGCGCCGAACACCGGTGAGCCTCCCGGGTCGTAGGCCGTGAACATCACGACGTGCGCGCCCGACGCGGTGAGGCGGCCGATCGCGACGTCGTACGCCTCGATCAGACGGTCGATGTCGACCCGCGGGCGCAGCACGTCGTTGGCGCCGGCGTAGATGCTCACCAGATCGGGCATCATCTCGATCGCCGGATCGATCTGCTCGCCGACGATCTGCACCAGCTTGCGGCCACGGATCGCGAGATTGGCGTAGGTGAAGTCATCGTCCGCGAGCACGGCCGCCGCCCGGTCGGCCCAGCCCCGCACGCGGTTGGGGCGGGTCTCGTCGGGATCGCCGACACCTTCGGTGAACGAGTCGCCGAGGGCGATGAAACGATGGAAAGTCACTCGCCCACCCTAGCGAATCAGTCCTCGAGCAACCCCTTGCGACGGGCGATCGCGGCCGCCTCCGTGCGGCCCGAGGCGCCGAGCTTGGCCAGGATGTTGGACACGTGGACCGAGACGGTCTTGGTGCTGATGAACAACCGCTTGCCGATCTCACCGTTGCTGCGACCGGCGGCCACGTGCTGCAGCACCTCCCGCTCGCGCGGCGTCAGGTCGATGTCGGCGCGCATCGGCCGGGGAGCGAGCAGGTCGAGCTCGGCGAGCAGCGGTCGGGCGCCGAGCATCTCGGCGATCGACCGCGCGTCGGCCAGCAGCGCCCGGCCGGTCTGCTCGTCGCCCACCGCCAGGAGAACCGCCGCGAGCCGTGCCGCGGAGCGCGCTGACTCGTACGGGTCGCCGAGCCCCACGAAGGCCTCATGGGTGGTGCGCCACAGCGCGGCGAGCTCGTCGGCGGAGGGGGCGTCGACCCCGCTCTGCCACCGCAGCCGGGCGATCTCGGCCTGCGCACGGATCCGCCACGCCTCTCCCTCGGGGCCGAAGGGCCGGGTGGCCGCGACGGTTCGCTCGACGTCGTCGGCCAGCTCCGGGACCTCGTCGAGGAGTGCGGCCTGCTCCGCCGCGTCGAGCGAGCCGATGGCCGACGCGTACTGACCCAGCACCAGCGCCGCGAGCCTGATCCGCGCCGGGAAGTCGGGCACGTCCCAGGCACGGGCCAGCAGGTCGGACACGTCGTCGTACGTGCGGCGGGCGGCAGTGAGGTCTCCGGCGACGCCGTGCAGCTCGATGAGCGCGGAGCTGCTGTGGATCGACGCGGCCTCCTCATGACGCCACAGCGACCGCAGCGAGAGGGTGCGCTCGATCTGCCCCACGTCACCCCGGGCGGCATGCACCAGCAGCGCGATGGCCTCGAGGTTGGCGGTGAGGATGGCAGGAGCCCCGGCCTCGGTCTCGCACAGCTCGAGGACTCGGTCCCACCGTCCGCGCATGTAGGCGACGAGGGCGCCGAAGAAGCGTCCGTCGAAGCCGTAGGGCCCGCGCGACCAGCCGGTCTCCTCGGCGCGGCGCATGCCCTCGGCGAAGGCCCACTCGGCTTCGTCGAGCTCGCCGGCGTTGAAGTGGATGAACGCCATCTGGTGCAGCCCCCGCAGCTCACCGAGCACGTGCCCTGACGCCCGTGAGCTGTCGACGAGCTCACGGAAGGCCTGCTTGGCCTTCTCCGGATCGTCGCCCGTGCGCACCATCAACCGGGTCAAGGTGGCCTTGGCGTCGGAGATGACCTGGTCGGACTCGAGCTGCTCGCCGATCGCGAGGGCGCGCTCGCCCCATCGGATCGCCTCCTCGTCGCGTCGTTTGTTGGCCAGCACCCGGGCGCGCAGCGCCGCCACCTCACCCCGCAGCACGGTCGGCTCGTCGGGCACGACCCGTTCGGCGTCGAGGCTGGCCTGCTCGGCCTCCACGTCGAGGCTGGCGTAGTAGCTGGTGTTGCCGATCGCGACGAGCAGGCGTCCGTGACAGTCGCGGCCCAGGTCGGGCGGCAGCTGGTGAAGGTGGTCACGGAGCAGGTCCATGGCCCGCATGAGCTGGCCCGACATCACCAGGGCGTTGGAGGCGTCGATCACCAGATCGATCACGTCGGTGCCCTCGGACGCCGCATCGACCATCCCCAGCGCCTGCTCGTAGTGCATCGCGGCCTCGTCGTAGCCGGCGACCCGGCTCGCCGCCTCCGCGGCCTGCACCGTCGCCCGGAAGGCGATCTCCCGCTCGCCCGCGGCGGACGCGTGTCGGGCGACGGTCGCGGGCGGCGCGTCGGGGCCGAGGGCTGCGAGGAAGGCCGCATGGATGCGACGCCGTTCGCCGGGCAGCAGGTCGTCGCGCAGGGCCTCGCCGAGCAGGGCGTGGCGGAAGGTGTAGTCGTTGGACCCGCTCCGTCGCAGCACCTTGTGGTCGATCGCCGTGACGAGGGCGTCGTCGAGCTCGGCATCGCTCAGGTCTGCAGCGGCCGCAAGCGCCGCAAAGCCCTCGCGTCCGTCGGTGACCGACGCTGCCCGCACCAGCCGGCGGGCGGGGTCGTCGAGCCGGTCGAGCCGGACCAGCAGCAGGTCGCTGAGCGTCTCGGGGAGCACCGAGGTGTGGTGGGCCAGGCCCGCGTCGAGCAGCTCCTCGACGTAGAAGGCGTTGCCTCCGGCCCTCTGCACGACGGCGCGCACCTCGTCGGGCGGCAGGTCGCCCTCGGCCCGTGCTCGCACCAGGTCGACGACCTGGGCGTCGGCCAAGGGCTCCAGCTCGATGCGACGCACGTGCGGCAGCCGGACCCACTCGGTGAGGGCCTCGCGAAGCGGGTGCCGTCGGTGCAGGTCGTCGGAGCGGTAGCTGACCACGACGTGCACCGAGCCGTGGAATCCCTGGGCCAGGACGTAACGGATCAGGTGCCGGGTGGAGGCATCTGCCCAGTGGGCGTCCTCGATGACCAGCAGCACCGGTTGCTCGTCGGACAGCGAGTCGAGGGCAGCGACGACCGACGCGAACAGCTCGGCCCGTTCGACGCCCGGCCCGGGTGCCGGCGAGGGCCAGGGCAGGAGCGGCTTGAGGGCGGGGAAACGCTCGGCGAGCTGGTCGCGCTCGGCGTCCGCGAGATCGGAGAAGGCCTCGCCGAAGGGCTGGTAGGGCCGCGCGCTGTCGCCGAGGTCGAGGCAGTGGCCGGCCATGACCCGGTGCCCTGCGCCGCGGGCCCGGATGCCGAGCTCGCGCAGCAACCGGGTCTTGCCGATGCCGGCGTCGCCGCCCAGCAGGACGACGTCGCGTGCGTCGTCGTCCGTGACGCCGG
Organism: Aeromicrobium sp.; assembly: GCA_025965435.1. Lineage (GTDB taxonomy): Bacteria > Actinomycetota > Actinomycetes > Propionibacteriales > Nocardioidaceae > Aeromicrobium. The sequence goes on from JAOPWZ010000020.1 coordinate 14,101, forward strand.
CGTACTCCAGCAGCAGGTCGAGCTCGCCGCGCCGCCCGACCAGCGGCGTCGAGGGAGACCGGTGGTTCGCCATGACGTCCATCATGGCCGACGGGTCGGACGTTACGGCAGTGCTGGTGCCGGTGCTCACGCTTGAACGGCCCGGCCTGTCGCCCAGCTGGCCAGGCGCAGCGCCAGGCTGCGTCTCGGCCGCCGGCGCCGCGCAGGCCTGCCCACCGCGGCCCGGGCCGCCCGGGCGGCTTCGGCGGCAGCCAGGTGCCGGTCCATCTCGACGGCGATGAAGGTCTGCGGATCGATGATCATGACTCGATCGTGCGCGCATGAGGTAGGCCCCCACATCGGGCGAGATGCCTAGATGTGGGGGCCGGTTACCTCAGTTCGGGGCTCACTTCAGCGTCTGCTTCCCGCCGTGCAGCACCGTGATGAGCTGGGCGACCCGGCTGTCGGTCTTGGCGTCGCGCGTGAACGAGGTGAGCATCATGACGGGGCGGAACTTCTGCCGCGTGATCGCCTTGGCGTAGGTGAACTCCTTGAGCCCGTCCGGCCCGTGGATGCGCCCGAAGCCCGACTGGCCCACGCCGCCGAACGGAAGGGTCGGCACACCGGCGAACGCGATGACCGAGTTGACCGACGTCATGCCCGAGCGGATCTGCTGGGCGATCTCCATGCCCCGCTTCTTGGAGAACACCGCTCCGGCCAGACCGTACGAGGTGCCGTTGGTCAGCTTGACGGCCTCCTCCATGCTCCTGACCGGGTTGACCGCCAGCGTGGGACCGAACGTCTCCTCGGTCATCTCGGTGGAGGTCTCGGGCACGTGGGTCAGGATCGTGGGCTGCACGAAGCGCTCCCCCACGGCGTCGGACCCGCCGAGCGCCACGTGGGCGCCCTTCGCGATGGCGTCGTCGATGTGGCTCCGGATGACGTCGATCTGCGACGGCATCGTGATCGGGCCGATCTTGGCACCCGCGTCGGCGCCGGCCCGAAGCCCCTCCGCCTGCTGCAGGATCTCGGTCATGAACGAGTCGAAGACGTTCTCGTGCACGTAGACGCGCTCGGTGCCGATGCAGGTCTGGCCGGCGTTCGACATGCCGCCCCACAGCGCGGCCTCGGCGGCCTTGGCGATGTCGGCGTCCTCGTCGACGATCAGCGAGTCCTTGCCGCCGGCCTCGATGATGACGGGCGTGAGGTTCTCGGCGCACGCGGCCATGACCTTCTTGCCGGTCCGCCCCGAGCCGGTGAACGCCAGCTTGTCGACGTCGGCGGTGCACAGCGCGTTGCCGGTCTCACCCAGACCTGTGACGACCTGCAGCACCGGACGTCCGTGGACGACCTCGGTGAATGTGTCGGCGAGCCACTGGCCCACGCCGGGCGTGTACTCGCTGGGCTTGAACACGACGGTGTTGCCGGCGGCCAGCGCGTAGGCGATCGAGCCCATCGGCGTGAACACCGGGTAGTTCCACGGGCCGATGACGCCGACGACGCCCAGCGGCCGGTACTCCACGGTCGACGCCTGGTTCGCCATGAGCAGCCCCGACGAGACCTTGTGCGGGCCGAGCACCTTCTTGGCGTGCTTGGCCGCCCACGCGATGTGGTCGATGGCCAGGACGATCTCGAGCTGCGCGTCGCCGTGCGGCTTGCCGGTCTCGCGGTGCGAGAGGTGGGCGAGCTGCGCGATGCGCCGCGTGATGACGCTGCGCCACGTCAGGAGGTACTCGCCGCGCTCGGCGAAGCTCAGCGCGCCCCACCATCCGGCCGCCTCGCGGGAGCGGGCCACGGCCGCGTCGACCCCGGCCCGGTCGACGACGGGGTGGGTGCCGACGAGATCGCCCGAGGCCGGGTCGAGCGAGTCGAAGGTCTTGACCGGCGCGTCCGTGCCGGTGGTCGGGTCGAGCGTGGCGGTCATGCGGGGTCCCCGCCTTTCTGTGGAAGGAGCTTGCGACTGGAGCAGGAAGGTGGGGTGCTCATGCGGACTCCTTGATGAGATCGGCGCACTTCTCGCCGATCATGATGGTGGGTGCATTGGTGTTGCCGCGAGGGACCCGCGGCATGACGGAGGCGTCGGCGACCCGCAGGCCCTCGACGCCGTGGACCTTGAGCTCCGGATCGACGACGCTTCCCTCGACCGTGCCCATCGCGCAGGTCGCGACGGGGTGGTAGAGCGTCTGGCCGTAGGCGCCGATCGCCTCGATGATCTGGTCGTCGGTGGGATCGGACGTCGCGGGGATCCACGGGCCGTCGATGTACGCGGCGACCGGGCCGGTGCGCAGGATGTCGTAGGCGCGGCGGAAGCCGGCGATCATGGCTTCCAGATCTGCCCGGTCGTCGAAGTAGCCCGGCTCGATCTCGGGCGCCCACGTCGGGTCGGCGGAGCGGAGCTTGAGGTGTCCCTTGCTCTGGACGTTGACCAGGGTCACCGCCGTCGTCTGGGCACGCCGCACGGGCTCGTGCATGCCGTTGTCGACGAAGCCCGTCGGCGCGACGTGCAGCTGGATGTCCGGCAGGGGCAGGTCGTCGCGGGAGGCGAAGAAGGCACCGGTGTCGGCGACGTTGGAGCTCAGCGGGCCCTTGCCCGTCGCGCGCCACCTGAGCAGGTTGCCGATGCCCAGCATCTCCGCGACGTCCGTCGTGCCCTTGGTGTGGCTGATGATGCCTGACACCGGGTGGTCCTGGAGATTCTGGCCGACGCCCGACGACTCGACGGCGACGTCGATGCCCATGTCACGCAGGTGCGCACCGGGGCCGATTCCCGACAGCATCAGCAGCTGGGGGCTGTTGATCGCGCCGCCGCTGAGGACGACCTCCGCCTCGGCCCGGGCGACCAGGCTCTGGCCATGGCGACGGTAGGCGACGCCGGTCGCGCGGTTGCCGTCGAGAAGGATCTTCGTCACGAACGCCTCGGTGCGCACCGTGAGGTTGGGACGATCCAGCGCGGGGCGGATGAACGCGTCGGCCACCGACCAACGACGGCCCTTCTTGGTGGTGAGCTGATAGGCCCCGATGCCCTCCTGCTCGGCACCGTTGAAGTCGTCCGTGCGCTTGAGGCCTGCGGCCACGCCCGACTCGAGGAACGCGGCGCTCAGCGGGTGGACGTACGTGCGGTCCTCGACGTTCAGCGGGCCGTCCGTGCCGTGGAACCGGTCGGCGAGGCGCGTGTTGCCCTCGGACTTCGTGAAGTACGGCAGGACGTCGTCGAACCCCCAGCCGGTCGCGCCGTAGACGTCGCGCCACTCGTCGTAGTCGGCATGGTTGCCGCGGATGTAGATCATCGCGTTCATCGACGAGCATCCGCCGAGCGCCTTCATGCGCGGCCAGTAGGCGCGGCGGCCGGCGAGGTGCTTCTGGGGGGTCGTCTCGTAGTTCCAGTCCCACTTGGTCTTGAACAGCGTCGAGAAGCCGAGCGGCATCTTGATCATCTCGTCGTCGTCGTCGGGCCCGGCCTCCAGCAGGAGCACGCTGACCTGCGGATCCTCGGTCAACCGGGTGGCGACGACACCACCCGCGCTGCCCGAGCCGATGACGATGTAGTCGAAGTTCTCGTCGGCCATGGTTCCCTCTCGGCGATGCAGTGATCTGGGCCACAAACCTACTGCGAGTATGTCCGTGACACAACCGGTGTCAGCGTGCGAGGGCGGCGCCCACCGCGTCGGCGATGCGAGCCTCGAGCTCGCGACGACCTGTCCGGTCGACCGGCACCTCGAGCACACGGATCCCGGCGACGTCCTCGTCGAGCGCGGCGGAGAGATCTGCCGTATCCAGACACCGGTACGGAACGCCGTATCCCGCACACAGGGCGCCGATGTCGGCGCCGGTCGGTGTGGCGAAGGCGCGCTCGAACGAAGCCGCGTACTCCGGCGCACCCTGCTCGAGGGTCGAGAAGATGCTGCCGCCGTCGTCGGAGGCCACCACGATCGTCAGGTCGGGACGCGGCTCGCCGGGGCCGATCAGCAGCCCGTTGCTGCCGTGCAGGAACGTGAGGTCGCCGACGTACGCGATCGCCCGGCTCGACGATCGAGCCAGCGCGGCGCCGATCGCGGTCGAGAGGACGCCATCGATGCCCGCCAGCCCACGGTTGGCGATGATCAGCCGCTTCTCCCCGACCCGATAGGGACGGGCGACGAGGTCGAGGTCGCGGATCGGGCTGGACGACCCGACGAACAACAGGCCTCCGGGCGGGACGGCCGCGTTGACGGTGCGCGCCACGTCGTAGGGCGTGCCCGCCACCAGCTCGTCGATCGCGGCCGTGGCGCGGGCATCGGCGTCGTGCCAGGACCGGAGCCATCCCGGTTCGTCCGTGCCGTCGACCCGGACGGCGGTGGTAAACCTGACGTTGTCTCCTGCCACCACCGGGAACGTCGACTGGTCACCGACGTGGATGATCTCGAGGTCGGTACGGGCGAGCAGCCGCGTGACCGGACGACTGAGGGTCGCGTGGCCGAAGCTCACGACCCGCTCGATCTGCTCGGCGAGCGGCGAGTGCGCCAGCAGCTGCCGGTAGGAGACGAGCGCCTCGCCGTTGCGCGAGCCCGACGACGGCTCGGCCAGCAGCGGCCAACCGGCGTCGCGAGCCAGGATGCGGGCGGGCTGCTGGGCGTCGTCACCCGCGACGACGACGGTTCGCGGACCGATCTCGAGGCCGGCCGTGGGCGCGGCCTCGTAGGAGCCTTCGAACTCGCCCGACGGAGACCCGCTGAAGTCCCAGTCGATCGACTCGATCAACGGTTCGTCGAGCTCGAGGTTGAGGTGCACCGGCCCGAGGAAGGACACGACGTCGATCGGTGCGGCAGCGACGTCGACGCCCGGGAAGACCCCGCGCTGCTCGGTCGTCTGGTTGGCGCCGGTACCGCGCAGACGGCCGGGGCGGTCGGCCGTGATCGCGATCAGCGGTATGCCCGCGTGCAGCGCCTCGAGCATCGCGGGGTGGAGATTGGCCACGGCAGTACCGGACGTCGTGACGACCGGCACGGGAGCCCGGGACGCCTTCGCGAGCCCAAGGGCCAGGAAGGCTGCCTCACGCTCGTCGACCCGGACGTGCAGCCGGATGAGTCCCTGCTCGTCGGCGGCGACGAGGGCCAGGGCCAGCGGGCCCGAGCGCGATCCCGGTGCCAAGACAGCCTCGCGCACGCCACCGGCGACGAGCTCGCGCACCACCGCCTCGACCGTCTGCACCGCACTCATGCCAGCACCGCGCGGACGGCCGACAGCCGGGCCTGCCACCGGGCGTCCGTCTCGCCGTCGGCGGCCACGGCGCCGTAGGCGGCCGGATCGAGCCCCTGCCGTCCGACCGGAAGAAGGCCGTCGACCGGCACGAGCGGAGAGGCGACGACGTCGCCGTCGAGCAGGGACGTCGTGGCCAGGCCGCACGCGTAGGGCAGCTCGGGCAGCGCACCGGCGAGCGCGAGACCAGCCGCCAGGCCGATCGAGGTGTCGACCGCGCTGGACACGACGACGGGCAGACCGATCTGCTCGGCGATGCGGAGGCACGCATGGACGCCGCCGAGCGGGGCGACCTTCAGCACCGCGATGTCGGCCGCCTCCAGCCGGGCGACGCGGAACGGGTCGTCGGCCCGACGGATCGACTCGTCGGCGGCGATCGGCACCCCGACCCGGCGACGCACGGCCGCGAGGTCCTCGACCGAGGCGCACGGCTGCTCGACGTACTCGAGGCCGTGGGCGGCCAGGTCGAGCGCGGCGATCGCGCGGACGGCATCGTCGACGGACCAGCCGCCGTTGGCGTCGACCCGGATCTTGCCGCGAGGCCCGATGGCACCACGGACGGCCTCGACCCGGGCGAGGTCGTCGGCCAGGCTCTGGCCTCGCTCGGCCACCTTGACCTTGGCGGTGCCGCAACCGCTGCGGCGCACGATCGCGGCGCCCTGGTCGGGGCCCACCGCAGGCACGGTGCAGTTGACCGCGACATGGGTGCGGACCGGCGCCGGCCACTGCTTCTGCGCCGACTCGATCGCGGCCGCGAGCCACGGGGCGCTCTCGCGGGCGTCGTAGTCCAGGAAGGGGCTGAACTCCGCCCATCCCGCCGGGCCCTCGAACACCATGCCCTCGCGCCGGGTGATGCCGCGGAACGGCGTCGGCATCGGGATCGAGAAGGTACGCGGCTGCACGACTGGCAACTTACCGGCACCGACCTACGGTGGACGGTATGACCCGAATCGCCATTGTCGGAGGCCACGGCAACATCGCCCGCCTCCTCATCCCCATCCTCGTGGACGGCGGCCACCAGCCCGTCGCCCTCGTCCGCAACCCCGATCACACCGCAGAGCTCGAGGGCCTCGGTGCCGAGGTCGTCTTCCTCGACATCGAGCAGTCCGACGAAGCCGACTTCGCCAAGGCCTTCATCGGCACCGACGCCGTGGTGTTCGCAGCCGGCGGCGGCGCGGACGGCAACGCCGAGCGCAAGAAGACCGTCGATCTCGGTGGCTCGCTGAAGTCGATCGCCGGCGCGAAGACCGCCGGTGTGCACCGGTTCGTGCAGATCTCCGCGATCGGCGTCGACGAGCCGCTCGACGATGACGTCGACGGCGGCTGGCAGGCCTATGTCGCTGCCAAGCGGGACGCCGACATCGCCCTGCGGGCGAGCGACCTCGACTGGACGATCATCCGTCCGGGCGGGCTGACCGACGACGACCCCACCGGTGAGATCGTGCTGGCCGACAAGGTCGACCGTGCACAGGTCCCTCGCGCGGACGTCGCCGCCGTGATCGCCGCAGTGATCGACGACCCCCGGACCCACCGCAAGCAGTGGGAGCTCATCAGCGGCACGACGCCCATCGCCGACGCCATCGCGGCGGCGGTCGCCTGACGCTCCGGACGAGCGCTCAGCCTCCTTGAAGCGCCCGGCGGTCGATCTTGCCGCCGGGCAGCAGCGGCAGCGCGTCGACGAGCACGACCTCGCGGGGGGCCCAGGTGCGTGACAGGCCCGAGGCCTCGACCGCGTCGCGCACCTCGTCGAGCCGCAGCCCGTCGAGGCACACCGCGTCGGCGGGCACGAGGTAGGCCACGACCCGGGTGCCCCACTCGGCGTCCGGCGCTCCCAGCGCCACGGCGTCGCGGACGCCCTCCAGCCGCCGGAGCACCTGCGTCACGGCGGGGAGCGGGACGTTGACCCCGCCACTGATGACGACGTCGTCGGATCGCCCGGTGACCCGCAGTCGTCCGGCGGCGTCGATCTCACCCAGGTCCGAGGTGGCGAACCACCCGCCGCGCAGCACGCGGGCCGTCGCCTCGGGGTCGGCGTAGCCGTCGAACAGCACCGGCCCGCTGACCAGCACCTGTCCCTTGTCGTCCAGCGCCAGCTCGACGTCGTCGAGCGGGACGCCGTCGTAGACGCAGCCGCCGCTCGTCTCGCTCATGCCGTAGGTCCGCACGACGGCGACGCCCGACACGGCCTCCAGCAGGTCGGGTGGGACGGCCGCTCCGCCGATCAGCAGGGCGTCGAGCGAGCGCAGGACGTCGACCTCGCCGGCCTCGACCAGCCGATGCACCTGCGTCGGGACGAGTGAGGCGTACCGCCGTGGTCCCGGGATCGCCTCGATCGCCTCGCCGAGCGACGTGTGCTCCGCCGCGATCACCGGCCGCAGACCGGCCAGGGCCGACCGCACGAGCACCTGCAGACCGCCCACACCCGTGACGGGCATGGCCAGCAGCCAGCCCCCCGGTCCGCCCAGCCGGTCAAGGCTCGCGCGGGCCGATGCGACGACGGCCGCGTGGGACAAGATGACGTCCTTCGGCTCGCCGGTGCTGCCCGAGGTGCGCACGACGATCGGCTCCCCCCCGTCGCGCACCCAGGCCTCGACGAGCGCGAACACCTCGCGCGCATCGCCGGCCACCGGCCGCAGCGAGGTCATCCGGGCTCTCCCGGCACCGCCGCCAGGGTCAGCGGGCGCTTGAAGTAGACCCACGGGAACCACATCGAGCCGATCCGCTCCCAGCCGTCCGTCTCGAGGTCGCGGGCCCTGCGGCTGCCGACCACGGCGCGGGTGTGCTCCCACTGGGTCGGCGAGTTCTCGACGTCGTGGAACCGGGGACCGCAGCCGATCGAGTGCCAGCCGTGCCGGCCCCACTCGTTGAGCTGGTCGATCTCGGTGAACGCCGACAGGCCGACGAGCTGCCGGTGCTCCGTCGTGCCCGGGGTCACGGTGGGCTTGTGGCCGAAGCGCTGCTGGGCCGCCTGGCGCGACATGCCCAGCGCCGAGCCGATCGACTCCCAGCTCCACCCGGCGGCACGAGCCGACGACACCGCGGCGCGCAGCAGCCGGTTGGTCTCGTCGTGGGCCCGGTTGGTCAGGAGCACCAGGTCGAGGTGCGCCTGCGGCTCGGTGTCGAGCCGCCGCTCCAGCGACGGGTCGAGCCGGGCGACGGCGTGCGCGATGAGATCGGCGAACTCGGCGTCATCGACGGACATGTCGTCAACGCTAGCTTGACGTCCCAACCAGCGCCAACCGCAGATGGCGATGCTCCGGGTGGCAGACTGATCAGTCATGAGCACCTCCCTGTCCCCCGCCCGGCTCTGGGTCGCCGGCGCCCGACCCCGCACCCTGCCGGCAGCCGTCGCGCCGGTGCTGGCCGGCACCGGAGTCGCGGCCTACGCCGACTCCGTCGTGTGGTGGAAGGCCCTGCTCGCGCTCGGCGTCTCGCTGGCCCTGCAGATCGGCGTCAACTACGCCAACGACTACTCCGACGGCATCAAGGGCACCGACGACGACCGGGTCGGACCCCTGCGGCTCGTCGGCTCCGGGCTCGTCCCGGCCCGCTCGGTCAAGCTCGCGGCCTTGGGCTTCCTCGGCCTCGGCGCCGTCCTCGGGTTCGCCCTCGCAGCGACCACGACGTGGTGGCTGCTGCTGGTCGGGGTGGCGGCCCTGGGCGCGGCGTGGACGTACACAGGTGGGCCGTCGCCGTACGGCTACCGTGCGCTCGGCGAGGTCAGCGTGTTCATCTTCTTCGGCCTCGTGGCCGTGCTCGGCACGGCGTACGTCCAGACCGAGGAGATCACGCAGGTCGCGGTGGCGGCGTCGATCGGGGTCGGCTCCCTGGCGTGCGCGATCCTCGTGGCCAACAACCTGCGCGACATCCCGACCGACTCGGTCACCGGCAAGCGGACGCTCGCCGTGGTGCTGGGCGACGCCAACACCCGCCGCCTCTTCACCCTGCTGGTGCTCGTCGCCGTGGCGACGCTGGTGTGGGCATCGGTCGCGACACCGTGGGCCCTGCTGGGCCTGGCCATGGTGCCCCTCGCGGTGCGCGCCCGCCAGGTCGTGGCGTCCGGCGCGGGCGGCATGGCGCTGATCCCCGTCCTGCGTGACATCGGCCTGGCCGAGCTCGTCTACGCCGCAGGGCTCGCGATCGGCCTGGCGATCGGCGCCTGACCCCGTGCTGCGCATCGCCATCGTCTCCGACACCCACGCTCCGCGGTTCTGGAAGGCCATGCCGCCGGCCGTCGCCGCGCAGCTCGAGGACGTCGACGTGATCCTGCACGCCGGCGACGTCTGCGTGCCGTCGGTGCTCGACGAGCTCGCCGCGCACGCGCCGGTGCACGTCGTGCGGGGCAACAACGACGGTCCCGACGTCGCCGCGTGGGGCGCCCCTGCGACGCTCGAGCTGGACCTCGACGGCGTCCGGATCGCGATGATCCACGACTCCGGCGCCAAGCAGGGCCGGGCTGCCCGGATGCGGCGGCTCTTCCCGGACGCCGACCTCGTCGTGTTCGGCCACTCGCACATCCCATGGGACACCGAGGACGCCGGTCAGCGCCTGTTCAACCCCGGCTCACCGACCGACAAGCGCCGCCAGCCCCGCGGCACGATGGGCCGCCTGGTGGTCGACGCAGGCCGGATCGTGTCGCTGGAGATCGTCCCCACCACTTGACCCCCGGTCCCCGGGGTTGGTCGGTTTCCCATGAGGCCCAGGGCCTGGGGCACGCACCAAGCGTTACAACACTGGGTGCGTGGCGAGAACGCGAGGCCTCATGGGAAACCGACAGCCGGGAGGACGCCGGTCTCGGAGAACGTCGTGAGGGCCGCCGCGTACGGCGCGATGTCGATGCCCTTGGCTGCCAGCCACGCGTCGTCGTAGTAGGTGTGCTCGTACCGCTCGCCGCCGTCGCACAGCAGCGTCACGACGCTGCCCTGCTCGCCGTCGGCGCTCATCCGGCCGATCATCTCCAGCGACGCCCACACGTTGGTGCCGGTCGAGCCGCCCACCGGACGTCCGAGGATGCCCGAGACCCAGCGCATCGTGGCGATCGACGCGGCGTCCGGCACCTGCACCATGTCGTCGATGACACCGCCGACGAACGACGGCTCGACGCGCATGCGACCGATGCCCTCGATGCGTGAAGGGCGGCTGGTCGTGACATCGGACCGGTCGGCCTCCCAGCCGCCGTGGAACGCTGAGTTCTCCGGATCGGCCACGGCGATACGGGTCGCGAAACGGCGGTACCGGACGAAGCGGCCGATCGTCGCGGACGTCCCGCCCGTACCGGCACTCACGACGATCCAGGTGGGGCACGGGTGCGGCTCGGCCGACATCTGCTCGAAGATCGACTCGGCGATGTTGTTGTTGCCCCGCCAGTCGGTTGCGCGCTCCGCGTACGTGAACTGGTCCATGTAGTGGCCGTCGGTCTCGGCCGCCAGGTGGCGGGCGACGTCGTACACGGTGCCGGGGTCGTCCACCAGGTGGCAACGGCCGCCGTAGAACTCGATGAGGGCGATCTTCTCGCGGCTCGTCGACGACGGCATGACGGCCACGAACGGCAGGCCGATCAGCCGGGCGAAGTACGCCTCGCTGACGGCCGTCGACCCGCTCGACGCCTCGATCACGGTCGTGCCGGGGCCGATCCAGCCGTTGCAGAGCGCGTAGAGGAACAGCGACCGCGCCAGACGGTGCTTGAGGCTTCCGGTCGGATGGACCGACTCGTCCTTCAGGTACAGGTCGATGCCCGGAACCGGGATCGGCAGGACGTGCAGGTGCGTGTCGGCACTGCGGTTCGCATCGGCGTCGACCCGGCGGATCGCCTCGGCGATCCAGGCGCGGCTCTCAGTCGATGTCTTCGGCACGCCGGGACTCCTCGATGCGCGCCGACATGCGTGCGGCCCGGTCGTGGACGTTCATCGCGAGCCGGTTGCGCAGCCCTCCGAGCAGGAACACCGAGATGACCGACGACAGCACCAGCGCGATCAGCAGCACCCAGATGTTCACGATCGTCGTCGAGTCGAGCCAGATCTGCGCAAGGCCCCACACGATGACGAAGCACACCCCGAACACAGCCAGCCGCGCGAGGGTGTAGGTCCAGAAAGCCTTCATGTCGCAACCCTAATCGGTGCGGCCCACTGTCGACTCGCCCGGTTGCGACTCGCCAGTACGGTGGAGGGCATGGGCAAGGCACTTCTCCTCGTGGTCGGCGTCGTGCTGGTCGTCTACGCGGTCTTCGATCTGATCGCGACACCCAAGCACCAGGTCCGGGTGCTGCCCAAGGCCGTCTGGATCCTGGTGGTGTTCATCCCCTTCGCCGGCGCCCTGCTGTGGATCTTCGTCGGCCACGGCAAGCAGGCCCCGCCGCCCCAGCCCCGCAACACCGGCGGCTGGACCCCACCGCCCGGCCCCAAGGGCCCCGACGACGATCCCGACTACCTGCGCAACCTCTGACTCCCTGGCTCAGTCGCCCCAGCGGAACAGCCGGCTCGCGATCGCCGTCACCACGACCGCGAAGCCCAGCAGGACGGCCATCGGGACGAGCGCCGACGACGGCCCCTCCCCGCGGACCATGGTGTCGAGCATCCCGTCGTTGAGGTGCTTGAGCGGCAGGACCTTGCTGATCGCCGTCACGTAGCCGGGCGCACCGTCGAGCGGGAAGAACGACCCGGACAGGAAGGCCATCGGCAGCACCACGAAGTTCGAGATGCCGACGGCCGCCTCCTCACTCTTGGCCACGGCCCCGGCCAGCAGGCCGATCGCCATGAACGCGAGGGTCCCGCACACGAGCAGCGGGATGATCATGGGCCACGAGCCCGTGAGCCTGAGGCCGAACAGGGCGATGCCGACCCCCAGGAAGATCGTCGCCTGCACGAGGGCGATCGCGATCGAGACGGCGACCCTGGCCAGCACGACGGAACGGGTCGGGATCGGCGCCAGCCGCAGGCGCCGCAGCAACCCGTTCTTGCGCCACACCACGAGGTTCGTGGCAGCGCCGAAGGTCGCGCCGGAGGCGATGGCCCAGCCCATCAGGCCGGGCGTGTAGTACTGGATCGACTCGAGCGAGTCGTCCTCGACCTGGTCGGTCGTGAGGCTGAACCGGGGCGGCTGGCCCGTCGCAGCGATGTTGGCCGACTGCACGATGGCCTGGAAGGTGCCCTGCACCGTCGCCGCCTTGACCTGGTCGGCCCGCGAGTAGCGGACGACGAGCTGGTCGCCGCGCTGGGTGATCATCGCGTCGGCGTCGCCCTTGCGGACCTGCTCGAGAGCGTCCTTCTCGTCGGACGACGTGGTGATCTCCAGGCTGTCCTTGAAGTAGGCCGCCGCCTCCTTCGGGATGTCGTCGAGCACCGCGACCGGGCCCACCTGGATGATCTCCGCCTTCGAGACGCCCTGGTTGGTGAAGATGCCGCCGAACAGGACGAGGAACATCAGCGGGAAGATCACGGCGAAGAAGAACGCCATCCTGTCGCGGAAGAACCCCTTGAGCATGGCCCGGGCGAGGGCCCGGAACGCGGTCACTCGGGGCCCCCGCGGAAGCGTGAGCGGACGTCGGCAAGTGCTGGCGCGAGCACCGTGCAGCGAGTGGTTCCGTGGGGTGAGGTCATGCCCGGTACTCCCGTCCGGTCAGCTCGAGGAAGACGTCCTCCAGCGAGGCGCCCTTGACGCTCAGGCCTGCGAGGGCATCGCGTCCGGCCAGCGCCGTGAGGATGCGGGACGGGTCACGGGTCGTGATGGTCAGGGACGACTCGGTGTCGTCGATCGGGTCGTCGCCGGCGATCTCCCGCGCGGCGTCCAGCGACAGCGTCCCCGGCGCGAGGCTGATGCGCACGGGGGCGTCGAGCCCGCGTACGAGCGCGGCCGGGGTGTCCAGCACGAGGATGCGGCCGGAGTCCATGATCGCGACGCGGTCGCAGAGCGCCTCGGCCTCGTCCATGTGGTGGGTCGTCAGGATGACGGTGCGTCCCGACTCGTTGATCTGGCGCAGGACGTCCCACAGGTTGCGCCGGGCCTGCGGGTCGAGCGCGGCGGTGGGCTCGTCGAGGAACACGATCTCGGGGTCGTGGATCAGCGCACAGGCGATCGACAACCGCTGCTTCTGCCCGCCTGACAGGTCCTCGGTGCGGACACCCGCCTTGTCGACGAGACCGACCTGCTCGAGCATCTCGTCGGTGCGCCCGGCCGCGACGCCGTAGAGCGCGCCGAAGGTGTCGAGCTGCTCGCGGGCGGTCAGGCGCTCGAAGAACGAGGACGACTGCAGCTGCACGCCCATGCGGCGCTGGAGCTCCGGCTCACGCTTCCACGGCTCGTGCTCGCCGACCCGCACGGTGCCCGCCATGGGCTGGCGCAGGCCCTCGATCATCTCCAGCGTCGTGGTCTTGCCGGCGCCGTTGGGACCCAGCAGGCCGAAGAACTCCCCCGGCGCCACGCTGAACGTGACCCCGTCGACGGCCCGAACGTCCCCGTACGTCATGACCAGCCCGTCGGCCCGAATCTCGATCCCCACGCCCCGACCCTATGCGCCAGGGTGTCGGTTTCCCATGAGGCCTCGTGGTTTGTGCGCGCACCAAGCGTTGCGGCACGGGGTGGGTGCCGAACTCGCTAGGTCGGAGGGCGCCGTCCACAGCCGCGCGCCGCCGGGCAGTTGCCCACAGGCCAGCATTGGCAGGACACCGCCGGATGTGGGCCTCCGCAGGATGGGGCCATGTCCTCGTTCGCCGACCTCATCCAGTCGCCCCGGCGATACACGACGCGCGGCCAGTTCATCGACAGCGGCTACAACGACCGCGACCTGCGAGCGGCCGTCCGGACCGGCCTGCTGACCCGCGTGCGGCACGGCATCTACGTCTTCACCGCCGAGTACGCCCCGCTCACGCGCGAGCAGAAGCACGTCATCGTCGCCCAGTCCGTCGCCGACCGCCTAGGCCCGGCCGTCGCGATCAGCCACCAGTCGGCGTGTGCCCTCCACGGGATCGCGATGTACGGCCACGACCTCTCCAAGGTGCACGTCACACGACTGGATGGTTCGGCCGGACGCACCGAGCACGGGATCGTCCACCATGTCGGGCAGATCGTGAGAGACGACGAGGTGCAGGAGCTCGACGGGGTGCTGGTCGTGAGGCCAAGCCGTGCCGTCTTCGAGGCCGCCACCGTGGGATCCGTCGAGTCGGCCATCGTCACGATGGACTCCGCGCTGCACCTTGGCGCCGTCACCGGCGAGGAGCTCGCCGAGACGGTCGGTCGCAGGGCAGATTGGCAAGGCGCCCGGCGTGCCCGGTACGCGTTGTCCTTGGCCGACGGCCGGGCCGAGTCGCCCGGCGAGTCGCGGTCACGCTACCTGTTCCGCCGCGCGGGGCTGCCCGTTCCCGACTTGCAGGTGCCCGTGTACGACGCCTACGGCAGGATCATCGGCTACAGCGACTTCGGTTGGATCGAGCACTGCCACCTCGGCGAGTTCGACGGCCTGGTCAAGTACGGCGGCATCCCCGACGACCGTCGCACGCCTCAGCGGATCGTCACGGCTGAGAAGATCCGCGAGGACCGGATGCGCTCCCAGCGACTCGGCATGAGTCGGTGGACCTGGAGCGACATCGATCCGGCCCGCGGGATGAGGACCGCGGAGCGGGTGCGGGCCGAGATGGATGAGTCTCGCCGGCTCTACACGCGCGGACGCGTCAACATCCCGCTGGTCTGAGCGCCGCCCACCGAGCGTCCTTGTCACGCACCCAGCGTTGAAGCACGCGGTGCGCGACAACAACACGAGGCCTCATGGGAAACCGACAACCCCAACCGCGCGCCTTATTTGGCGTACGAGTGCATCCCGCCGACCCACAGGTTGACGCCGACGAAGTTGAAGACGAAGGTCGCGAAGCCGACCAGGGCGAGGATCGCGGCGGCCTTGCCCTTCCACCCGGCGGTCGCGCGGGCGTGCAGGTAGCCGGCGTAGACGACCCAGGTGATGAACGCCCAGACCTCCTTGGGGTCCCAGCCCCAGTAGCGGCCCCACGCGTACTGCGCCCAGATCGGGCCGGCGATGAGGGCCGCGAACGTCCAGATCGGGAACGCGAAGGCGTGCACGCGGTAGGCGACCTGGTCGATCTTGGCCGAGGCGGGGATGCGCCACAGGAAGCCGACCCGCTTGTCCTCGGGGGTGTTGCGCTCGGCGCGCGACTTGATCAGGTAGAGCACCGACGCGGCGGCACCGATGAAGAACGCGGATCCGGAGATGATCGCGCCGAAGACGTGGATGACGAGCCAGTACGAGTGCAGGGCGGGGACGAGTGGACCGGCGGGGACGTAGACCATCGCGGAGGCGCCCAGCACGACCGTGCCGAAGGCGGTGATGATGGGGCCGACCCAGTCGATCTCCCACACCCGCACCAGGGCGAGGTACACCAGCAGCGCGGCCACCGTCGCGGCGCAGCCGAACTCGTACATGTTGCCCCACGGGGCCCGCTCGGCGGCCAGACCACGCGTCACGACGCCCACGAGCAGGACGATCGTCGCCAGTGTCGTCAGCGACAGGCCGATGCCGCCGGCCATGTTGCTGCGCTCGACCGGGACGGACGCCTGCGGGAGCTCGTCCGCGGAACCGGCGGTGACCCGTTCGCGCTCGGGCGCCACGTTGCGGGCGAAGCCCCACTGGGCGACGTACGCGACGAAGGCCAGCGCGAGGATGCCCGTCGCGGACGCGACGGCGTAGTTGGAGACCTGCGCCAGGTTCTCGAGCGTCATGTCGTTGCCTTCTCTTCGGTCTCACCGAGCGCGTCCTTGAACCGCTCGAGGAAGTCGTCCAGGTCGGCCGGCAGGTCGTCCCGGGGCACGCGGTCCAGCACGGCGACGTCCACCACGGTACGCGAGCCGTCCTGACGGGCACGGATCCAGGTCCTGCGCGGCTTGATCGTCAGCGAGGTCATGAGCCCGATGAGTCCGGCGATGATGCCGAACAGCGGCACCTTGACCAACGGTGCCGAGCCGATCTGGAAGCGCGCGAACTGCCGCAGCTCGGTGAACTCGATCGACCCGCCGTCGGGGAGGTCGGCCGCCATGCCGGGCTGCAGGCTGACGCGGAAGGCCTTGGCGCCGTCCTGGTACTGCTCCATCTTGGTCTTGTCCAGGATGAAGACCGACTGGCCGGTCCCCTCGTCGAGCCCGAGGTCGCCGCGCCAGACGTTGAGCCCGACGAGCGGGTTGGCGGCGGCGGGGTGGGCGGATGTCGACAGCTCCTTGCCGCCCTGGCTCACCGCCGTCGGCAGGAAGAAGCCCTGGAAGCCGAGCTGCTCGGGCTGGGCGTCGGGGACCTTGATGATGCCGTTGGACGTGTAGGTCGCGTCGGCGGGCAGGAAGGGGACGGCGTCGTTGTACACCACGTTGCCCTGCGCATCGGTGATCTTGAAGACCGGCGCATAGCCCTGACCGAGCAGGTAGACCGAGGTGCTGCCGATCGCGAGCGGATGGTTGACCGTGATGTCGAAGGGCTTGTCGTCCTCGCCCGGCGAGGCGGCATAGGTGCCCTTCGCGCGGAACTCGCGCGGGGCGCCGGCCTGCGGGCTCCCGAACGGCTGGAACCGTGCGGTGACCTTGTCCAGGGTGAGGGCGAACGGCGGCAGGTCGTCGGTGTCGAACAACGTCCCGGAGCTGAACTCGTCGTACTGGGGCAGGGAGTTGGCGAATTGTCCTCCGCCGTCGGTCACGATGACGGAACCGCGATAGCCGAACAGTGTCCCGACCGCCACACCGATCAGCACCACGACGATGCTGATGTGGAAGACCAGGTTGCCAGCCTCACGTAGGAAGCCCTTCTCGGCGCTGACCTCGCGCACGCCCTCGCGGTCCGCGACGTCGATCCTGGACCGCCCGAGAGCCTTGCGCGCGGCTGCCACGACGTCGTCCGGGGAGGCGTCGGTCTCGAACGAGGCGGACGCCGGGAGGCGGGAGAAGTTGCGCGGTGCCTTGGGCGGACGGGCGCGGGCGGCGCGGAGGTAGACGAACGAGCGGGGCAGGATGCAGCCGATCAGCGACACCATCAGCAGCAGGTAGACGGCGCTGAACCACGGCGAGCTGTAGACGCTGAAGAAGCCGAGGTCGTCCAGGATCGGCGCCGACTTCGGATGATCGAGGAAGTACGTCTCGACGGCCCGGGCATCGACACCGCGCTGCGGCACCAGCGAGCCCGGCACCGCGGCGATCGCCAGCAGCAGCAGGAGCATCAGCGCGGTGCGCATCGACGTCAGCTGGCGCCAGAACCACCGCGTGAGCTCGCGACGTCCCAGCTCGCTGACCGCATTCTCACTCATGAAGCCCTCTGCTCACTCATACCGGCGGCTCGAAGCCCGAGACCCACGTCTGCATGTCGCCGACCAGGCTGTCCCACAGCCCTGTCACCAGCAGGACGCCGACCACGATGAGCAGCGAGCCGCCCACGATCGAGACCGCCCGTTGGTGCCGGCGGAACCACGAGACGGCGTGCATGAACCGGCCGAACCCGAGGGCCGCCAGCACGAACGGGATGCCGAGGCCCAGGCAGTAGACGAAGGTCAGAAAGGCCCCGCGCGCGGCGGAGGGGTCGTCGGTCGCGAACGAGAGCGTCAGCACGGCCGACAGGGTCGGACCGATGCAGGGCACCCAGCCGAGGCCGAAGAAGACCCCCAGCACGGGGGCGATCGCGAGCCCGACCGCGGGCACGGCGTGCACCCGCACCTCGCGCTGCATGAACGGGACGAATCCGATGAAGACCAGCCCGAGGATGATCACCAGGATGCCGGTCACGATCGAGAGGGTGTCCTGGTAGCGCTGCAGCTTCAGCCCGGCCGAGCCGAACAGGGCGCCCCCGAGCACGAACACCGTCGAGAAGCCGAGCACGAACAGCAACGCCCCGGCGAGCAGGCGTCCCCGGCGGGCGGACTCCAGGTCCTGGGCCGCGACCCCCGAGACGTACGAGAGGTAGCCCGGCAGCAGCGGCAGGACGCACGGGGAGAAGAACGACACCAGACCGGCGATGGCTGCCACCGGCACGGCGAGCAGGAGATTGCCCGAGTAGACGGTGTCCTGGAACCAGTCCGTCACGCGGTGCTCTTCTGCACGTCTTCGATCAGGTTCGCGAGCGTCGAGGCGGTCACCTTGTCGACGATCCGCACGGCGACGCGTCCCTTGGCGTCGATGATCCACGTCGTGGGGATGGCCGTGGTCGGGAGGCTGTCGATGAAGCCGAGCTCGAGGCGTCCGCCCTGGTCGGCGAAGCTGGGATAGGTGACACCGAAATTGCGGTTGAACGCGATCGCAGATGCCGGGTCCTTGGTGCGCGTCAGCACCCCGACGAACTGCACGTCCTTGCCCGCGTACTGCTTCGCGACCTCGTCGAGGGCCGGAGCCTCGGCCCGGCACGGCGCGCACCACGGCCCCCACAGGTTGACGACGATGGTCTTGCCGGCGAAGTCAGCGGTCGACAACGGGCGTCCGTCGAGGCCCTCGCCCTCGAGCACCGGGGCGTCCTCGCGATCGGCCGCGTCGACGCGGGTGATGGAGCCGTCACCGGAGACGAAGCCGTTGGTCGTCCCGCGGTTGCCGGCACCGCTGCACGCAGCGAGCAGGGCGATGGCCCCGATCGCCGCAACGGTCCGGGCGCGGAAGGAGGACAAGGCTCTAGGCTCCGGCGACGAACTTCTTGCCACCGAGAACCGTGGGCAGCAGATCGCCGGCCGGCTCGCTGTAGGTGACGCCGATGAACTTGTCGCCGTCGAAGTACAGGCTGGTCAGGCTCGCGAGCGTGCACTGACGCTTGCGCGGATCGTGCACGAAGCTCTTCTGCTCGTGCGCCCGGCGGGCGATCCAGACCGGCAGCTGGTGCGACACGATGACCGCCTCGTGACCACGGGCCGTCTCACGGGCGTCGTCGACGGCGAGCTTCATCCGGGCCGCGATGTCCTTGTAGGGCTCGCCCCACGAAGGCCGGATCGGGTTGCGCAGCATCCACCAGTTGCGGGGGTTCGAGAAGGCGCCGTTGCCGACGCCGACCGTCTTGCCCTCGAAGAGGTTGTCGGCCTCGATGACCCGGTCATCGGTCGTGACCGGCACCTCGAGCAGCGTCGACAGCGGTTCAGCAGTCTGCTGCGCCCGCTCCAGCGGCGAGGCGACCATGTGCACGATCTCGTTCTTGGACAGGAACTCCGCGGTGCGCTTCGCCATCTGGTGACCGAGCTCGGACAGCACGAACTCCGGCAGCCGGCCGTAGAGGACGCCTTCGGGGTTGTGGACCTCGCCGTGCCGCATCAGGTGCACGATGGTTCGTTCGGACATGCTGCACTCTCGTTTCGGGTGGTCTAGTTCTCGGGGGTGGCTCGGGCAGCGGCACGCGCGGCGCCCGGCAGCGCCTCGGCAATTCTAGAGAGTGCCTCCTCGCCGTGCGCAGCCGAGACGAACCAGCACTCGAATGCGCTCGGCGGAAGGTAGACACCGGCGTCCAGCATCGCGTGGAAGAAGGGCTTGTAGCGCCACGCCTCCTGCGCCTGCGCGCCGGCGAAGTCGGTCACCGGAGCGTCCGTGCCCCAGAAGACGCTGAACATGTTGCCGGCGTTCTGCAGGGTGTACTGAGCTCCGGCGGCGTCGAGCGCATCGGCGACGAGGCCCTGCAGCTGCGCGGAGGCGGCATCGAGGCGGGCATAGGCATCGGCGTCGGCCAGCCGCAGCGTCGTGAGCCCGGCGGTCGTCGCGATCGGGTTTCCCGACAGCGTGCCCGCCTGGTAGACGGGACCGGACGGCGCGAGCTGCTCCATGACGTCCTGGCGTCCGCCGAACGCGGCGGCCGGGAAGCCGCCGCCCATGACCTTGCCGAAGGTGACGAGGTCGGGCGCCCAGCCCTCGGGCTCGCCGTCGAGACCCCAGTGCCCCGAGCGGGTCACCCGGAAGCCGGTCATGACCTCGTCACTGATGAACAGGGCACCGCGGCGCGCGCAGATCTCGGACAGGAACTGGTTGAACCCCGGCTCCGGCGGCACGACGCCCATGTTGCCGGCCGCGGCCTCGGTGATCAGGCAGGCGATCTGGTCGCCGTACTGCTCGAAGGCCGCCTCGACCGCTGCCCGGTCGTTGTACGGGAGCACGATCGTGTCGGCGGTGACGTGGGCGGGCACGCCGGGCGTCTCGGGCAGGCCGAGCGTCACGACGCCCGAGCCGGCCTCGGCCAGGAGCGCGTCGACGTGGCCGTGGTAGCAGCCGGCGAACTTGACGACCTTGTCGCGACCGGTGAATCCGCGCGCCAGGCGGATCGCCGACATCGTCGCCTCGGTGCCCGACGACACCATCCGGACCATCTCGGCGGACGTGCGTCCCACGATCTCCTCGGCCAGCAGCACCTCGGGCTCGCTGGGCGTGCCGAACGACGTCCCCCGTGCCACGGCGGCGCCGACGGCTGCGATCACCTCGGGATGCGCATGGCCCAGCAGCATCGGGCCCCACGAGCCGACGAGGTCGACGTAGCGGTTCCCGTCGACGTCGGTGAGCCACGCCCCCTCGGCGGACGCCATGAAGATCGGCGTGCCCCCGACGGCCCTGAAGGCGCGGACGGGCGAGTTGACGCCGCCCGGCGACACGGCGCGCGCGCGGTCGAACAGCTGCTGCGATGAGGTGGATGCGGTCACCCGACCATTGTCGCGCCTGGCGACAAGGCCCGATCATCGGCGTCGCCCGTCCGTAACCTCAGGACCCCTGTCTCGTTGGGGATGTGTCCTGCGCCACTGCCGGGCTGGCGGCCCCCGGGGCCCTCAAGTAACATCGGTTTACGCATACGGCGCAGTCACTGCACCGGTCTGGGAGGGTATGACACATGGGAGCTCGACAGCTCACGCGTTGGCAGAAGGCCAGCGCCCTGGTGCCGATGGCCTTGCTGGTCGGCGCGTGGGGCGCCGCACTCGGCAACTCCGGCCTGGCCACCGCCTCTGACGGCATCTCCGACTCCGACATTCCCGATGTGCCCGCCACGGCCTTCGAGCAGCCCGCCAGCGTCCAGCAGTCACCCAGCGGCGTCGACCCGAAGGCCGGTGCCGCCGGAACGGTGTCCACGCTGTCGACCAACGGCATCCCGACGTCGGCCCTGTACGCCTACCGCCGCGCCGAGACCCTGCTCGGCAAGGCCGACGAGGGCTGTCACCTGCCGTGGACGATCGTCGCCGCGATCGGCCGGGTCGAGTCCAACCACGGCCGCACCAACGGCAACGCGCTCGACGCCGACGGCATCGCGCAGCCGGGCATCTACGGTGTGCCGCTCGACGGCAAGGACGGCCGGGCCCGGATCGCCGACACCGACAGCGGGACGCTGGACAAGAACTCGGTCCTCGACGTCGCGGTCGGCCCGATGCAATTCATCCCCGGCACCTGGCAGACCGTCGGCGTCGACGCCGACAACGACGGCAGCAAGAACCCGCAGAGCATCAACGACGCGGCGACATCGGCCGGCATCTACCTGTGCGCCGGTGAGGGTGATCTGTCCAGCCCGTCCGATGCGGCCGTTGCGCTCAAGCGCTACAACAACTCCGACGCCTACGTCGACCTGGTCCTGAAGATCGCCGCCGCCTACGCCAACGGCGACTTCACGCAGTCGCCCAACGGTGTCTCGACGGCGCCCGTCCTGACCTCCTCGTCGAACGACCAGACCCTGACGCCCAAGCAGCGCGCCAAGGCCGACAAGGCTCAGCGCGACGCCGAGAGGAAGCCCGTCACCGGCAAGCCCAAGGCCGGCGCACCCGGTGGCGGAGGTGGAGCGGGCACCGCTCCCGGTTCGAGCCCGGGTGCCGGTGGTTCCAGCGGCGACGGTGGCGGCGGCACCCCCGACGTCCCGAAGCCCACGGTTCCCAAGACTCCCGGGACGCTGGGCGGCGGAACTCAGAAGCTCGTCGAGGACACCCCCCTGGCGCCGCTCGCGCCCGTCACGAAGCCCGTCACTGGGCTGCTGTCCGGGGTCGAGGCCAACCTGCAGTGCCTGGTCAAGTACCCGTTCGGCCTGCCGAAGGTCGAGTTCGACAAGTGCGTGTACGACCTGACTCACTGATCCACGACGTGAGCACAGGGCCCCTCTCCGCCGGAGAGGGGCCCTTTCTCGTGTCCGCCCGGTTCAGGTCCGCCGGCGCAGCGCATCAGCTGCTGTCCGCTCGGTGCGGCGCACCGCCAGCAGGACGGCCAGCCGACGCTTGGCCAGCAGGCGGCGTCGTCTCAGCGCGCCCCGGTCCCCGGTCATCTACGCACGCCGGATCAGCTCGGCCCGGATGCGCGGCGCGCACGCGGCCACCGTCAGGCCCGCCACGCCCACGGCAGCAGCCGAGCTGACCGCGAGCAGGAGCCCGATCGATGCCCACGGAGGTCCGGGCGTCCCGGCCGTGGCCGCGTAGCCGTATCCGACGGCCGACCCGGCGCCGATCGCCATGACCACCCCGACCACGAGCGGCACCGCCGCCTCCCACCACTGCGCGGCGCGGATCACTCCCCGTCCGGTGCCGAGCAGCTGGAGGCTGACCATCTCGGCACGGCGGGAGACCGCCCGGTCGATCGTGGCGATCGTAAAGCCGAGCAGACCGATGGACAGGACCAGCGCGGCGACGCTCCAGGTCAGGGCGCGCAGCCCTGACACGAAGTCATATGACCCGTCCTCCCACGGGTCGTAGGCCTGCGCGGTCGGCGCCAGGGCAGTCGCGGCCTCCTGGAGACCTTCCTCGCTCAGGACGCGCGGGTCCACCTGCGCAGCCAGCGGGACGACGGAGTCGACCGGGGCCGTGTTCAGGACGTCCGAGACACCAGGGGTGCTGATCGGGATGAACAGCTGGGCCTGCATGCCGTCGCTGACCGCGTGCCGCGAGGTCGACGTGATGACCCGATCCGGCGCCGGGGTGTCGAGGGTGACGGCAGGCCCCTGGAGCGCAGCGGTCGGATCCTGGTTGCTCGACGACCAGGTGATCGTGGCTCCCAGGTCCATGACGTCGGGCGGGACGTCGTCGAGCCAGGCCGGCCGGTCGTCCCGGCATCCGAGGGCGTCGGGCACTGCGGCCTCGAGGTCCGCGCACCGACCCACGAACGCGTTCAGGCACGGCTGGCCCGTGCGGCAGCCGCTGATCACCGTCCATTGCGGGTAGGCGGCGATCACGCCGCCGACGGACTCGAGCCTGGTCGCGAGGTCCTGGACGTCCACGTCGGGGGCCACGACCTCGTAGGCGGCCGGGCCGCCGTTGGCCGTGCGGTCGGCGGCGCGGTACTGGGTCGAGTCCTCGAAGACGGTGAGCACCACGCGGGAGCCGGCGACGACGAACAGGGCGACGAGCAGCCCGGCGACGATGCGGGACACGCCGGCCGGCTGCGCCTCCAGCCGGCGGCCGGCGATCCGAAGGCTCGGCCGCCCCGGCACACGGACCACGACGGCGGCGACCACGCGGGTGAAGACCGGGATCACGACGATGAGCCCCACGGCACTCAGCACCCCGCCGGCCACGAGGATCGCGAACCGGCCGTACCCGAGCTGCCCGTCCGCGCCGATGGTGCTGCCCGCGGTGAGGGCCAGGCCCGCCGGCAGAGGCAGAGCGCGCCATCCACGGTGCGTCCCGGACGGCACGAGCCTCGCCTCGGCGGTGAGGGTGCCGGCGCGACGTGCGCCGGGCAGCAGTGCCACGGCGACTGCGACCAGGGGCAGAGCGACGACCATCAGGCCGACGCTCCATGGCCACGGCGCGAACTCCGCCGACGACCAGTCCCGGCCGGCGACGTCCAGCCCGCGCAGCGCCGGACGGGTCGCCCAGAACGCGAGCACCCCCAGGACACCGCCCACCGCGGCTCCCGCCCCCGCCTCGACGGCCGCCACCACGCGCGTGCGCCCCGGCGAGACCCCCAGCACGCGCAGGTTCGCCAGCCGTCGATCCCGCAACGCCGCCGACAGACGGGCGATCGTGGCCAGGAGCACCGCGACCGGCACCCCGACCGTGGCGACCACCGTCAGCACCAGGATCGGCAGGCCGTCACCGTCATAGCTCGGCAGTGCGATCTCCGCCCGGACGGCAGCGAGGACCAGCAGCATGATCCAGACTCCGACGAGGTGGGCGGCGACGGTCGCCACGGCGCGGAGCCGTTCGCCCGGCGTGGCGCCGCGGGCGAGCCTGAGCCCGAGCCGGATCGCGCCGGTCACGGCTCGACCTCGCCCACCACCGTGCCGTCGCGCATCACCTGAAGCCGATCGGCGTGGGCCGCGACCCGGTGATCGTGGGTCACGAGCAGCACGCTCGCGCCCCGGGCCCGCGCCGACGTGAGCAGCAGCTCGAGCACCTGCTCGCCGTTGACCGTGTCGAGGGCGCCGGTGGGCTCGTCCGCGAACACGATCTCGGGCTCGTGGACCAGGGCACGCGCGACGGCAGCACGCTGCGCCTCTCCGCCCGACACCGCGCCCGTCCGGCGGTCTCCGGCCCCACCGAGGCCGACCGCGTCCAGCATCGCGGCCGCCCGGCCCGCGGCCTCCCGGTGCGGCGTCCCGGTCAGCTGCAGCGGCAGGGCGACGTTCTCGGCCAAGGTCAGCTCAGGGATCAGCTCGCCACCCTGGAGCACGAAGCCCATGCGGGCCAGCCGCAGCGCCGACCGCTGCCGCTCGGTCATCGTGCCCAGCTCCTGGCCCAGCACCCGCACCTGGCCGGCGTCGGGGCGCAGGATGCCGGCGAGGCAGTGGAGCAGCGTCGACTTGCCCGAGCCGGACGCGCCCATCAGGGCCAGCACCTCGCCTCGACGCAGCTCGATGGTCGCGCCGCGGAGCGCCCGTGTGGGGCCGAAGTCGAGGTGGAGGTCCTGCGCCGACACCGCGTGGTCGACGACCATGACGTCGCTGGTCACGCCCAGTCCCTCGTCAGCTCGTCACCGAGGGCGTCGATGCGTCCGCCCGCCTCCTCGATCCAGCGAAGATCGGCGTCGAGGTGCGCCAGCTCGTACGTCATCGCCAGCACGTCGGGCGCCGCGGCGCTGCCCTTGGCTGCCGTCAGCTCCCGCATGCGCTCGACGTGCAGGACACGCTGCGCGTCGAGCACGGCGTCGGCATCACGTCCGGACATCAGGGCGAGCGTCACCTTGGTGAGCAGCGTGCTCGTCGCGTAGGTCGACGGCGGTTCGGGTGTGTACATCCAGGACTCCCATGCAGTCACTCCATCCGGCGTGATGGCGTAGAGGATTCGGGACGGCCCGCCGCCGTCCTCCGTGCCCGTGACGGTCGCGAGACCGTCGCGCTCGAATCTCGACAGCGATGCGTACACCTGACCTGCGGGCAGCGGCTTGACCGGGCTGAACCGTCGGTCGTATCGCTGCTTGAGGGTGTAGCCGTGCGCCGGTGCGGTCGCGAGCAGGCCCAGGAGGGTCTTCGATGCGGACATGGCCGCAACTATACACATAGTGTCTACTTGAAGCGACTACCCAGGGACGGCGACGCCGAGTCCCCACCAGGGAGGACTCAGCGCCTGAGGCGTGCGGCCAGCTCGGTCGCCCAGTAGGTCAGCACGATGTCGGCGCCGGCCCGGCGGATCGAGATGATGATCTCGTCGATCGCCCGGTCGCGGTCGATCCAGCCGTTGGCGGCGGCGGCCTCGACCATCGCGAGCTCACCGGAGATGTTGTACGCGGCGACGGGCACGTCGACCGCGGCCCGCACGTCGGCGATCAGGTCGAGGTAGGACAGGGCGGGCTTGACCATGACGATGTCGGCACCCTCCTCGATGTCCAGCAGCACCTCGCGGATCGCCTCACGGCCGTTCGCGGGATCCTGCTGGTAGGTCTTGCGATCGCCCTGCAGGGAGGAGTCGACGGCCTCGCGGAACGGGCCGTAGAACGCCGAGGAGTACTTCGCGGCGTAGGCCAGGATCACGGTGTCGTCGTGCCCGGCGTCGTCCAGCGCGGCCCGGATGACGCCGACCTGGCCGTCCATCATGCCGCTGGGGCCGACGACGTGCGCACCGGACTCGGCCTGCACGACACCCATCTGGGCGTAGATCTCCAGCGTCGCGTCGTTGTCGACCCGGCCGCGGGCGTCGAGCACACCGCAGTGCCCGTGGTCGGTGAACTCGTCGAGGCACAGGTCGGCCATCACCAGGAGGTCGTCACCGACCTCCGCGCGGGCGTCGGCGAGCGCCACGTTGAGGATGCCGTCCGGATCCAGCGCACCGGATCCCTGGGCGTCCTTGTGCTCGGGGAGCCCGAACAGCATGATCCCGCCGAGGCCCAGCTCGGCGGCCTCCGCGTAGGCCTTGCGGGCCGAGTCGCGGGAGTGCTGCACGACGCCGGGCATGCTCGAGATCGGCCTCGCCTCGTCGCGCCCCTCCGCGACGAACATCGGCAGCACGAGCTGCGACGGCTCGACGTGGGTCTCCGCGACCAGCCGCCTCATCGCCGGCGACGAGCGCAGGCGACGAGGACGGTCAGCGGGAAACGTCATACCTTGCGTCGCGTCGAGGGACGCTTCTGCGAGGGCTTGGTGACCGGCTCGCCGGCCTCCAGGAAGCCGACCCGGCGCGTGGCACCGAACTCGGCCAGGGCATCGGCCAGCACCTCGACGGACGGGGACTCGGCCTGGACGTCGACCCGCAGGCCGTGCTCCTCGGCGGTCTTGGCCGTCGCGGGCCCGATGCAGGCGATGATCGTCGACGTGTGCGGCTTGCCGGCGATGCCGACGAGGTTGCGCACCGTGGACGACGAGGTGAACATGACCGCGTCGAACTTGCCGGTCTTGATCGCCTCGCGTGTCGGCGCCGGCGGCGGGGCGGCCCGGACGGTGCGGTAGGCCGTGACGTCGTCGACCTCCCAGCCCAGGTCGATCAGGCCCGCGACGAGGGTCTCGGTCGCGATGTCGGCGCGCGGCAGGAAGACCCGGTTGATCGGGTCGAGCAGCTCGTCGAACGGCGGCCAGTCGTCGAGCAGGCCGCGTGCGGACTGCTCGCCCGAGGGGATCAGGTCGGCCCGGATGCCCCAGGTGGCGATCGCCTCGGCGGTCTTGTCACCGACGGCGGCGATCTTCAGGCCCGAGAACGCGCGGGCGTCGAGTCCGTACTCCTCGAACTTCTCGCGGACGGCCTTGACGGCGTTGACGCTGGTGAAGGCGACCCACTCGTATCGTCCCTCGACCAGGCCGCGAACGGCCTTGTCCATCTGCTGCGGGTTGCGGGGCGGCTCGACCGAGATGGTCGGGACCTCCTCGGAGATCGCGCCGTAGCCGCGCAGGCGAGCGGCGAGCCCGGCAGACTGCTCCTTGGTGCGGGGCACCAGGATGCGCCAGCCGTAGAGCGGCTTGTTCTCGAACCACGACAGCGCCTCGCGCATGGCGACGACCTCGCCCACGACCGTGATGGCCGGGGACGTCATGCCGGCCGCCTTGGCGTCGGCTGCGATCTCGGCCAGCGTCGACACGACCGTGGTCTGCTCGGTCGTCGTGCCCACACGGGTCATCGCGACCGGGGTGTCGGGCTTGCGTCCGGCGTCGACCAGACCGCGAGCGACCTCGTCGATGCGGGCCACGGCCGAGAGCAGCACCAGCGTGTCCTGACCGGCGTGGTCGCTCCAGCTGATCGTGGAGTCGCCGACGCTGACGACCGAGTACTCACGGTGCGTCTTGTTGGTCAGCGGCACACCGGCGTAGGCCGGGACCGCGGAGATCGACGAGATGCCGGGAACGATCTCGAAGCCGATGCCGGCCTTGCTGCACGCGGCGGCCTCCTCGGGCCCGGTGGCGTACGTGAAGGGATCGCCGGCGATCAGCCGCACGACCTGGGCGCCGGTCTTGGCGTGCTTGACGACCAGGCGTCCGCGGGCGGCGTGGGTCAGCGGCTCGCCGTCCTCGCCGACGCCCCCGTCAACGATCTCGGCACCGTTGGTGACGAGGGCGGCCTGCTCCGGCAGCTCCGTGATGACGATGTCGGCCTGGGCCAGCAGCTCGGCTGCGCGGATCGTCAACAGACTCGCGTCGCCCGGCCCGGCACCGACGAAGCTCACGTGGCCACGCGGGAGCTTGCGCTCGCTCGTGCTCGGTGTCGCCGGTGCTTCGCGCACCGCGGCTTCTGGAGATGCAGTGGTGATGGTCACTGTGTTCCTTTTCTGGTCTGTCAGGGGGGTCACGAGGCGACGACCACTAGGGCGTCGGCGCCTTCGGCGAGCATCTCGACAGCAAGACGTTCACCGACCGCGGCGGCTTCTGAGGGGGAGCCGGTCGCGGACAGTCGGATGGTGGGCGAGCCGGAGACGTCTCCGACCACGGCACGAAGCCAGAGCTCGTCGCCGTCATCGCCGTCAGCGATCTCGGCGAGAGCTCCCACAGGGGCACTGCAACCTGCCTCAAGGGTGGAGAGGAGGCTTCGTTCTGCGGTGACGGCAGCACGGGTGTCGCTGTCGTCGAGCCGCGCGAGCACACGAGCGGTCGCGTCGTCGTCGACGCGGCACTCGCAGGCCAGTGCTCCCTGCCCGGGGGCGGGAAGCATCTGGAGAGGATCGATCACTTCGGTGGCCTCGTCGGCGCGGCCGAGTCGCAGCAACCCGGCGCGGGCGAGCAGCACCGCGTCGTACTGGCCCGACGCGATCTTGCCGATGCGCGTGTCGACATTGCCCCGGATCGGGACGATCTCGACACCCAGGCCCAAGGCGTTGAGCTGGGCCTCGCGACGCGGTGACCCGGTTCCGACGCGGGCGCCGGCCGGCAGCTCGCCGAGCGTCAGCCCGTCGCGGGCCACGAGGACGTCGCGGGGGTCGACCCGTTGCGGGATCGCGGCGAGGAGGAGTCGGGGGTCGGGAGCCGTCGGCAGGTCCTTGAGCGAGTGGACGGCGATGTCGACGTCACCGCGGACGAGCGCCTCGCGCAGGGCAGCGACGAACACGCCCTGCCCACCCATCGAGGCGAGCGGGGCCGAGCTGCGGTCGCCCTCGGTCGAGACCATGACGAGCTCGACCTCGACGCCGCACTCGGCGCGCAGGCGGTCGGCGATCTGACCGGACTGGGTCACGGCCAGGGTGCTGGCGCGGGTGCCGAGACGCAGGACCGGGCGGTCGGAGCTGACCGGATCGGGGGTCGTCATGACTTGTCGCCCACCCGGGTCACGGCGTCGACCGCCGACTGGTCCAGGGCGAACAGATCGGCCAGCGCGTCAGCGTAGGTCAGGTCGTCCGGGCCGTCGATGAGCTGCTGAACACGGACCGTCGGCGTGTGGATGAGCTTCTCGGCGACGCGGTGCAGCGCCTTGCGGATCGCGGCGCGGTCGTCCTCGGGCAGGTGGGACAGCCGCGACTCCAGCCGGCTCATCTCGGACGCGACGACGTCGGTCGCCATCGTGCGCAGCGCGATGACGGTCGGGGTGATGTGCGAGGCGGCCTTGGCTGCCAGGAAGGTGCGCACCTCCGCCTCGACGATCTGCCGGACCTGGGCGACGTCGGCCGCGAGCTCGGCATTGGCCGCCAGCTGCGACAGCACCACGAGGTCGACGAGGTCGACACCGTCCAGCTCGCGCGCCTGGGGGTCGATGTCGCGCGGGAGGGCCAGGTCGATCAGCGACATCGGCCGACCGGCACTCGACTGCGCGATGCGGTCGCGGTCGAAGACGACCCCGTTGGCGCCGGTGCAGCTGATGAGCACGTCGGCGGCCGAGAGCTCGACGTCCATGGCCTGCCACCGCACGGCGCTGACGCCGAAGGTCTCGACGAGCGCATGCGCACGCTGGTACGTACGGTTGGCGACCATGATGCGCACCGGGTCGACACCGCGGTCGACCAGCGTGCGCACGGCCAGGCTCGCCATCGTGCCGGCGCCGGCCACGAGGAAACGAGTGTCGGGAGCATCGACGACAGGACCTGCGGCATCCAGGCCGGCCGTGACGATCGACGGTGCGAGCCGGTCGATGCCGGTCTCGGCGTGGCCGCGCTTGCCGATGCGAAGGGCCTGCTGGAACAGGGCGTTGAGGGCCGACCCGACGGTCGATTCGGCCTGCGCGGAGTGCAGCGCCTCACGGACCTGGCCGAGGATCTGGCTCTCACCGAGGATCATCGAGTCCATGCCGGCGGCGACGCCGAAGAGGTGGGCGACCGCAGCCTCGTCGAAGTGGACGTAGACATGACGGACGAACTCGTCACGATCGAGGCCCGACATCTCGGCGAGCAACCGGGACACCTCTTCGACGGCGCCGTGGAAGCGCTCCGCCTCGACGTAGATCTCGACCCGGTTGCAGGTCGAGATGACGACGGACTCGGTGACGCACGGCGTCTCGAGCACCAGGTGCGAGAGCTTGACCGCCTCCTCCACGTCCAGGGAGGCGCGCTCCAGGATGTCGATGGGGGCGGACTTGTGGGACATGCCCACGACCAACACGCTCATGCACTCACTACCTTGCTCGTTGTCTTGCTCGTTGCCTTGCTGGTCGCGGACGTGTCCGCGCTTGCCTTGCGCTGCTCGTGATAGGCGAGGATCTGCAGCTCGATCGACAGATCGACCTTGCGGACGTCCACGCCCTCGGGCACCTGCACGATGGCGGGTGCGAAGTTGAGGATGCTCGTGATCCCGGCCGCGACGAGTCGATCGGCGACCTCCTGGGCCGCCGGCGCCGGCGTCGCGATGACGCCGATGGAGATCTGGCGCTCGGAGACGAGCGTGTCGAGCGTGTCGAGGGGGCTCACGACGATGCCGGAGACCACCGTGCCCACCCGCTGGGGATCGGCGTCGACCAGGGCGGCGACGCGGATGCCGCGGGTGCTGAAGCCTTGGTAGGCCGACAGGGCCGACCCGAGGTTGCCGACGCCCACGATGACGACGTCCCAGTCCTGGGTCTGGCCCATCTCGCGCGCGATCTGGTAGCGCAGGTACTCCACGTCGTAGCCGACGCCGCGGGTGCCGTAGGAGCCCAGGTAGGACAGGTCCTTGCGGAGCTTGGCCGGGTTGACGCCTGCCTGCTCGGCGAGCTCGTTGGACGCGCACGAGAGCACGCCCTGCTCGGCCAGCGCGTTGAGTGCGCGCAGGTAGACCGGCAGACGGGCCACGGTGGCATCGGGGATGCCGCGGGCGGTGCCGTCCGCGAGCCGAGTGCTGCGAAGAATTGTCACGGTGCTCCTGCGCCGCGATGCTGGGGATTATCCCTATCGGGACGGGCATCGGGTGCCCCCACAGTTTAAGAGTTTGTGAACGTGTTAACAAAATCGAGCGACCAAGCGAGCGCAGCGAGCGGCGTCGCGAAGAGGTCGAGCGCCACACGCCGCAGGCGTCGGACGAGTCGAGACCACGCAGGTGGAGTGACCTACTTCACCCGCGAAGGTCGCTCCGAACCGGACGAAAATGGAGCCGGAACCGCAAATTCAAGCCCGACGCCGCCCCAGCGCCGTCCGCAACCGCACCGGGTCGACCCGCCAGAAGTCGTGCTGCGCGCCGTCGACGAAGGTCACCGGCACCTGCTCGGTGAATCGCGCCCGCAGGTCGGGGTCGCCGTCGATGTCGACCCGAGCCCAGGTGTCGCCGGTGTCGGCGCAGACCTGCGCCACCTGCTCCTCGGCCGCGGCACACAGGTGGCAGCCCTCACGGGTGTAGACGACGACCCGCGCGGAGTCCGCGTGCGGGATGCTCATGCGTCCAACCCCAGCGTCTCGCTGCGTCCCAGCGCCCGCAGCCGCCCCTTGGCGACCTTGCCGGTCGCGGAGTGCGGCAGCCCGGTCACGACGATCGTGCGGCGCGGCTGCTTGAAGCGCGCCAGCCGCGTGCGGCAATGGGCATCGATCGCCTCCCGCAGCGTCGTCTCGTCGGGTGCGTCCCTGGCCGGCACCACGAAGGCGACCACGGCTTCCCCCGTCTGCTCGTCGGGCAGCCCGACCACGGCCACCTGACCGACACCGTCGACCTCGGCGATGATGTCCTCGACCTCGAAGGGGTAGACGTTGAAGCCCGAGACGATCACCAGCTCGCGGAGCCGGTCGACCAGCGTCAGGTCGCCGTCGGCGTCGAGGTAGCCGATGTCACCGGTGGGGTACCAGCCGTCGGCGTCGGGGCCGTCGAGCCCGTCGGGCCAGTAGCCGGAGAAGAGGTTGTCGCCCCGCACCCAGATCTCAGCCGGATCGCCCGGAGCGGCATCGGCCCCGTTGGGCTCGACGATCCGCAGCTCGATGCCGGGCAGGGCGCGGCCGACCGAGCCGTGCTTGATGCGGTGGTCGGTGTCGGGCGGTGAACCGTGCGTCGTCGTGATGACGGGGGCCGTCTCGGTGAGGCCGTAGCCCTGCTGGATCTGGTGGCCGGACGACTCCTGGAACGCCTCGGCCAGATCGGTGTCGAGGGCCGACGCGCCCGACAGGAGCGTCGTGACGTGCGCCAGCTGGTCACGCAGGTCGTCGCGTCCCGCCCAGGCCGCGATGACGGGAGGAGCCACCGGCAGGTTGGTGATGCGCTCGGCGGCGATCAGGTCCAGCAAGCCGGAGGGGTCGAAACGATCGACGAGCACGACCGTCGCGCCCTGGCGAACGGCCTGGCCGAGCACGCAGTTGAGCCCGTAGATGTGGAACAGGGGCAGCAGCCCCAAGCAGATGTCGTCCGGCGTCATGGCCGGGGGCTCGAGGCGGGCGATCTGCTCGGTGTTGGCGATCAGCGCGCGGTGGGTGAGCATCGCGCCGCGGGGGCGGCCGCTCGTGCCGGACGTGTAGAGGATGACGGCCAGCGCCTCGGCGTCGGGCGGTGACACCGGGGCGGCGCCCGACGCATCGGCCAGGAACCGGTCGAAGGACGTCTCGTCGTCCTGCGGCGCGGCACCGTCCACGACGATGTCGATGCGATGGCCCTCGGTGACGGCCTCGCGCACCTGGTCGATGCCGGTCTCGTCGCACAAGACGACGCGGGCGAGCGAGTCGGTCAGCATCCGCCCGATCTCCCGGGTCGTGGACCGCGGGTTGACGGGGACGGCGACCATGCCGCCGCGCAGGATGCCGTAGTAGGCGATCGGCAGGTCGATGCGATTGGCCATGACGACGGCGACCCGCTGGCCGGCGACCAGGCCCCGGCCCGACAGCGCCCGCGCGATCGCGTCGGCCGATTCGTCGAGCTCACGCCACGTGATGTGGCGCCGATCAGGACGGTGCTCGAGGAGAGCCACGCCATCGGGATCATTCGCTGCGGCCGCTCGGAGGTACTCGCTGACATTGACTGTCACGCTCTGAGTCAACCACAGGCCCTGCACCCCCGAGGGGGTTAGGCTCGGTCCCATGCCACGGGACGCAACACCCGATCGACATCGCAATCTGCAGGCACGGTCGGTCCTCGCCGGGCAGGCGTCCGCGGCCTCGGCGCAGATCGAGCAGGAGCTCTCGGCGGCTCCCGACCCCACGGCGGCGGCGTTCTTCGACGTCGACAACACGGTCATGCAGGGCGCCTCGATCTTCCACCTGGCCCGCGGCCTCCACCGGCGCGACTTCTTCACGACCAGAGACCTGCTCAAGGCCACGTGGCAGCAGCTGTGGTTCCGGGTCGTCGGCAGCGAGGATGCCGACCACATCGCCAACGCGCGGGCCGTCGGGCTGGCCTTCATCGCCGGTCACACCGTCGCCGAGCTCGAGGACATCGGGGAGGAGATCTTCGACGAGCACATGGCCGCCAAGATCTGGCCCGGCACCCGGGCCCTCGCCCAGTGGCACCTCGATCGCGGTCACCGGGTGTGGCTCGTCACCGCCGCGCCGATCGAGATCGCCCAGGTCATCGCCCGACGCCTCGGCCTGACCGGCGCGCTCGGGACGGTCTCCGAGCACGTCGACGGCGTCTACACCGGCCGGCTGGTCGGCGAGATGCTGCACGGCGAGAGCAAGGCCGCCGCAGTGCGCGAGATCGTCGCGCGGGAGGGCCTGGTGCTCGAGGAGTGCTACGCGTACTCCGACTCCAGCAACGACCTGCCGATGCTCTCGCTGGTGGGTCATCCGTGCGCCGTCAACCCCGACTACGCCCTGCGGGCCCACGCCAAGGCCCAAGGGTGGCGCGTGCGTGACTACCGCACCGGTCGCAAGGTGGCGCTCGTCGGCGGCAAGGGCGCCGTGGCCGCCCTGGCGACCGCCGGGACGTGGCACGTGATGCGCCGAAGGATCAAGCAAAGCCGCTGACTCCTGCGCGGCCCGGGGGTACGATCGCAAGGATCAGGGAGGGCCTGTGAGATCACGGTGGGATTCGCTGCGCGGTGCGCTGGCACTTGCCCTGGCCACCCCTGACGACCGTTCCCTGCAGATCGCGCTCGCGCTGGCCGACTCCCCCGCCTACGCACCCTCCTCGGGCGGTCAGTCACCGCACGACGACCACGATCCCGCGGCCACCCGCCTGCGCGCCCTCGTCGACCTGGCGAAGCAGGGAGACGCCGAGGCCTTCGGTCAGCTCTACGACCACTACGTCACCGGGGTGTTCCGCTTCATCTACTACCGCGTCGGCTCGCGGCAGCTCGCCGAGGACCTCACCAGCGAGACGTTCGTCCGCGGGCTGCGCGCCATCCAGCGGTTCAACTGGCAGGGCAAGGACTTCGGGGCCTGGCTGACGACGATCGCGCGCAACCTGGTCGCCGACCACTTCAAGTCCAGCCGCTCGCGGCTCGAGATCGTGACCGACACGATCCCCGAGGGCAGGACGCACGCGGGCAGCCCCGAGCAAGAGGTGCTCGCGCTCATCTCCAACGAGATGCTCTTCGACGCCGTCAGGTCGCTGCCCCCCGAGCAGCGCGACTGCATCCTGATGCGTTTCATCCAGGGCCTCTCGATCGCCCAGACGGCGGCCGCTCTCGGCCGCAGCGAGGGCGCGATCAAGCAGCTCCAGCTGCGCGCCGTGCGCAGCCTGGCCAAGTCCGTGCCGGAAGATGCTCGATGAGCTCGCCCGCCTCGACGGTCCTCCCGTCGTCTCCACGTAACCTCGACGGTTCGGGACTCGTTGTCCCTGACAGCACCCGAGCACGTCCAGCAGTCAGGAACCCATCATGATCGGCCGTCGCTCCCACGACGATGCGCAGTCCTTCGAGGAGGCCTGCAACGGCGGCGCGCCCCGCAACGAGCACATCGCCAACCTGATCCGCGTCGCAGAGGAGCTGTGCGCCGACGCCGCGGCCGTCCAGCCGTCGACGCAGTTCCGCAACTCGCTACGCGCCCAGCTGATGACGGAGGCCTCCTCCGTCCTGGTCGCGATGCCGGCGACGGCACGCCCGGCGGTCACCCCGCCGGCAGCCAGACGGCCCGTCCGTCGCCGCGTCGCCATCCTGACGGCGGCCGTCGTGGCCTCGGCCGGGACCGTGGGCCTCGTCTCGTCCAGCGCATCGGCCCTGCCCGGCGAGATGCTCTATCCCGTCAAGCGCACCGTCGAGACGGTCGAGCTCCAGCTGCACCGTGACGACGCCTCCCGTGGCGCCTTCCAGCTGACCCGGGCCTCCGAGCGGCTCTCCGAGGCGCGGCAGCTCAGCGCCGACGGACGCTCGACCGATCTCATCGCCGACACGCTCGACGACTTCTCCACCGCGGCGGCCGACGGCTCGCGCAACCTGTTCAGCGACTATGCGGCGCGCGGTGCGGAGAAGTCGATCCGCCAGGTCAACGACTTCGCGGCCATGTCCAGCCTTGATCTCTCCAAGCTCTCGGCCCGGCTGCCCGACAGCGCCGCCGCATCGTTCGCCGCGGCGACCGACGCCGTGACCGACCTGGCCTCGGAGGCGTCGACGCTGTGCGACAGCTGCACGCCCGCCGACGTGCGGGTGCTCGCGTCCACGGTCGAGCAGCCGAAGGCCTCCAACCCGCCGGCCGCCGACCCGACCAAGACCTCACCGCGTCCCGCCGACAAGCCCACGACACCGGTGGCCAAGACGCCTGCACCGGCCACCAGCCCGCCGACCTCGCCGCTCAAGCCGCCCGCCACCCCCACCACGCCCGCGGTGCCGGCCGTGCCGTCACCCACCCCGAGACCGACCGAGGTCCCGCCGCTGCTGTCGGGTCTCACCGATCCGCTGCTGGGCGGACTGCTCGGCGACGAGGAGCAGGAGGGGCTGGTGCCCGGTCTGGTGGACGGGCTGCTCGGTGGTCCGCAGTAGGACCGCTGCCCATCAGAAGAACGCGTTGCCCCGGTCCACCAGGAGCTGGTAGAGCGTCTGCTGGATCGTCTCTCGCACCTGGTCGGTGACGTTGAACAGCAGCATCGGATCGTCCGCTGCCTCGGGCTCGTAGGCGTCGGTGCGCACCGGCTCGCCGAACTCGATGATCCACTTGCTCGGCAGCGGGATCAGGCCCAGCGGTCCGAGCAGCGGGAAGAACGGCGTGATCGGCAGATAGGGCAGTCCGAGCAGCCGTGCGAGCGACGGCACGTTGCCGACGAGCGGGTAGATCTCCTCGGCGCCGACGATCGACACCGGCACGATCGGGACCTGCGCGCGCATCGCCGCGGAGACGAAGCCGCCGCGGCCGAACCGCTGGAGCTTGTAGCGCTCGGCGAACGGCTTGCCGATGCCCTTGAACCCCTCGGGCCAGACCCCGGCGAGCTCGCCGCTGGTCAGCAGGCGCTCGGCGTCCTCCTGGCAGGCCAGGGTCGCACCGACCTTGCGGGCGACCTGTCCGACGACCGGCAGCGAGAACACCAGATCGGCGCCCAGGGGCCGCAGGTTGCGGCCGGCGTACTTCTTGACCGCGTAGCCCGTGATGAGGCCGTCGAGCGGCACGGTGCCCGAGTGGTTGGCGACCAGCAGCGCACCGCCCTCCTCGGGGATGTTCTCGACACCGCGGACCTCGAGGCGGAACCACTTCTCGGCGATCGGCTCGATGGCCAGCGACAG
The DNA here is from genome assembly GCA_025965435.1 of Aeromicrobium sp. Classification (GTDB taxonomy): domain Bacteria; phylum Actinomycetota; class Actinomycetes; order Propionibacteriales; family Nocardioidaceae; genus Aeromicrobium. The sequence continues at coordinate 51,075 of JAOPWZ010000020.1, forward strand.
CAGCTCGGCGATCTGGGGGTCGAAGCCGAAGTCGTCGACCTGGTAGTCACCGCCCAGACGCTTGCGCACCGTCGCCAGCAGGGTGGCGATGCGCACCTCCCAGTCGGTGCCGAGCACACGCTGTGCCGCCTCGATCAGCGCCGTCACGATCTCGTCGAGCGGGATCCCGGCCGACAGCGGGGCCGCACCGGCGGTGCGCGTGCGCCGCGCGGCCTCCTCGGCCGCGGCGGCCATCGCCTCCGCGGCGTCTTCGTCGGTCACGGCGCGCAACCGCGGCTTCTGCGGCTTGCCGGTCGATCCGGTACCGCCCGGCGCGGACGCCTGGGGGCCGGGGGCGGTCTTCTTGGTCGGCGCGGCCTTCTTCGCCGGCGGCTCCTGGACCTTCTTGACCTTGCTCACGGGCTTGCGCGACGGGGCGCCGCCGGCGAGCGAACGCGCTGCCGCGGACGGTGACGTCTCACGGTTGCCCCGTCCCGGCGTGCCGGTGGCGCCAATGGTCTTGCGCTCGTCCTCGTTCACGGCCGTACCCCCATGGCGGCCATGATGCCCGGTCGCAGCGACCTGCGGAAGTCGTCGAACGTCTGCTCCGACGTCTGGGTCAGCTCGTAGCCGAAGATCTCTCGCAGCGCCGTGGTGTCGATGGCCCGGCCGAAGGTCAGCAGCCGATGCAGGTCGGGCGGGATGTCCGAGCCCATCGCCCGGATGAACCGGCGCGCCGCGGCGGCGAAGCCGAAGGGCGGGAGGGGAACCGTGGGACGACCGAGCCGGCGCGCGGCCTGGCTGAGGAGCACGACCCCGTCGCCGGCGGCGTTGAACGTGCCGGGACGGTCGCGCACGACCGCCTGACCGAAGATCTCCAGGGCGTCGTCGAGCGACAGGAACTGCAGGCGCGGGTCGAAGCCCAGCACCGACGGGAGGATCGGGTTGTCGAAGTAGTTGCGCAGCGGTGTCTCGACGTCCGGGTGCAGCACCTGGGCAGCGCGGATCGTCGTGATGAGGACCTCGGGACGCCGCCGGGCGAAGCCACGGACGTACGACTCGACCTCGACGACGTCCTTCGGGAACCCCGAGCGCACGCCGTTGCGGGCCAGCATCGACTCGCGGAACATGACCGGGTCGCGCGGCGAGGAGCCGTAGACCGCCGCCGAAGAGCCCAGCACGAACTTGCTGACCGTGGCCGACCGCTGACAGGCGGCCAGGAGCTGCATCGTCCCGATGACGTTGAGCTCCTTGCCGCCTGCGCGGCCCCGCTGAGGCGGGTTGACGTCGAGGTGGACGACGGTGTCGACGTCCTCGACCGCGATGACCTTGCCGATCACCGGCGTGCGGATGTCCGCACGGACGAACTTGATGCCGTCCAGATCGGTGTCGGGGAGGATCGTGTCGATCCCGACGACCTTGTCGATGCCGGCGTCCTCGCCGAGCTCGGCGAGCCGTCGCGCCACCATGGACGCGAGTGAGCCAGCCACGCCTGTGACAAGGACGACCCGGCTCATGTGTGGGGGCTTACTTGCCCAGACGACGACGCTGCACTCGTGTGCGCTTCAGCATCTTGCGGTGCTTCTTCTTCGACATCCGCTTGCGACGCTTCTTGATGACTGAACCCACGGGTCACAACTCAATTCTTGTTGGCCACGCGCGCGCGGCTGCTGTTCATTCGAGACTGGTTGCCACCACGACGGAGAGGTCGCGAAACGACCTCCGCCCTCGGTGACGGCTGCCTGTCAGCCTACACGGGACCTGCGGTCGGCAACGAGGCCGACCATGGTGACGGCGCCCGGGTGCGGAGGGCGCCGGGCGTGGACGCCCGCTCGTCAACCGGCCTGGAAGTACGACTTGCCCAGGAACTCCTGGACGGCATGCTCGGGGACACGGAACGACCGGCCGACACGGACGGCCTCCAGCTCACCGGAGTGGACCAGACGGTAGACCGTCATCTTCGAGACCCGCATCTGACCTGCCACTTCGGCGACGGTCAAGAACGTCGGTCCGGATGCCATGTCACCACCTGCTTCCTGAGGGGCACGCGCGCTCTCTGGCTTCCCCACCAGAGAACATGCGCGCGTGCCTTGGTTGACACTAGTGCCTCCCGAGGCGTCCGGGACAGTGGTTTTCGAAAATGGAGGGTCCTGGGTTTCCGGCGTCAGGGCATCGGGTCGAGCCCGTTGAGCGGGAAGGCCGCCTCACGGGTCGCGTGGATCGACCGGTCGAGCCAGCTCGCGGGGTCATAACCCTGCTCCCAGGCCCGGTAGCCCACCGCCCGGCCGTCGGTCATGCGCTGCGGTCCGGCCATGCCGCGCATCTCGGCGATGCGCTCGCGCCACCGCTCGGGGGTGAGCAGCTGGGGGTCCAGCGGCTTGCCGGACACGATCGCCATGAGGTGCGCCCAGGCTCGCGGGACGACGTCCATCACGGCGTAGCCGCCACCGCCCGTCGCGACCCACTTGCCGTCGCAGACCTCGTCGGCCAGGGCCTTCAGCGCCAGGTACGACGCCCGCTGCCCGTCGACGCTCAGCATCAGGTTGGTCAGTGGGTCGTCCATGTGCGAGTCGCAGCCCTGCTGCGTGACGAGGATGTCCGGGCCGAACTCGCGCACGAGCGGTGGGACGACCGCGTGGAAGCCCCGGAGCCAGCCGGCGTCCGAGGTGCCGGGCGGCAGCGGGACGTTGACGGCCGAGCCCTCGGCGCCTGCTCCACCGGTCTCGGTCGAGAAGCCTGTGCCCGGGAACAACGTCTGCGGACCCTCGTGGATCGAGATGGTCAGCACGCGCGGGTCATCCCAGAACATCCGCTGCACGCCGTCGCCGTGATGGGCGTCGACGTCGATGTAGACGATCTTCTGAGCGCCGTTGTCGAGCAGCCACCGGATCGCGAGGGCGACGTCGTTGTAGATGCAGAAGCCGCTGGCGGTGTCCGGCATCGCGTGGTGCAGGCCGCCGGCGATGTTGATGGCCCGGGGGGCCGCCCCGGTCCAGACCCGGCGCGCGGCCTCGACACTGGCCCCCGCGATGAGCGCGCTCGCCTCGTGCATGTGCGCGAAGACGGGGTTGTCGTCGCCACCGAGGCCGATCGACAGGTCGGTGTACGTCGGGTGGGCGCTGAGCTTCTGCACGCGCTCGATGTAGGACGCCGAGTGGATCAGGTTGAGCTCGTCCTCGGTGGCCGGCACGGCACCCACGACCTCGAGGCCGTCGACGATGCCCAGCTCGCCCGCGAGCTCCATCGTCAGCTCGATGCGGACGGGGGCCATCGGGTGCGACTGGCCGAAGTTGTACTGCGTCAGCTGCTCGTCATGGACGATGCAGGCGCGTCCGGTGGCGACATCGCTGTCGTCCACCTGCCGCCCCTCTGTGGCCTCGGTCATACGGCCCAGCCTATTGCGATCCCGAAAGCTCAGCCGACCGGGCGGCCGCGGCGGCCACTCCGGCGACCAGGCCGACGGCGACGCCTCGCTCGTCGAACGTCGTGATCGCGGCATGCGTCGTGCCGTTGGGCGACGTGACGCGCCGGCGCAGCTCCTCTGCCGTCTCGGGCGATTCCGCGAGCAGCTTGGCGGCGCCCACGAGCGTCTGCTGCGTCAGGGCGCGGGCCGTCTCGGGGTCGAGGCCTTCGGCGACACCGCCGGCGATCATCGCCTCGGCGAGGTAGAAGACGTAGGCCGGACCGGATCCGGACACGGCGGTGACGGCATCCTGACGCGCCTCGTCCACGACGACGACCCGGCCGCCGGACTCCAGCAACGTCACGACGGTCGCGAGCTGCTCGTCGCGCACCGACGAGCCGGGCGAGATGCCGAACATCCCCTCCCCCACCAGCGCCGGCGTGTTGGGCATGGCACGGACGACAGCCACCCCGTCGGGCAGCGCCGCCTCGAGCGTGGAGATCAGGATGCCCGCGGCCAGCGACACCACGGTGGCACCGGGCGCGACCGACTCGGCGATCTCACCCAGCAGCGACGAGACGTCCTGGGGCTTGACCACCAGCAGGATGACGTCGGCGCCTGCCGCAGCCTCGGCATTGCCGGTCACCTCGACCCCGTAGGCCTGCCGCAGCTCGTCGGCCCGCTCGCTGCGGCGCTCGCTGATGACGACGTGGTCGAGGGGGTGACCGGAAGAGAGGATGGCCGACAGGAGCGTCTCGCCCATCACGCCCGCACCGAGGATCGCGATCCGTTGAGTCATGGGTCTCAGACTAGGGTGCGGGGGTGCGCCTGCGACCGGACCCGTTCATCGTGGCGCTGCTGGCTGCCGCGGTCATCGCGTCCTTCGTGCCCGCCACGGGCACCGCGCTCGAGGTGCTCAAGCAAGCCGCCGTGGTCGCGATCGGCCTGCTCTTCTTCCTCTACGGGGCCCGGCTCTCGACCGCCGAGACCATCGCGGGACTGACCAGATGGCGACTGCACCTCCTGATCCTCTCGACGACGTTCGTGGTGTTCCCGCTGCTGGGACTCGCGACCCGGCTGCTGGAGGGCAACCTGCTCAAGCCGTCGCTCGCGGCCGGGGTGCTGCTGCTCTGCCTGGTGCCGTCGACCGTCCAGTCGTGCGTGGTCTACACCCGGATCGCCGGCGGCAACGTCGCCGGTGCCGTCGTCAGCGCGTCGATGTCGAACCTGATCGGCGTCTTCCTGACCCCGGCCCTCGTCGCGCTGCTCATGGCGGGCGACGCCCGCGTCGACGCCGGCGCGATCGTGCGGATCGTCCTGCAGCTGTTCGCGCCGTTCGTGCTGGGACAGCTGCTGCGCCCGCTCATCGGGAGGTTCGTGGCGCGGCACGACGCGCAGCTCAAGCGCTTCGACCGCAGCAGCATCGTGCTGGTCGTGTTCGTCGCGTTCAGCGAGGGCGCCGAGGCGCACATCTGGTCGGAGCAGAGCGTGTGGTCGGTGCTCGCGGTCGCGCTCGTGTGCGCTGTCCTGCTCGCGGTCGCGATGGGCTGGACCGTCCTGATCGGCAGGGTGGCCGGGCTCCCCCGCGCCGATCGCATCGCCCTGCTGTTCTGCGGATCCAACAAGTCCTTGGCCAGTGGCCTGCCGATCGCCTCGGTGCTGTTCGCCGGCGACGACGTCGCGCTGATCGTCCTGCCGCTCATGCTCTACCACCAGCTGCAGATCATCACCGGCGCCGTCCTCGCCAAGCGCCTGACGCCGGCCGCGGACTAGACGGTCGCGTGGAGGCGCGTGAAGGCCAGCGCCTCCAGGAGGTCGGCCTCCCGCTCGGACTGGTCCTTGGCCTTGCGGGTGTTGATCTCGACGACGATCTCGCCGCCGAAGCCCGACTCCGCGACCTCCTCGAGGAACTCCCGGCACGGCTGCGTGCCGCGTCCGGGGACCATGTGCTCGTCCTTCGCCGATCCCGAGCCGTCCGCGATGTGCACGTGCGCCAACCGGTCGCCGAGCGTCCGGGCCATCTCGACCGGGTCGTCGTTGGCGGTCGAGCTGTGCGAGAGATCGAGCGTCACGTGCGCGAAGTCGTGCTCGACGGGGTTCCATCCCGGCGCATACGCCTGGAACTCCCGCTTGCCCGTGCGCCACGGGTACATGTTCTCGACGGCGTACGCGATGCCGTGCTCGGCCTCGAGCTCGGCGATGCCCTCGACGAAGGTGCGCGCGTAGTCGCGCTGCCACCGGAACGGCGGGTGCACGACGACGACGGACGCGCCCACCTCCTGCGCCATCTCGGCGCTGCGGTGCAGCTTGCCCCACGGATCGGATCCCCAGACGCGCTGCGTCACGAGCAGGCACGGCGCGTGCACCGACACCACGGGCAGCTCGTGGAACTCGCTCAGCGCCTTGACCGCGGTGATGTCGGCGCTGACGTCGTCGATGCCGACCATGACCTCGACACCGTCGTAGCCGAGGCGAGCCGCCGACTCGAATCCACTGGCCGTCGACCCCGGGTACACCGAGGACGTCGACAGCGAGACGCGAATGGGATCGGGCACGTGTCCAAGAGTAGGACGCGCGACCTCAGAGGGCGTCGAGATGCTCGAGGAGGACACCCTCGCGCAGCGCCCACGGGCAGATCTCCAGCTCGCTGAGGTCGAACAGGTCCATCGTGGCCTCGGCGACGATCGACCCGGCCTGGATCTGGTGGGCCCGGTCGAGCGACACCCCCGGCAGGCGGCTGACGTCCTCGGTCGACATGGTGCGCAGCTCCGCGACCAGTGCCGACAGATCGTCCCGCCGCAGCACGCGGCGGACGTACTGGCCCTCCGACGAGGGGGCCGCCCCGCAGATGCGCGCCAACGAGCGGAACGTCTTGCTCGTGGCGACGGCGCGGTCGAACGATCCACCGCGCCGGATCGTGCCGGCCTCGCCGGCGATCGTCGTGCGGACGTGCAGCCGCAGCTCGGAGGCGCTCTTGCCGGCGCGGAGCCACTCACGGGTCAGCCGCCCGGCCCCGAGCGGCATCGACTGTGCGACGTCCGGGCTCTCGTCGGCGCCGGCGGCGATCTCCAGCGATCCACCGCCGATGTCGAACACCCCCAAGCGTCCGGCCGACCAGCCGAACCAGCGTCGCACGGCGAGGAACGTCAGCCGGGCCTCGTCCGGCCCGGCGAGCACCTGCAGGTCCAGGCCGCTGCCCTGCTGGACGCTCGCGATGACGTCCTGCACGTTGACCGCGTCGCGCACGGCCGACGTGGCGAACGCCAGGATCGTCGTGCAGCCCTTGTCCTCGGCCTCCGAGCGCGCCTCGGTGGCGAACTTCACCAGTCGGCTGATGCCCTCGGGCGTGACGGCCTGGTCGGCGTCGAGATGCTCGGCGAGCCGCAGCGGCTCCTTGTACGAGTGGGCCGCCACCGGCGGACCACCACGGAAGGCGTCAACGACCAGGAGGTGCCCGGTGTTGGACCCGATGTCCAGGACGCCCATTCGCATGACGTCCATTCTCGCATCCCGCCATCGCCGTGGCGCAGGAGGCGAGGCCGCGTAAACTCGGGGCGATGCCTGAAGTCCAGCTCGGATTCCCGCGGACGTACGTCGAGTTCGCCAATCCCACCGATCCCGACGAGGTCTTCCGCTGCGACCTGACGTGGCTGACCTCGCGCTGGACCTGCATCTTCGGGCAGGGCTGCCCCGGCATCTACGCGACCAGCCCCGAGGCCGGCTGCTGTACGCTCGGCGCCCACTTCAGCGACGATGACGACGCCGAGCGCACCCGGCTGGTCATGGAGCAGCTGACGCCGGACCAGTGGGAGCACCACGACGAGGGCCACCGCGGCGGATGGACCGAGACCGACGACGAGGGCGAGCTCAAGACCCGCGCCTACGAGGGCGCGTGCATCTTCCACAACTCCCGCGACTTCGCCGGTGGCTACGGCTGCGCCCTGCACGGCTACGCGATCGCGAACGACCTCATGCCGCACACCACCAAGCCCGACGTCTGCTGGCAGCTCCCGCTGCGCCGGCAGTTCCGCGACGTCGACCGCGGTGACGGCACGACCTACACCGAGACCCAGATCGGCGAGTACACCCGGCAGGGCTGGGGCCCCGGCGGCGCCGACCTGGACTGGTACTGCTCGTCCAACACCGAGGCGCATGTCGCGCCCGAGCCGGTCTACGTCACCAACCGCGACGAGCTGACGGCGCTCATGGGCGCGGCAGGATATGCCGAGCTCGCCCGGTATTGCAGGCAGCACGAGCTGGGCGGCGCCAATACACCACACCCCGCCGACCGCCTGCGCTGACCCACTCACCGGGACCGCCAACGGTTGGGTCAGAATGCGGTATGCATCTCGATCACGTCTCGTTCGCCGTCGGTCCCAACGGTCTGGCGGGCACCACCGCAGACCTGGGCCAGCTGCTCGGTGCCACGTTCCTCGACGGTGGCGCCCACCCCAGGTTCGGCACCCGCAACATGATCCTGCCGCTCAAGAACCGCCAGTACCTCGAGGTCGTCGAGGTGCTCGACCACCCGGCATCCGACAAGGCAGCGTTCGGCAAGGCCGTCCGGGAGCGGTCCGAGGCCGGCGGAGGCTGGATGGCCTGGTGCGTGTCGGTCGACGACATGGCCGAGGTCGAGCGTCGCATCGGACGCCACGCCGTGCCCGGCAACCGTCGTCGTCCCGACGGCTTCAACCTGCAGTGGCGCCAGATCGGCACGAGCAGCATGCGCGCCGATCCGCAGCTCCCGTACGTCACGAGCTGGGACATCGACCCCGCCGAGCACCCGTCGCAGATGGCCGACTCGGAGATCGAGCTCGTCGCGCTCGACATCGCCGGATCTCCGCAGCGCCTGATGGACTGGCTCGGCGAGACGGCCGTGGACGCGCTCGAGCAGATCGACGTCAACTGGACCGCACCGCACGGCCTGCCGGGCATCATGGCCGCGACGTTCCGCACCCCCACGGGCGACGTCCGGATCTAGCGGGACCTAGGGCGTCGGCCCGACCGAGCCCTGGAGTCGTCCGGAGCTGCTCTGGTGGGCCAGCTCGAGCTGCGGCGCGACCTCCGTCAGATGTCCGCGGCGCCACAGGGCGTGCACCCAGAACGCGGCGAGAACCGACCCCAACGCGCCGAGCGCCATGTCGCTCAACGTGTCGGCGTACGCGCCGAGCCGTTCCGGCGACCAGCGCAGGAAGGCGAAGTACTCGGCGATCTCCCACACGAGGGCGGCGCTGACCCCGAACGCGAGCGCTCGCTCGACGACGAAGCGCAGCGGGGTGGAGCGATGGAGCGTCAGCAGGATGACCGCCGCGGTGAGCAGGCCCGTGTTGATGAGGTGCATCAGGTTGTCGAACGACTCCATGGAGTCGTAGAGGTTCAGGTAGTTGCCGAACATGTCGCTGAAGCAGACGAAGGTGATGAGGAAGTCGACCGTCCACGGGAACGACGCCCGCTGGCGCCACCACGTGAACCAGATGAACGGGACCGCGAACGCGGCGAGCGGATAGCCGATCGCGCGCGGGACGAGTCCCTTCCCGTCCAGGTTGCCGAAGCCCGGCACGAGCAGGGCCAGCGTCACGAGCAGGACGAGACCGGTCTTGGCGGCGATGTCAGCGGACTTCAGGACGGGCGGCGCGGGGTACCGGGTGGCCACGGCGACGGACGTCATGTCACGAGTTTAGAGGTGCGCGGCCTCCATTCCGGGAGCGGACGCGGGAATCGGCCACGTCGCCGGCTGCGCGGCGGTGCAGGTGCGCACTCGACCACCGGGAATGTCGGGGGGCTCGCCTAGGCTGGCGCCATGGCCAGCACCAAGAGTGTCCGACCGGCGTACGTCTGTGCCGAGTGCGGCTGGACGACCAGCAAATGGGTCGGACGGTGTGGCGAGTGCCAGGCCTGGGGAACGGTCGACGTGGCGGCTCCCGCCCGCGCCGGTCGCACCCAGGCGGCGCCGGTGTCCTCCCCGGCCGTGCCGATCAGCCAGGTGCAGGTCGAGTCCGCCAGGTCGGTCGGATCGGGCATCGGTGAGCTCGACCGGGTGCTGGGCGGCGGCGTCGTGCCGGGCGGGGTGCTGCTGCTCGCCGGCGAGCCCGGTGTCGGCAAGTCGACCCTGCTGCTCGAGGTCGCGGCCCGGTGGGCCAGGGCGGGACGACGGACGCTCTACGTCTCCGGCGAGGAGTCCGCAGCCCAGGTCCGCCTGCGGGCCGAGCGCACGGGCGCCGTCGACGACCACCTCTACCTCGCGGCCGAGACCGATCTCGGCGGCGTGCTGACCCACATCGAGTCGGTCGCGCCGACACTGCTGATCATCGACTCGGTCCAGACCATCGGCTCGGCCGACATCGAGGGCGTCCCGGGCGGGGTGACCCAGGTGCGCGAGGTCGCGTCCACGCTGATCCAGCGCGCCAAGCGCGACAACATCGCGACGCTGCTGGTCGGCCACGTCACCAAGGACGGCTCCGTCGCCGGACCGCGGGCGCTCGAGCACCTCGTCGACGTCGTCCTGCAGTTCGAGGGCGACCGCAGCTCCCGCCTGCGGCTGCTCCGGGCGGTCAAGAACCGGTTCGGGCCGGTCGACGAGATCGGCTGCTTCGACCTGGTCGACGACGGCATCGTCGAGGTGCCCGATCCGACCGGGCTGTTCGTCTCCCGGCACGAGAAGCCCGTGTCGGGCACCTGCGTGACCGTCACGATGGAGGGCCGGCGTCCGCTCCTCGCCGAGGTGCAGGCGCTGAGTGTCGCCTCCTCGACGCCGTCGCCGCGCCGGACGTCCAGCGGCCTCGACTCCTCGCGGGTGGCGATGATCCTCGCGGTGCTGACCAAGCACTGCCAGGTCAACCTCGGCCAGCTCGACGTCTACACGGCCTCGGTCGGCGGGGCGCGTCTCGTCGAGCCGTCGGTCGACCTCGCAGTGGCGGTCGCGACGCTCTCGGCGGTGTCCGAGCGCGTCGCCCCGACCGATCTCGTCGCGATCGGCGAGGTCGGGCTGGCCGGCGAGGTGCGCAAGGTCAGCAATCTCGCGGCACGCCTGCGCGAGGCCGAGCGCATCGGTTTCAAGCGCGCCGTGGTGCCGGCGGGGTCCGAAGGGCTGGCCTCGTTCACCGGGGCGATGTCGATCTCGGCCGTCCACACGATCGGAGAGGCGATGCTCTGTCTCGATGCGTCACCGCGGCTGCTGCGACCCGTAGACTGACCCGGACCACACTAAGGGGACCTGCATGCCACCACCGGGTGATCGTCAGACGGCGAACGTCGACGCATCTGTTCGCCTGCGCGCGACCCTGTCGTCCGTCGCACCCGGTACCGCGCTGCGAGAAGGCCTCGAGCGCATCCTGCGCGGCCGCACCGGTGCCTTGATCGTCGTCGGCAACGACAAGAGCGTCGAGGCGATCTCCACCGGCGGCTTCCGACTCGACGTGCCCTTCACGGCGACAGGCCTGCGCGAGCTGGCCAAGATGGACGGCGCGATCGTGCTCGACAAGGATGCGAGCCGCATCCTGATGGCCGGCGTCCACCTGATGCCCGATCCGTCGATCCCGACGCAGGAGACCGGTACCCGGCACCGCACCGCCGACCGGGTCGCGCGGCAGACCGGAGTCCCGGTCATCTCGGTCTCGGCGTCGATGCACATCATCGCGCTGTACCTGGAGAACCTGCGTCACGTGCTCGAGGACACCGCCGCCGTGCTCGGCCGCGCCAACCAGGCGCTCCAGACCCTCGAGCGCTACCGCAACCGGCTCGACGAGGTCTCCGACGCGCTGTCGGCCCTCGAGATCGAGGACCTCGTGACCGTCCGCGACGTCTCGGCGGTCGCCCAGCGCCTCGAGATGGTCAGCCGCATCGCCGGCGAGATCGACACGTACGTCCTCGAGCTCGGCACGGACGGACGACTCCTGGCGCTCCAGCACGAAGAGCTCATCGCCGGCGTCGACGCCGAGCGGGAGCTCATCGTCCGCGACTACATGCCGACCGGACGCCGCGGGCGTCCACTCGAGGCCGTGCTCGCCGAGCTGGCCGCGATCGAGGCCACCCATCTCGTCGACCTCGGCGCGGTCGCGCGGGCCCTGCGCATCGGCACCGCCGAGACCCTCGACGGCCCGCTCGCACCACGCGGCTACCGCCTCCTGGCGCGTATCCCCCGCCTGCCGATCCCGGTGGTCGAGGGCCTCGTCCAGCACTTCGGCTCGTTGCAGAAGCTGCTCGCGGCCAGCATCGAGGACCTGCAGACCGTCGACGGCGTCGGCGACCTGCGGGCCCGTGGCGTCCGCGAGGGACTGTCGCGGCTCGCCGAGTCCAGCATCCTCGAGCGGTACGTCTAGCTCGCTGCCCCTAGGGCGGCGGTGCGGGTGCCTCGGTGGTCGGCACCGGAACGGGAGCCGGCGTCGCCGCGGGATCGGGTGTCGCTGCCGGTGCAGGTGTCGTCGGCGCCGGCGCCGGATCGAGGCTGAACGTCGTCTTGCCCGGCTCGCCCCCCAGCGTGCCGATCTGCAGGGTGTACTTGCCCGGGGTGGCGTAGCCCTCGTTGCTGGTGCAGTTCGAGCCGGAGCCACGCCCCGTCCACTGCACGGTCGTCAGCGTGGCCCACTGCGGCGAGAGCTCCACGGGGGCGTTCAGCAGGGACGACTTGCAGACCGTCGAGTCCCAGATGGCCGTGCCGTTGGCGCTGATGACCGCGATGGTGTCGGCGTCCTCGGGCTGCAACGTGCACGCCTTGGTCTCGGCCGAGCTCACGACCAGGCCGATGTCGACGGGCCCCTTGGTGGGCTGGCCGGAACGGACGGACGGCGTGATGCGCACCTTCTCGGGGTCGCAGGCCTTCGGTGCGGTCACCAGCGCCACGTCGACGAGCCCGTCGACCGTCACCTCCGGCACCGGCGGAGCGGTCGTGGTCGCTGCGGGCGACGCCGCGGTCTTGGTGGGGTCCGGCACAGCCTTGCCCTCGGCGTTGTCACCGTCGGATCCCGTCACCTGCAGGACACCCCACACCACGGCGATCACGACAGCCAGCAGCAGGAGTCGACGACGCCAGTAGATCTCGGCTGGCACCCTGCGCTGACTCACGGTCACACGATATGCGGCCGCGGCCGCATGGGAAGATCGACGCGCCATGTCGTCGCCCGCCCCGCTTCCGTTCGGGGACCTCGCGCGCCTGCACACCGACGTGACCGACTGGTTCGGGCGCGCCGCCCGTGACCTGCCGTGGCGCCGCGACGCGTCACCGTGGGCCGTCATGATCTCGGAGTTCATGCTCCAGCAGACCCCCGTGGCCCGGGTGCTCCCCGTCTACGCAGCATGGGTCGAGCGCTGGCCCACCCCCGCCGACCTCGCGGCGGAGCCGGCCGGGGAGGCCGTGCGGGCCTGGGGGCGTCTGGGCTATCCGCGGCGGGCGCTGCGGCTGCATGCGGCCGCCGGCGCGATCGTGCAGCGGCACGCCGGTGAGGTGCCGACGTCGAGGGAGGACCTGCTCGCCCTGCCGGGTGTCGGCGAGTACACGGCCGCCGCCATCACCTCGTTCGCCCACGGCGGTCGCGCCGTCGTCATGGACACCAACATCCGCCGCGTCTTCGCCCGGGTCGTGTCGGGCGTCGAGTTCCCGGCCACCGCCGTGACGGCCGCCGAACGTCAGCTCGCGACGGCCCTGCTGCCGCACGAGGACGCCCACGTGTGGGCCGCGGCCACGATGGAGCTCGGAGCACTCGTCTGCACGGCCCGCTCACCGCAGTGCCAGGTGTGCCCGGTTGCCGCCTTGTGCCGCTGGCGGGCGGACGGCTACCCGGCCCACGACGGACCGGCCCGGCGCGGCCAGTCGTGGGAGGGCACCGACCGTCAGTGCCGGGGCCGGCTCCTGGCCGTCCTGAGGGACGCGAGCGGCCCGGTGCCCAAGGCGGCCCTCGACGCCGTGTGGCCCGAGGCGTCACAGCGCGAACGCGCCCTGGACGGTCTGGTCGCCGACGGGCTGGTGGAGCCCGTCGGGGCCGGCATCTTCTCGTTGCCGGGGACATGACGAAGCCCCGCAGCCGGGGCTGCGGGGCTTCGCCAGTGCTGGGTCAGCTCAGTCGACGCTGGGAGCGCCGGCCTCGACCGCCGGGGGCACGTCGGGCATCTCGAGCTCGAGCTCGGCCTTGTCGCGTCCCTCGAAGGTGAACACCGCCTCGGCGCCCACCCCCTCGACACCGACCAGGACGATCTGGCCCGGGTGGAGCTCGCCGTAGAGCAGCTTCTCGGCCATGACGTCCTCGATCTCGCGCTGCACGGTGCGGCGCAGCGGACGGGCACCGAGCACAGGGTCGAAGCCACGCTTGGACAACAGGTCCTTGGCATCCATCGTGAGCTCGATGTTCATGTCCTTCTCGGCCAGACGCTTCTCCAGCGAGGAGATCATCATGTCGACCATCTGCAGGATCTCCTCCTGCGTCAACGGCGGGAAGACGATGATCTCGTCGACACGGTTGAGGAACTCAGGCCGGAAGTGCTGCTTGAGCTCGATCGACACGCGCTCCTTCATCTTGTTGTAGGACCCCGCGGTGTCGCCGGCCTGGCTGAAGCCCAGGTTGACGCCCTTGGAGATCTCACGCGCACCGAGGTTGGTGGTCATGATGACGACGGCGTTCTTGAAGTTGACGACCCGGCCCTGGCCGTCGGTCAGGTGGCCCTCCTCGAGCACCTGCAACAGCGAGTTGAAGATGTCGGGGTGAGCCTTCTCGATCTCGTCGAACAGCACGACCGAGAACGGCTTGCGGCGCACCTTCTCGGTGAGCTGGCCGCCCTCCTCGTAGCCGACGTAGCCGGGAGGCGAGCCGAAGAGACGCGAGACGGTGTGCTTCTCGCTGTACTCCGACATGTCGAGCTGGATCAGGGAGTCCTCGTCGCCGAACAGGAAGTTCGCCAGCGCCTTGGACAGCCACGTCTTGCCGACGCCCGAGGGTCCGGCGAAGATGAACGATCCGCCGGGACGCTTGGGATCCTTCAGGCCTGCACGCGTGCGGCGGATGGCTCGTGACAAGGCCTTGATGGCCTCGTCCTGACCGATGACGCGCTCGTGCAGCTCGGCCTCCATGTTGAGCAGGCGGCTCGACTCGGCCTCGCTGAGCTGGCCGACGGGGATGCCGGTGGCCTTCGCGAGCACCTCGGCGATGAGCTGCTCGTCGACGACCGCGACGGTGTCGAGGTCGCCGGACTTCCAGGCCTTCTCGCGCTCGCTCTTGGCATTGATGAGCTTCTTCTCCTCGTCGCGCAGGGAGGCAGCAGCCTCGAAGTCCTGTGCGTCGATGGCGCCTTCCTTGCGGCGGCGGACGTCGGCGATCTTCTCGTCGAACTCCTTGAGCTCCGGCGGCGTCGCCATGCGGCGGATGCGCAGGCGGGCGCCGGCCTCGTCGATCAGGTCGATCGCCTTGTCGGGCAGGAACCGGTCGGAGACGTAGCGGTCGCCCATCGTCGCCGCGGCCACGAGGGCCTCGTCGGTGATGGACACCCGGTGGTGGGCCTCGTAGCGATCGCGCAGACCCTTGAGGATCTCGACCGTGTCGCTGACCGAGGGCTCCTCGACCAGGATCGGCTGGAAGCGACGGTTGAGCGCCGCGTCCTTCTCGAAGTGCTTGCGGTACTCGTCGAGCGTCGTCGCACCGACGGTCTGCAGCTCACCACGGGCCAGCATCGGCTTGAGGATGCTGGCGGCGTCGATCGCGCCCTCGGCGGCACCCGCGCCCACCAGGGTGTGGATCTCGTCGATGAACAAGATGATGTCGCCGCGCGTGCGGATCTCCTTGAGCACCTTCTTGAGGCGCTCCTCGAAGTCACCGCGGTAGCGGGAGCCTGCCACGAGCGCACCGAGGTCGAGCGTGTAGATCTGCTTGTCCTTGAGCGTCTCGGGCACGTCGCCGCGCACGATGTCCTGGGCGAGGCTCTCGACGACGGCGGTCTTGCCGACGCCGGGCTCGCCGACGAGCACCGGGTTGTTCTTGGTGCGTCGCGACAACGTCTGCATGACGCGCTCGGCCTCGTCGGCGCGGCCGATGACCGGGTCGAGCTTGCCCTCGCGGGCGGCCTGCGTCAGGTTGCTGCCGAACTGGTCGATGACTGCGGACGTGCTGGGCTGGCTCTCGCTGGGAGCACCGGCCGCCTCGGCCTCCTTGCCCTGGAAGCCTCTGACCAGCTGGATGACCTGCTGGCGGACCCGGTT
>JAOPWZ010000048.1 GCA_025965435.1 Aeromicrobium sp.
GATCGTGCGCACGACGTCTCCGTCGGCGACCGCGTGCCTGAACTCGTTCCTCGAGAGCCCGAGGGCGGTGTGGTCGCGGTACAGGAAGGGGCGACCATCGTTCAGCATCTGGCTGTGCGTCATGCCGACATCCAATGCCCTGGACGCACCCCATGGCGATGCGTCCATCCACACGTGACTCGTCACCGGACGTGCGTGACTCGTCACCGGGCCTACGTGACTCGCCAGCGGGCCTACGTGACTCGCCAGCGGGCCTACGTGACTCGCCAGCGGGCCTACGTGACTCGTCGGCGGGCGTGCGTGACTCGTCGGCGGGCGTGCGTGACTCGTCGGCGGGCGTGCGCGACTCCTCGGCGGGCGTGCGCGACTCGTCGGCGGGCGTGCGTGACTCGTGGGCGGGGTGGGTGGGGACGGCGAAGGGCCCCGGTGCCGAAGCACCGGGGCCCTCCTTGACCTCGTCGGTCCTGTTCTTGCGATCAGGACACGTCGATCAGGTCAGTGCGATCAGATCGTGCCCTTGATGTAGTCGATGGGCGCGATCTCGTTGTTCTCGTCGTACTCGTAGATGCCGATCGACGCGGACGTCGGGCTTCCGGTCTTGCCGAACTCGATCTCGCCGGACGCGCCGTCGTAGTCGATGTCAGCCTTCGGGTCGTCCTTGAGCAGCGCGACGCACTCCTCGAAGGTCGTGCACTTCGTGCCGTCCTTCGTGACGCCCGGCAGCTCCTTGGCGATGGCGGTGCCGGCGTCGCTGTCAGCGACGATGGCGGCCAGAGCCGACGTGATGACCGCGTCGTACGACTCGGCGGAGTACGCGTAGTCCGTCAGCTTCGGGTTGACCTCGAGCAGACGATCCTTGAACGCCTGGCCCGCGTCGGCGCCGGGGATCGTGCCCTTGGTGCCCTCGAGCGTTCCCGGGGGCAGCGGGACCTTGGAGTCAGCCGCGTAGCTGGCCGTGTTGCCGTCGACGAAGTACGTCGGGACGTCCTTCGGGCCGGCTCCGGCCTGGATCAGCTTCGGGATGATCGTGGTGGTCTCCTCGAAGGCGATCAGCAGGACGGCGTCAGCGTTGGCGTCGGCGATCTCGGAGATCTGGGTGTCACCCGGACCGTCCTTCTCGCTGTAGAGCACCGAGACGGCGACGGTCGAGCCGGCAGCTTCGAGGTTCTTGGTGACCTCCGAGGCGAGCGTCTCGCCGTAGGCGTCCTGGCGGGCCAGGATGGCGACGTTCTGCTTGCCGTCCTGGATCAGCAGGTTGGCGAGAACGGCACCCTGCAGGATGTCGGACGGCGCCGTGCGGAAGTAGAGGTCGGGCTTGGCGTAGTCGCCTTGGTCGAAGTCGGTCGACGTGTTGGCGGGCGAGTACTGGACGACGCCGGCCGACAGGATCTTGTCGATGACGGTCAGCGAGACACCTGACGAAGCCGCGCCGACGATGACGTCGGAGCCAGCCTTGAGCAGCTTGTCGGTCTCGGCCGGGGCGATGCCCGAGTCGGTGTCGCCCGAGTCGGCCTTCTCGCCGACGACGTCCTTGCCGAGGACGCCACCGGCGGCGTTGATGTCCTTGATGGCCAGGTCGACACCGGCGAACTCCGGCGGGCCGAGGTAGGCGAGGCTGCCGGTCTGGGGCAGCAGGGAGCCGATGGTCAGCGTCCCGTCAGCCTTGGCAGCGGGCGCGGCCTTCTTCTTGTCAGCGTCGCCCTCACTGTCGCCGCCGCCACAGGCGGCGAGCACGAGCGCGCTGGCAGCTGCCACGGCAGCGAGGCGAATCGTTGTGGTACTGCGTTTCATCAATCCTCCGGATAGGTAGAAAGCCCGTGGCACGCGCCAAGGTGCCTGTACGTAACCCGAACCTAG
This sequence comes from Aeromicrobium sp., assembly GCA_025965435.1. Lineage (GTDB taxonomy): Bacteria > Actinomycetota > Actinomycetes > Propionibacteriales > Nocardioidaceae > Aeromicrobium. The sequence goes on from JAOPWZ010000048.1 coordinate 1,858, forward strand.
TCTTTCGTGGGGTCATTTGGGGCAAGGTCGTCTGAGCTGCCCGTTAAGTAGCCAAGTTGTAACCCGCCACCGTGGCGGGTCGGAGGACTACCGCTGACCAGCGGACTTGCCGAGCGCGGGCCCGTGCTCGATGACGCCCTGCGCGACCTGTTGCATCGTCAGCCGAAGATCCATCGCCGTGCGCTGGATCCACCGGAAGGCATCGGGCTCGCTGATGGAGAGCGCCTCCTGGAGCAGCCCTTTGGCCCGCTCGATCGCCTTGCGCGTCGCGAGCTGCTCGGTGAGGTCGCCCACCTCCTGCGTGAGGGCGATGATCTCGGCGAACCGGCTGCGAGCCATCTCGATCGCGGGCACCAGGTCGGACTTCGTGAACGGCTTGACCAGATACGCCATCGCGCCGGACTCGCGGGCCCGCTCGACGAGCTCGCGCTGGCTGAACGCCGTCAGCATCACGACCGGTGCCACCCGCGCCTGGGCGATCTGCGCCGCGGCGGCGATGCCGTCGAGCTTGGGCATCTTGATGTCCATGACCACGAGGTCGGGACGCAGCTCCATCACGAGGGCGACGGCGGCCTCCCCGTCCCCGGCCTGACCGACGACGTCGTAGCCCTCCTCGGCCAGCATCTCGGCGAGGTCCATGCGGATCAGGGCCTCGTCCTCGGCGATGACGACACGGGGCGAGCGGCCGGGTCCCGATGGCTGGTTCACGTCGTTCACATGAGAAGGTTATACGGCCTCGAACGAGGCGAGCCGAGTTGGCGGAATGGTAGACGCGACGGTCTCAAAAACCGTTGTCCGAAAGGGCGTGCGGGTTCGAGTCCCGCACTCGGCACGGGTGACCCACCCCCAGCACCTCGTCCTCAGGCGGGGTGCGGCGCGTCCGCGTAGGCCGGCACGATGCCGTTGATCGCGTCACCCATGTTGTGGATGCGCAGCGCGTTGGTCGACCCCGGGATTCCCGGAGGCGCCCCGGCGACGATGACGACCTGCTGCCCCTCGCTGCACCGCTCGATCTCCAGCAGGGCCTTGTCGACCTGAAGGACCATGTCGTCGGTGTGCTTGACCTCCGGCACCGTGAACGTCTCGATGCCCCAGCTCAGCGCCAGCTGACGACGCACCAGGTCGTCGGGGGTGAAGGCGATCACGGGCACGCGCGAGCGGTAACGGGTCATGCGGCGGGCCGAGTCGCCCGTGGTCGTGAACGCGACGACGAAGCGCGCGTCGACGGCCTCGGCGCAGTCGGCGGCCGCGCGGCAGATGATGCCGCTCTTGGTCTTGGCCTTCCACGTGAACGCGGCCATGCGGGGCAGGCCGTGGTCCTCGGTCGACTCGATGATGCGCGCCATCGTGTGCACCGTGTGGATGGGGTACTCCCCCACGCTGGTCTCGCCCGACAGCATCACGGCGTCGGCACCGTCGAGCACGGCGTTGGCGACATCGGACGCCTCGGCGCGGGTGGGCCGCGGCGAGGAGATCATCGACTCCAGCATCTGGGTCGCGACGATGACCGGCTTGGCGTTGCGGCGGGCCTTCTCCACGATGAGCTTCTGGACGATCGGGACGTCCTCGAGGGGAAGCTCGACGCCGAGGTCGCCGCGCGCGACCATGACCCCGTCGAAGGCGTCCATGATGCCGTCGAGGTTGTCGACCGCCTGCGGCTTCTCGATCTTGGCGATGACCGGACGGACGATGCCCTCTTCGTCCATGATCTTGCGGACGTCGTCGTAGTCGTCGGCCGACCGCACGAACGACAGCGCGATGAAGTCGACGCCGAGGCGCAGCGCGAACCGCAGGTCGTCGATGTCCTTCTCGCTCATCGCCGGGACGCTGACCATGACGCCGGGCAGGTTGATGCCCTTGTTGTTGCTGACCGGTCCGCTGGTCTCGACCAGGCAGGTCACGTCGGTCGCGGTGACCTCGACGGCCCGCAGGCGCATGCGGCCGTCGTCGATGAGGATCTCGTCGCCGGGGCTGACGTCGCCGGGCAGGCCCTTGTAGGTCGTGGAGCAGCGGGCGACGTCACCTTGGATGTCGTCGGTCGTGATCGTGAACGTCGCGCCGGCATCGAGGTGCACGGGGCCGTCGGCGAAGCGTCCGAGCCGGATCTTGGGTCCCTGCAGATCGGCCAGCGTCGCGATGGCCTTGCCGGTCGTCGCGGCCGCCTCGCGCACCCACGCGTAGTTCTGCTCGTGGTCGGCCTGGTCGCCGTGGCTCATGTTGAGCCGGGCAACGTCCATGCCCGCTTCGGCCAGCTTGAGGATCTTGTAGGCGTTTCCGACGGCCGGACCCAGGGTGCAGACGATCTTCGCTCTTCTCACCCCATGAGCCTATGCCAGTGCCGGGCATACCGACGAGTCACTTAGTGGTTCGAGGCAACAAATTCACCCGGTGGCTCCTCGAGCCTGTCGAAAGGAGGCCCTTTCGACAAGCTCAAGGGGCCGAGTTTCAGGCCCTTTCGACAGGCTCAAGGGGCGACCTTTCGACAGGCTCAAGGGGCGGAGTCCAGGCTCAAGGGGCCAAGCTCAGACCGTGAGCGGACGGGC
>JAOPWZ010000118.1 GCA_025965435.1 Aeromicrobium sp.
CCGGCGCGGGACGACAAGATCGTCGCGTCCTGGAACGGCCTGGCGATCTCGGCCCTCGCCGAGGCCGGGGTGCTGCTCGACGAGCCCGACTTCACGGCTGCCGCGGTCGCCGCGGCCCAGCTGCTCGTCGACGTCCACGGGATCGACGGCGACTTCGTCCGTACGTCCCGCGACGGCGTCGCCGGGTCGAACACCGCCGTGCTGGAGGACCACGGCACCGTCGCGGAGAGCTTCGTGTCGGTGCTGGGCGTCACCGGTGACGCGACCTGGCTCGACCGGGCGCGGCTGCTGCTCGACCGGGTCGTCGACCACTTCGCCGATCCCGAGGGCGGCTTCTTCGACACCGCCGACGACGCCGAGGCCCTGGTCGTGCGGCCGAAGGACGCCTCGGACAACGCCTACCCGTCCGGCACCTCGGCGGCCGTCCACGCGCTGATCGCGTTCGCGGCGATCACGGGGGAGCACGGCTACCGCGCGGCGGCGGAGTCGGGCATCACGTCCGCCGCGACCATCGCGACGGGCGCTCCGCGGTTCGCGGGGTGGACGTTGGCCGCCGCCGAGGCCGTCCTCGCCGGGCCGTTGGAGATCGCCGTCGTCGGCCGCCCCGAGGAGCGGGTCGACCTGCACCGTGCCGCGCTCAGCCTGGCGTCACCCGGCGCCGTGGTCGTCGCCGGCGAGGTCGGGCTGGCGATTCCGCTGTTCGAGCAGCGCGAGCTGGTCGACGGTCGGGCGTCGGCCTACGTCTGCGAGGGCTTCGTGTGCCGTCGCCCTGTCACCACGGTGGACGAGCTCGTCGCCCTCGGCACGTCCTAGTGCTGCTGGTACGCCAGCAGGCTCACGCCGATGTAGTGGACGATGAACGCCGCGATCGTGAAGGCGTGAAAGATCTCGTGGAAGCCGAAGAACGTCGGTGAGGGATTCGGCCACTTGAAGCCGTAGACCACCGCGCCCAGCGAGTACAGCACCCCGCCGCCCACGAGCATCACCATGACGGCGGTCGACGAGTTGTCGACGAACTCGGGGAAGTAGAGCACCGCGGCCCAGCCGAGCAGCAGGTAGAGCGGCACATAGAGCCAGCGCGGCGCACCGATCCAGAAGATCTTGAAGATCACGCCGAGCAGGGCTCCGCCCCACACCAGCGTCAGCATGATCGTGGCGTGCTTGGGCGTCAGCAGGAGCAGCGAGAACGGGGTGTAGGACCCGGCGATCAGCAAGAAGATGTTGGCGTGGTCGAAGCGTTTCCAGAAGCCCGTGAGCCGGGTGTTCCAGGTGCCACGGTGATAGACCGCGCTGACGCCGAACAGCAGCATCGCGCTGACCATGAAGACCGCCACGCCGGTACGGACGACGATGTCGTCGGCGATCACGAGCATCACGATGAAGGCGAAGAAGGCCAACGGCACCGTGACGGCGTGGAGCCATCCGCGGAGCTTGGGTTTCATCTCGTCGACGGTGTCGCGAAGGCGTTCGGACGCCTCGTGGACCACGCCTTCGTGACTGTCGGTGCTCATGCTCCAAGCGTACGGGCAGGGGGGTGCTGGGGCCCGGTGACCTCTCGTCCCCGCCGGGGTGAGCGATAGGCTCTGCGCATGGGAGTCAGCGATCTCGCGTACGGCGTGTACGAGCGACGCCTCGCGAAGCGTCTCGACCCCGCCCGGCTCCCGCACCACGTCGGGGCGATCGTCGACGGCAACCGTCGCTGGGCCAAGCGTGGCGGTGCGAAGTTCGAGGCAGGCTATCAGGCCGGCGCCGACAAGATCTCGGAGTTCGCGCACTGGTGCGACGAGCTCGGCGTCGAGATCGTCACCCTGTGGCTGCTGTCCACCGACAACCTGCAGCGACCGGCGGCAGAGGTCGCCAGCATCCTCGCCGCCATCGAGTCCCTGATGGAGCGCCTGGCCGCCGAGGAGCGTTGGTCGCTCGCGGTCATGGGCAACCTCGACATGCTCCCGGCCGAGTCGGCGGCGCGCATGAAGCACCTGGCCGACTCCACGACCGGGGTCGAGGGCATGCGCGTCAACATCTGCGTCGGCTACGGCGGACGCCAGGAGCTCACCGACGCGATGCGCTCCCTGCTGCTCGACCAGGCATCGAAGGGACGTTCGCTCGCCGACGTCGCCACGACGCTCGAGGTCGACCACATCGCCGAGCACCTCTACACCCGCGGACAACCCGATCCCGACCTCGTCATCCGCACGTCGGGGGAGCAGCGGCTCTCCGGATTCCTGCTGTGGCAGAGCGTCCACTCCGAGTTCTACTTCAGCGACGTCCTCTGGCCCGCCTTCCGCCACGTCGACCTCCTGCGCGCCATGCGTTCCTACGCCGCCCGAGAGCGCCGCTTCGGCGCGTAGGACCGCCGACGAGTCACGCACGCCCGGCGACGAGTCACGCACGCCCGGCGAGGAGTCGCGTACGCCCGGTGAGGAGTCACGCAGGCCCGCACTAGGTGACTCGTGGGCGGGTCCGCGCGACTCGTCAGCAGGCCTACGTGACTCGTGGGCGGGTCCGCGCGACTCGTCAGCGGGCCCACGTGACTCGTGGGTGGGTCTCCGTGACTCGTCGGCGGGCCTGCGTGACTCCTCAGCGTTCACGCGGATGTCACAAACGAGCCTGCGTGTCGTCCCGGAAAACGGCGTGTCGCAGTCTTACGTTCGTCGTGTGTTGACGCTCGCGCCTGAGCCCGGATTCCTTACCCACGAGTAGGGCCGGCGCAGGCGCGCGCGGACCCGCCAGAGGAGACAGCTGTGGCCGCATCGCGCACCTCGCAGAGTCCGAGCTCAACCCGCCGCACGTACGTCCTGGACACCAGTGTCCTGCTCGCGGACCCCAACGCCGTCCACCGGTTCGCCGAGCACGAGGTGGTCATCCCGATCGTCGTGATCACCGAGCTGGAGGGCAAGCGGCACGACCCCGAGCTCGGCTACTTCGCCCGCAGCGCGCTGCGCTTCCTCGACGACCTCCGGGTGCTGCACGGCACCCTCGACGTCCCGCTGCCGATCGGTGACGTCGGAGGCACGATCCGGGTCGAGCTCAACCACACCGACCCCTCGTCCCTCCCGTCGGGCTTCCGCCTCGGCAACAACGACACGCGCATCCTGTCCGTCGCCCGCAACCTCGCCAACGAGGGGCTCGACGTCACGATCGTCTCCAAGGACCTGCCGATGCGGGTCAAGGCCTCGGCCGTCGGGCTGGTCGCGGAGGAGTACCGCGCCGAGCTCGCGCAGGAGTCGGGCTGGACCGGCATGCGCGAGCTCGAGATCGAGAGCGTCGATCTCGACATCCTGTACGAGTCGGGGATGCTGGACCTGCCGGAGGCACGCGAGCTGCCGTGCCACACCGGCCTCGTGCTGGTGTCGGACAAGGGCAGCGGCCTCGGCCGGGTGACGGCCGACAAGCAGGTCCAGCTCGTCCGGGGCGACCGCGACGCATTCGGGATCCACGGACGCTCCGCGGAGCAGCGCATCGCCTTGGACCTGCTGCTCGATCCCGACGTCGGCATCGTCTCGCTCGGCGGTCGCGCCGGCACCGGCAAGTCGGCGATGGCCCTGTGCGCCGGCCTCGAGGCCACGATGGAGCGCGGCCAGCACAAGAAGGTCGTGATCTTCCGGCCGTTGTACGCCGTCGGCGGGCAGGAGCTCGGCTACCTGCCGGGCAGCGAGTCCGAGAAGATGGGGCCCTGGGGCCAGGCGGTGTTCGACACGCTCGGCGCAGTCGCCTCCCAGGCCGTCGTCGAGGAGATCCTCGACCGCGGCATGCTCGAGGTGCTGCCGCTGACCCACATCCGCGGACGCTCGCTGCACGACTCCTTCGTCATCGTCGACGAGGCGCAGTCGCTGGAGCGCAACGTGCTCCTGACGGTGCTCTCGCGCATCGGCACCAACTCCAAGGTCGTCCTGACGCACGACGTCGCGCAGCGCGACAACCTGCGGGTCGGCCGCCACGACGGGGTCGTCGCGGTGGTCGAGAAGCTCAAGGGCCATCCGCTGTTCTCCCACATCACGCTGACCCGGTCGGAGCGCTCGCCGGTCGCCGCGCTGGTCACCGAGATGCTGGAGGACATCTCGCTGTGAGCTGACGCCGCACCACGCAGCAGAGGGCCCGTTCCGGACAACGGGGTGGTTGTCCCGGGACGGGCCCGCTTCTGTGGCAAAGTTGCGCCCGTGATGGCACCAGGGAGACCCGCGTCACGGTGGCAGCGTCGCGCGGCGGGCGTGGTCACCGCTCTGTCGATGTGCGCCGTAGGGGCCTGTGGTTCGTCGAGCGACGGCGCTGCCTCCGACATCCCCGAGGTCTCCTGGTACGTCGGCCCCGACCGGCTGGACAGCAAGGCGCTCGCCGCGACCTGCACGGACGAGGCGGCCGGCAAGTTCACGATCAAGGTCGAGCAGCTGCCGACCGACGTCACCGACCGGCACGCGCTGCTCGTCCGTCGCCTGCTGGCGAAGGACTCCTCGATCGACCTGCTGAGCCTCGACTCGGCCTGGACGACGGAGTTCGCCGCAGCCGGCTTCCTGGCACCGGTGCCGGCGGCGCAGGCGGCACCCGCTGCTGACGGCATCGTCCCGCCGGCGCTGGCTGCCGCGACGCACGACGAGCGGCTCGTCGCCGTCCCGTGGTTCCTCGACCCGCAGGTGCTCTGGTTCCGGGGCAACACCGCCGAACGAGCCGGGCTCGACACCACGAAGCCGATCAGCTGGGACGATCTCGTCGCCGGCGCCCAGCGGCTCGGCGTCACGGTCGAGATCGAGGACCGTGACGGCAGCGGCCTGTCCGAGTGGGTCAACGCCCTGGTCGCGGGCGCCGGGGGCAGCCTCCTGACCGGTGCCGGCCGCTCGGCGAAGGTCGGCCTCGACTCGGACGCGGGGCGTGCCGCCGCCTCGATCGTCGAGCTCTACCACCAGGCCGGCGTCGGCCCGGGCCCGTCGGCCGATGCCGCCGCCCGCTTCGCCGGACCCAGCGGCGGCTTCCTGCTCGCCTCCACCTCGGCCATCGCTGATCCCGCGCTCGCCGCGGTGCAGGCCGACATGTCGGCGACGGGCTACCCGGCCGTCGGCAACACCGGCGTTGCACCCCTGTCCGGCGTCGGACTGGCCGTCCCGGCCAACGCCGACGACCGCGACGAGGCGTTCGCCGCGATCGCCTGCCTGACGTCCCCGCCCGCCCTCCAGCTGCTCGTGACGGGTGCGCAGCACACCGCGAGCCGGCTCTCGACGCTCGACGACCCCGCGGTGGCGACGGCCTTCCGCAGCGCCGCCGTCGCGAAGGCCGCCGTCACCACGGGCGTCACGATCCCGCCCACGCCCTACTGGTCACGGGTGGTCGACGCGATCGACGAGACCTGGCGGCGTGACGTCAACCAGGACACCACGCCGGTCGTCTCGCAGCCCGAGGTCGAGGCCGCGATCCGGGGTGAGCTGCGATGAGGGCGTGGCGCTGGCTCGCACCCGCCGTCGTGGCCCTGCTGCTGGTGACGGTGTGGCCGATCGGTCGCGCCGTGTGGACGTCGCTGTCGACGACCTCCCTGACCGGTGCGGATGACCGCACATTCGTCGGTCTCGACAACTACGCCGACGTCCTGTCCAGCCGCACCTGGTGGCTGGCCATCGCGGCGACCCTCGTCATCGTCGTGCTCGTCGTGGCCTTCCAGCTCGTGCTCGGCCTGGCGTTCGCCGCCGCGCTCCAGCGGCTCGGCGCCGTCTGGCCCGTCACCCGTGTGCTGGTGCTGCTACCCTTCGGGCTGCTGGCGGTGGTGTCGGCGGTGATGTGGCGGGACGCCGTCACGACCGGATTCGCGGCGGACTGGTTCCGGCTCGACGACACCGGGCCGTTCGGCTCGCTGGTCGCCGTCACGGTCGGCGAGGCGTGGCGCGGCACCGGCATCACGGCGCTCATCATCCTGGCCGGCCTGCGCCGCGTGTCGCCGCGCCTGATGGCATCGGCCGTGGCGGACGGCGCGACGGCCCGGCAGCGTTTCACCCGGGTCGTGCTGCCGGCGGCAGGACCAGCGATCGCCGTCGCGGCGACGTACCGTGCCCTCGACACCCTCCGACTGCTCGAGGGACCGCTGCTGGTCGACGAGCCCGGGGCGGCGATCCGCACGGCCCCCTTCCTGGTCTGGGACGCGACATTCAATTCCTTCGAGCTCGGTCTCGGCGCGACGATGTCGGTCCTGCTGCTGCTCCTGGCGGCCCTGCTGGCGGCGGTCCTGGTGCCCGTGCTGCGCGTGAGGAGAGTCCTGTGACGCCTTCGGTGCCCTCGCGTCTGTGGGCCTCTGCGGTGTCGTTCGCGCTGGGGTTCGGACTCGGCAACTACGGGATCTTGATGGTCGCCAGGCCGGACCTGTGGCTGTGGATCGCCGTGTCGGTGGTCCTGATGGCCACCGGCGCCCTCGGCGTGCTGTTCGCCGACACCGCTCGTCCCGTGTCGTTCTGGGCCGTCCTGGGCGGTGAGGTGTTCACGGTGTTCACGCTCGTCCCGCTGCTGTGGACGTTCCGGGTCGCGACGGCCCCTGCGGGTGAGACGCCCCGGACGCTGTGGCCGCAGGACGTCACGTGGGCGGCATTCGACGGTGCGATCTCGTCGGACACCCTGCGCGACGCGGCCGGCACGTCGCTGCTCGTGGCGGCGCTGGCCACCCTGGTGGCGATGCCGCTCGCGGTCTCGGCGGCGTACGCCTTGGTGCGGCTGTCCGCCCCCGGGCGCCGGTACGTCTACGGCCTGGTGCTCGCGGCCCTGCTGGTGCCCGTCGTCGCGCTGACCGGCCCGTTCGCCGCTCAGCTCATCGCCTTCGACGTGTACGGGTCGCGGCTGGCCCTCGTGCTCCCGACGCTGGTGGTGACGCTGCCGCTCGCGATCTGGCTGTGCGTCACGGTCCTGCGCGACGTGCCGTGGAGGCTGCTCGACGCCGTGCACGCCGACGGCGCCACGCGGGGGCAGGTGCTGCGCCGGTTCGCCCTGCCGCACCTCGGACCCGGCGTCGCCGTGGCGTCCCTGCTGGTCTTCGTGGTGGCCTGCAACGACTTCGCGCTCGGTGCCGGGCTGGCCCCCGACCGTCCGAGCCTCCCGCTGCCGGCGACGCTGATGCTCGCGACCGGACGGGTCGACGGCTCCGGCGCCATCGCGGCGGCGGGCCTGCTGTGGCTCGTCCTGCCTCTTGTCCTCCTGCTCGTGGTCCCGCGCCGGATCAACCACCTCCTCGGAAGGTCCTACCGATGACCTCGATCGAACTGCGAAACCTCACGACCGACGGCGCCGGTGACCGTCCGCTGCTCGACGACATCAGCCTGACCGTCCCCGACGGCACGACGCTCGCGATCACCGGCCCGGCCGGCGCCGGAAAGACCCGCCTGCTGCGCACGATCGTGGGACTGGAGGAGCAGTCGTCGGGTGACGTGCTGCTCGACGACATCGTCGTCAACGCCGTGGACGCGCGGGGCCGCGACGTCGCGATGGTGTTCGAGGACTTCGAGCTGCACCCGCACCTGGACGTCTTCGACAACCTCGCGTTCTCCTCGATCCTGCGCAAGGGGTACGACAAGGACGCGCTGTCCGACCGTATCGACGAGGTCGCCGAGCTGCTGGCCCTGACCGACCTGCTCGAGCTGCGACCGGCCGAGCTCGACGAGGCCCAACGGCAGCGGGTCGCCCTCGGCCGCTCGCTCGTCCGGGACGCCAACGTCTACCTGTTCGACGCCCCCTTCACGGCGCAGTCCGAGCGGGTCCGGACGCATGTCCGCTCCGTGACGATCCAGCGCCAGCAGGAGGCGTCGCGGACCTCGATCTTCACGACGAACAATGTCGAGGAGGCGCTCAGCACGGCCGACCGGGTCGCGGTGATGCACCAGGGATTCATCCACCAGATCGGCACGCCCCGCGAGCTGTACGACCGTCCCGCCGACATGTTCGTCGCCGGCTACCTCGGCTCACCGCCGATGAACCTCGTGCCGGCCGTCCCGGACGGGCAGCAGCTCGTGTTGCCGCTGGGCACGATGCGGCTCGACCAGCCGCTGATCGATCGCATCGGCGATCGCAGCGTCGTCGTCGCGGGCATCCGTCCCGAGCACTGCCACGACGCGACGGGCACGGAGGGCGGGGCCGTGACCGACCGGGTCGAGTTCACGACCCGCATCGACGACCTCGAGTGGCGCGGCAGCCGTCAGCTGGCCTACCTGGGCTACGACCTCGCTCCTGAGGTCGAGGCCCTCATCGGCGAGGTGGAGGACCTGCTGGAGTTCGACCTGTTCCAGAGCTTCCTCGTGGCACAGCTGCCCGCCGACAGTGTCCTGGCCGCCGGGATGTCCATCCGGGTCGTCATCCCTCGCCACCGGATCCACGTGTTCGACCCGCAGACGGGTGAGAACCTCACGCTCCCGCAATGAGGGCCACCCGCGCACAGCACGGCATCGCCGCGGCCGTTGCCGTCGCGAGCGCCGTCGTCTACGCGGTGGTCACGCTGCTGCGCTTCGAGCACTTCGCGGTCGGCTCGTTCGACAACGCGATCTTCGAGCAGGCGATCAAGAGCTATGCCGGGCTGGGCGCACCGATCGTCGACATCAAGGGGCCGGGATTCAACATCCTGGGTGACCACTTCTCGCCCGTGACGGCGCTCGTCGCCCCGTTCTACCGGATGTTCCAGTCGGCGCAGACGATCCTGCTGGCGCAGGTCGTGCTCATCGCGATCTCGGTCCACGTCATCGCCGTGCTGGCGATGCGGACGCTGGGCACGTTGATCGGCATCGCGATCGGGGTCGCGTACGCGCTCTCGTTCGGCGTGCAGTCGGCGGTCGAGGCCGACTTCCACGAGGTCGCGTTCGCTGCCCCGCTGCTGGCGCTGGCCGGCGCGGCCTACGTCGACCGCCGCTTCGACCGGGTCGTGCTGTGGTCGGTGCCGCTCCTGCTGGTCAAGGAGGACCTCGGCCTGACAGTGGCCGTCATCGGCGGGGTGCTGTGGCTGGCGGGGGAGCGGCGGCGCGGCGTGGCGCTCGCCGTCGGCGCTCTCCTGGCGATGGCGGTGATCCTGGTGGTTGTGCTGCCCGGATTCAACGCCGGTGGCTCGTACGCGTACGCGTCGACGTTCGGCGGCGAGCGCGGCATCGTCGCGACCCTGTTCGACAGCGCCGACCGCAAGCTCGCGACCCTGCTGTTGACGGTCGCCATCACCGGCTTCGCGGCGCTGGGGTCACCGTGGATCCTGCTGGTCGTGCCGACCTTCGTCTGGCGCTTCGGCGGCGACGTGCCGTTCTACTGGGGCACCGAGTGGCACTACTCGCTCGTGCTGATGCCGATCGTCTTCGTCGCCATGATCGACGCGATCCAACGCCGGCCGGTGC
>JAOPWZ010000124.1 GCA_025965435.1 Aeromicrobium sp.
TGGTCGGTGCACGAGGCGGTCGAGGCGGCGTGGGAGTACGCCCACAAGACCAAGCGTCGCGTCTCGATCGAGTACGCCATGATCAAGGACATCAACGACCAGGCGTGGCGGGCCGACCTGCTGGGCGACGTCCTGCAGTCGTACGGCGACTGGGGCTGGGTCCACGTCAACCTGATCCCGCTCAATCCGACGCCCGGCTCCATGTGGACGGCGTCGCGGCCCGAGGACGAGCGCGAGTTCGTCCGCCGGCTCATCGCCAAGGGCATCCCCACGACGGTGCGCGACACCCGCGGCAGCGACATCGACGGTGCCTGCGGGCAGCTGGCCGCGACCGAGTTCTGATGACCTCGCGTCCCCGCGTCGTCGCCACTGATCTGGACGGCACGCTGTTGCGCAGCGACGGCACGTTGTCGTCCCGCAGCCGCGAGGCCATCGCGGCCGCCGAGGACGCCGGGATCACGACGCTGTTCGTGACGGCCCGCCCGCCGCGATGGCTCGACGAGCTCGCCGATGCGGTGGGCGGCCACGGCATCGCGATCTGCGGGAACGGTGCCTTCGTCTACGACGTCGCAGCGCGCGAGGTGGTGACCTCGCGGAGCCACGACGACGTGGCGATGGCGGCCGTCGTCGCCGATCTGCGCGAGGCCGTCCCGGACATCGCGTTCGCGGTGGAGCGGGCTGACGGCATGGGCGCGGAGCCGCACTACACCTACGGGCAGGAGCACGCCGACGATCACGTCGTCGGGTCGTTCGAGGAGATCACGGCGACGCCGGTCGGCAAGCTGCTGGCGCGATCACCTGGCTCCGACCCCGCCGACTTCATCGTGCGGGTCACGACGCTGATCGACGGGCGGCTCGAGCTCGGGTACTCCGGTGCCGCCGGGCTGGCCGAGATGACGGCCTCCGGCGTCACCAAGGCGACCGGTCTGGCCCGGTGGTGCGATGACCAGGGCATCCACGCGGCCGAGGTGTGGGCCTGCGGCGACATGCCCAACGACCTCCCGATGCTCACGTGGGCCGGCCGCTCCTTCGCCGTCGCCAACGCCCACCCCGATGTGCTGGCCACCGCCGGCAACGTCCTCGCCTCCAACGACGACGACGCCGTGGCCCAGCTGCTCGAGTCGCTGCTGTGACCGTCGGGACGAGCCGGGTGAGCGGTGGGACGTCCGACGGCGATAGCTTGAGGGAGACATCGAGGAGACCTATGATCGCCATTTCCCGCGACGCCGACGTCGTAGTGCTCGAGCTGCAGCGCGAGGACCGTCGCAATGCGCTGAATCTCGAGCTCTGCCGCGCGATCCACGCGGCGGCCGACGATGCCGTCGCCGACGGGGCCCGGGTCATCGTCGTGACCGGCCAGGGGACGGCTTTCTGCGCCGGCGCAGATCTCGGCGGCGTGTACGGGTCGGAGTTCCTCGACGCGCTCTACGCCATGCTGCACCACCTGACGAAGCTGCCGGTCCCGATCATCGCCGCGGTCAACGGGCCCGCGATCGGCGCGGGAACCCAGCTCGCGATGGCGTGCGACCTGCGGGTCGCGGACGAGACGGCCCGGTTCGCGGTGCCCACGGCCCGCAACGGCATGGCGGTCGACGCCTGGACCATCCGCACCTTGGGCAAGCTGGCGGGCATGGGCCCGGCCCGCCGCCTCATGCTGGCGGCGGAGTCGCTCGACCGCGACGCCGCGCTGGCGTGCGGGCTGGCCGACCGCGCCGGCACGCCGGCCGACGCGATCGCGTGGGCGCACGAGATCGCGACCTTCGCCCCGCTCACGCTGGCGCACAACAAGCTGGTGCTCAACGGGTCACGCGAGGACGATGAAGCGATCGCCAAGAGCTTCGCGGCGGTGTGGGCCAGTGCCGACGTCCAGGAGGCCGCCGAGGCCCGGCTCGAGAAGCGCGCCCCCGTCTTCAGGGGCGTCTGATGGACAGCCTCGTCTTCCGCGTCCTCGACCGGCAGGTGGTCTCCGGCCTGGCTGACGACCTCGCCGTCGCCGACGCACGGGGCACGGTGTCGTACGCGCAGCTGCTGCACGAGTCGGCGTGCATCGCTGCAGGGCTGCACCACATGGGCATCGAGGCCGGCACGTCCGTCGTGCTGGACCACCTGCACGGACGTGAGCTCGTCACCGCGGTGCTGGCGTGCGCGCGCATCGGTGCCCTGCCGGCCGAGACAGGCGACTTCCGCCTGGTGGGCACGCCGCCCGTCCTGCACGCCCCGAACACCGAGGTCGCGTGGGACGTGCTCGACCACGCGGGACGCACCGAGCCGCTCACCGCCCCCGAGCACGACCCCGAAGGCTACGAAGCCCAGCTGCGACAGGCGTACCCCGAGATCTTCACCACCCTGGAAACCGGCGGAACCATCCACCCCGCCTGAAAAACGGCGCCCGACCACCGGCCGAGCGAGCGAAGGCAGAGCCCGGCCATGGGCCGAGCCAGCGCAGCGAGCGAAGGCAGGCGTCCGGCCGCGACGAAGTCGCGGGGGAGCGGCGAGGGACGAGCCGCTACCGAACGCCCCAGGCGTATGTCTGCTTCTCGAGTCGCAGGTAGACGAACGTCTCGGTCGTCACGACCCGGTCGAGCGTGCTGACCTGTGCGGAGACGACGTCGAGCAGCTCGTCGTCGCTCTCGGCGACGATCTCGGCGAGGATGTCGAATCGTCCCGTCGTGATGACGATGTAGTCGAGCTGGTCCATGCGCGCGAGCTCGGCCGCGACCTCGCGGACGTTGCCGTTGACCTTGATGCCGATCATGGCCTGGCGGGCGAAGCCCATCTGCAGGGGATCGGTCACGGCGACGACCTGCATCACGCCGCTGTCGATGAGCTTCTGCACGCGATGACGCACGGCAGCCTCGGACAGGCCGACCTCCTTGGCGATCGCGGAGTAGGACAGACGGCCGTCGTCCTGCAGCAGCTCGATGATGCGCTTGGCGGTCTCGTCGAGGCTCTGCCCCCGGGGGCCCGGTGCGGTGCGGTCGGTCATGGGGAACATTGTGCAGCACGCCGGCGGGTCGCAACATTCGATTCGGTCCGCACAGGGCGACGGTTTCGTGAGCGAAACACACTCTTAACGGCGGAATCCCTTGTGCTGGCCCCGCGATCTTGCGAGGATTCGTGGAAACAGGGGAAGTGAGGGTGACGCATGGCAGCTGTCCGACGGCGGACGATGCTCAAGGGAGTCGGCGGGATGGCGGCGCTCGGTGTGAGTGCGCTCGCGCTCACCCGGTTCGACACCCCTGATCGCGAGCAGGATCCCGAGAAGTGCTTCGCCGAGGATGTCTCGGACACGCAGAAGCGGCTGGTGATCTCCAACTGGGTCGAGTACATCGATGAGGACGACGGCGACTACGTCTCGACGCTGACGCAGTTCGAGCGCGACACGGGCATCGACGTCCGCTACACCGCGGACGTCAACGACAACAACGAGTTCTTCGCCAAGGTGTCCAACCAGCTGGGTTCGTGCAGCTCGTCCAAGCGTGACCTGTTCGCGCTGACCGACTGGATGGCCGCGCGGATGATCCAGGTCGGCTGGATCCAGAAGCTCGATGCCGCCAACGTGCCGAACCTGCACGCCAACATCATCGACTCGCTGAAGGCGCCTGCCTGGGACCCGAAGCGCGAGTACTCGGCGCCGTGGCAGAGCGGACTGACCGGCATCGCGTACAACAAGGCCAAGGTCGGCGAGATCAAGTCGTTCGAGGAGCTGTTGACCCGCAAGGACCTCAAGGGCCGCATCTCCATGCTGACCGAGATGCAGGACACGATGGGCCTGATGCTGATGGTGGCCGGCGTGAGCCCCGACGACTTCACCGACGACGAGTGGCAGAACGCCATCGACCGGCTCCGCAAGGCTCGCGACGACGGGCAGGTGCGATCGTTCACCGGCAACTCCTACGTGCAGGACCTCGCCGCCGGCAACATCGTCGCGTGTGAGGCGTGGTCCGGCGACATCGCGAACTCCGGCGACGAGAACCTCGTGTGGATACCGCCGGAGGAGGGCATCATGATCTGGGCCGACAACATGCTGGTGCCCAACCTCGCGACCCACCAGGCCAACGCCGAGAGGTGGATCGACTACTACTACCAGCCCGAGGTGGCCGCGAAGCTCGCGGCGTACAACAGCTACATCTGCCCCGTGAAGGGCGCGCAGGAGGCCATGGAGGAGGTCGACCCGGAGCAGGTCGAGAACGACCTGATCTTCCCCAGCAGCGAGACGCTTGCCAAGACCCGCCGTTTCATGGCCCTCGACGAGGCCAAGATGCGCGACTACCAGAAGGATTTTGCCGATGTCACAAGCAGCTGAGGCGACGACGTCCTCTGTGCGGTCGGGCTCTCGCGACCTCCGCCTCTCGAAGCTGACCAAGGAGTTCGCGACCTTCACGGCGGTGAAGTCGCTCGACCTGGTCGTTCCCCAGGGCCAGTTCTTCGCATTGCTCGGGCCGTCGGGCTGTGGCAAGACCACGACGCTGCGCATGGTCGCGGGTCTCGACACCCCGACCTCGGGCACCATCCACCTCGGCGACACCGAGGTGACGTACGAGAAGCCCTACAAGCGGCCCGTGAACACGGTCTTCCAGAGCTATGCGCTGTTCCCGCACCTCTCGATCGCCGACAACGTGGCGTTCGGGCTCAAGCGTCGCGGCGTCAAGGACGTCAAGCAGCAGGTCGCCGACATGCTCGACCTCGTCGAGCTGACCTCGCAGGCGCACAAGAAGCCGAACCAGCTCTCCGGCGGGCAGCAGCAGCGCGTCGCGCTGGCCCGCGCGCTGATCAACAAGCCCGAGGTGCTGCTGCTCGACGAGCCGCTCGGTGCGCTCGACCTGAAGCTGCGGCGCGGCATGCAGCTGGAGCTCAAGCGCATCCAGACCGAGGTCGGCCTGACCTTCGTCCACGTGACGCACGACCAGGAGGAGGCCATGACGATGGCCGACACGGTCGCGGTCATGAACCAGGGCGTCATCGAGCAGATGGGCGCACCCAGCGAGCTGTACGAGAACCCCCGCACGACGTTCGTCGCCAACTTCCTGGGCCAGTCGAACCTCATCGCCGGGCAGATCGAGGGCCGCGACGGCGACCGGGTCACGGTGCGCGTGCAGGGGTCGCTGGCCTCGGTGCGGGGGGAGCGGGCCCACTCCGACTCCGGCGAGGGCTGGCTCGGCATCCGTCCGGAGAAGGTCCTGATCGCCGAGACGGGTCAGCCGATCGACGCGCCGGGCGACGTCATCACCGGCGGGTACATCACCGACGTCAGCTTCGTCGGCGTCAGCACCCAGTACCGCGTCATGATGCCGTGGGGGCAGGAGCTCATGGTGTTCGAGCAGAACACCGGCGCCCGCCCGATGCTCCCGGTGGGCACCAAGGTCGACGTCTCGTGGCGTCCGGAGTTCGCCTTCCTGCTCGACGCGAGCCAGGACGCCAAGGCCGGGATCGAGGAGGACTAGTGACGTCCACCGCGGGTGTCCCTCCGGTCTCGACGCACGACACGACGGCGGTCAAGCCGCGTGGCCGCAAGCTGACGGGCTACTGGCTGATCCTGCCGGGCGCGATCTGGCTCGGGCTGTTCTTCGTCATCCCGTTCTACTCGCTGGTCTCGGCCAGCCTCTACGACCCCGCCGGGTCGGTGCTGACGGGCTACGAGATGACCTGGCACGTCGCGAACTTCGCCGACGCGATCGGCCAGTACAAGGTGCAGATCGGGCGCTCGTTGCTCTACGCCGGCAGCGCCACGGCCCTGTGCCTGGTCATCGGCTACGTCCTGGCCTACGCCATTGCCTTCAAGTCGGGGCGGTGGAAGAACCTCATGCTGGTGCTGGTCATCGCGCCGTTCTTCACGTCCTTCCTGCTGCGGACGCTGTCGTGGAAGCTGATCCTCGCGGACGACGGCTGGGTGGTCGACACCGCGCAGGCACTCCACCTGACGAACGTGCTCAACCTGATCGGCCTGACGAGCACCGACGACCGGTTGCTGGCGACTCCGTTCGCGGTCATCGCCGGCCTGACCTACAACTTCCTGCCCTTCATGGTGCTGCCGCTCTACGCGAGCCTCGAGAAGGTCGACATCCGGCTGATCGAGGCGTCGAGCGATCTGTACGCCTCGCCGATCCGCGGCTTCTTCAAGGTCACGTTCCCGTTGTCGCTCCCCGGGGTGGTGGCCGGCACGCTGCTGACGTTCATCCCGGCGGCCGGTGACTACATCAACGCCGAGCTGCTGGGCGACACCAACACCCGCATGGTCGGCAACGTGATCCAGAACCTGTTCACGGCGCAGGGCGACTACGCCGCCGCCGGTGCCCTGTCGGTCACGCTGATGGTCATCATCGTCGGTGCGGTGCTGGTCTACGTCCGCACTGCCGGGACGGAGGAGCTGGTATGAACTCCCTGGTTCGCGCACGCCGGTGGGTGGGGCAGCACCTGATCCTCGGGCTCGGCCTGCTGGTGCTGGCGTACACGTTCGTCCCGATCGCGATCGTCGTGCTGATGAGCTTCAACGACAGCTCGGAGTCGAGGAACGTCTACAAGTTCCAGGAGTTCACCCTCGACCACTGGCTCCACCCGGGCAGCTGGGCGTCCGGCATGAGCGAGTCGGTGTGGTTGAGCATCCAGATCGCGCTGCTGGCGACGCTCGTCGCGACGATCCTCGGCACGTTGGCCGCCTTCGCACTGGTGCGTCACCGCTTCGCCGGCCGGTCCGCCGCGAACCTGATCATCTTCCTGCCGATGGCGTCGCCCGAGATCGTCATGGGCTCCTCGCTCCTGGCCCTGTTCGTGTCGAGCGGCTTCGGCGGTCAGCTGGGTTTCTGGACGATCCTGATCGCGCACATCATGTTCTGCCTGTCGTTCGTCATCGTGACGGTCAAGGCCCGGCTCTCCGGGCTCGACGACAACCTCGAGCAGGCCGCGATGGACCTGTACGCGACGGAGGCGCAGACGTTCTGGCGCGTCACCCTCCCGCTGGTGCTCCCGGGCATCGTCGGAGCGGCACTGCTGAGCTTCTCGCTGTCGTTCGACGACTTCATCATCACGAACCTCAATGCGGGGCAGTCGGTGACGTTCCCGATGTTCGTGTGGGGCGCCAACCAGCGAGGTGTCCCGATGGAGGTCAACGTCATCGGTACCGCGATGTTCCTCATCTCCATCGCCATCGTGCTGGCCGCCGAGGTTGCCCGCCGCCGCCAGAGCAAGGCCCTCGCCGCGTAGCGCCGGGTCGGTGGCGGTTTACCACGCTGGCAGGGCAAGAGTCGTCCGGGCGCAGGAAGCTTCCCGCGCCCGGACGTCGTTTCCCCTGCCAGCGTGGTAAACCGCCGACGCCGGGCTAGATCAGGCCCTGGGCCTCGGTCAGCACCGAGCGGAGGATCTGCTCGATCTCGTCGAAGTGGGACTGGTCGGCGATCAGCGGCGGGGCGAGCTGGATGACGGGGTCGCCGCGGTCGTCGGCGCGGCAGTACAGGCCGTTGTCGAACAAGGCCTTCGACAGGAACCCGCGCAGGAGCTTCTCGGACTCGACGTCGCTGAACGTCTCCTTGGTGGCCTTGTCCTTGACCAGCTCGATGCCGTAGAAGTAGCCGTCACCACGCACGTCGCCGACCAGGTCGAGATCGAGCAGCTTCTCCAGCGTCGACCGGAACGCGCCCTCGTTGCGGCGCACGTGGCCGTTGAGGTCCTCGCGCTCGAAGATGTCCAGGTTCGCCATCGCCACGGCGGCCGACACGGGGTGCCCGCCGAAGGTGTAGCCGTGGGCGAAGGAGTTGCTGCCGTCCAGGAACGGCTCCATCAGGCGGTCGGACGCGATCATCGCGCCGAGCGGCGAGTAGCCGGACGTCAGGCCTTTCGCGCAGGTGATCATGTCGGGCTGGTAGTCGAACTTCGTGGCGCCGAACATCTCGCCGAGGCGACCGAAGGCGCAGATGACCTCGTCCGACACCAGCAGGACGTCGTGCTCGTCGCAGATCTCCCGGACGCGCTGGAAGTATCCCGGAGGCGGTGGGAAGCAGCCGCCGGAGTTCTGGACGGGCTCGAGGAACACCGCCGCGACGGTGTCGGCACCCTCGGCGAGGATGGCGTCCTCGATGCGGTCGGCGGCCCAGCGGCCGAAGGCCTCCAGCTGCTCCTTCTCACCCGAGAAGCCCCCGAGGGACGAATCGGGGGCGCGGTAGAAGTTGGTGTTCGGCACGTGGGACGTCGACGGCACGAGCGGCTCGAAGTCACGCTTCATGGCCGGGATGCCGGTGATCGACAGGGCCCCGTGCGGGGTGCCGTGATAGGCCACCTGTCGGCTGATGACCTTGGTCTTGGACGGCTTGCCGGTCAGCTTGAAGTACTGCTTCGCCAGCTTCCACGCCGTCTCGACGGCCTCGCCACCTCCCGTGGTGAAGAAGACGCGGTTCAGGTCGCCCGGGGCGTACGACGCGATGCGCTCGGCGAGCAGGATCGCGTTGGGGTGCGCGAACGTCCACAGGGGGAAGAAGGCGAGCTCCTTCGCCTGCTTCGCGGCGGCCTCGGCGAGCTCCTCGCGGCCGTGACCCGCCTGCACCACGAACAGTCCGGCGAGCCCGTCGAGATACTTGCGGCCGGCGGCGTCCCAGATGTACATCCCGTCGCCCTTGGTGATGATCGGGATGTCGTGGGAGTCGTCGTAGCTGCCGTGACGGGAGAAGTGCATCCACAGGTGCCGCTTGCCGGCCGCCTGCAGGTGGTCGAGGTCATCGATGCTCATGATGCCAGTATCACGAGACACCCCCGCTGATGACAAGGGATTTCGTCGTGTCATCCATTGTTTACTTCAGAATCCGTTGCCGCCGGACCGCTGCTGGGGTTGGATGGAGCCCATGAACCGCCCCATCACCAATGTCATCGACGGAGAGCTTCGTCCGGCGGCCAGTGGACAGACGTACGACGTCACCGACCCGTCGACGGGGCTCGTCTACGCCTCCGCCCCGCTCTCGGGCGCCGAGGACGTCGACCGGGCGTACACGGCGGCGTCGCGCGCCTTCGAGTCGTGGCGCGACACGACGCCGTACGAACGCTCCAAGATGCTGTTCGGCCTGGCCGCGGCCATCGAGTCCCGCGCTGAGGAGATCGTCGACGTCGAGGCTCGCGACACCGGCAAGCCGAAGGCGCTGACGCTCACCGAGGAGCTGCACGGGCAGGCGCTGGACGCCCTCACCTTCTTCGCGGGGGCAGCCCGCGTCCTGGAGGGAAAGTCCGCCGGCGAGTACCTGCGGGGTCACACGTCGATGATCCGCCGCGAGCCGATCGGGGTCGTCGGTCAGGTCACGCCCTGGAACTATCCGTTCGTCATGGCGATCTGGAAGATCGCGCCGGCGCTGGCTGCGGGCAACACGATCGTCCTCAAGCCGAGCGACACGACGCCGGCCTCGACCGCCCTGCTGGCCGAGATCGCCCAGGAGTTCCTCCCGCCGGGCGTCCTCAACGTCGTCTGCGGCGATCGTGAGACCGGCAAGGCCCTGGTGTCGCACCCGACACCGCAGATGGTCGCGATCACCGGCTCGGTGCGGGCCGGCATGGAGGTGGCCGCCGCGGCCGCCGCCGGTCTCAAGAAGCCCCACCTCGAGCTCGGCGGCAAGGCGCCCGTCGTGGTGTTCGACGACGCCGACCTGGCCGCGGCGGCCGAGGGCATCGCCGGGGCGGGCTACTTCAACGCCGGTCAGGACTGCACCGCGGCGACGCGCGTCCTGGTGCATCCCCGCGTCGCGGCCGACTTCACCGCCGCGCTGGCCGAGGCCGCGCGCGCGACGCGGGTCGGCATGCCGGACGACGACGTCGACATGGGCCCGGTCAACAACGCCAACCAGCTGGCGCACGTCGGGAGCTTCATCGACGACCTGCCGGACCACGCCACGCTCGAGGCCGGTGGGCAGCGCGTCCGCGGGCTCGGCGACGGCTACTTCTTCGAGCCGACGGTGCTGTCGGGGCTGCGCCAGGACGACCGGGCGAGCCAGGACGAGATCTTCGGCCCGATCATCACGGTGCAGCAGTTCAGCGACGAGGACGAGGCCGTCCGCTGGGCCAACGGGGTCGACTACGGACTGTCGTCATCGGTCTGGACGAAGGATCACGGTCGCGCCATGCGGATGGCCCGGCGCCTCGACTTCGGCTGCGTCTGGATCAACACCCACATCCCGATCGTCGCGGAGATGCCGCACGGCGGGTTCAAGCACTCGGGCTACGGCAAGGACCTGTCGATGTACGGGCTCGAGGACTACACCCGCATCAAGCACGTCATGACCAACCTGGAGGCCTGACCCTCATGAAGATCCTGCTCATCGGTGCGGGTGGCGTCGGATCGGCGTTCTGCGCGATCGCCGCCCGCCGCGACTTCTTCGAGTCGGTCGTCGTCGCCGACTACGCCCTCGCCAGCGCCGAGCGCGCGGTCGACGTCCTGTCGGACCCGCGCTTCACGGCAGCGCAGGTCGACGCCTCCGACGCCGGCTCGGTCGAGGCGCTGGCACGCTCCTGCGGCGCGACCCACGTCATGAACGCGGTCGACCCCCGGTTCGTCATGCCGATCTTCGAGGGGGCGTTCGCCGCCGACGCCGACTACCTCGACATGGCCATGAGCCTGTCGAAGCCGCACCCGGAGCAGCCGCACGCCCTGACCGGCGTCAAGCTCGGCGACGAGCAGTTCGCCGTGGCAGGGGAGTGGGAGTCGGCCGGACGCCTGGCGCTCGTCGGCATCGGGGTCGAGCCGGGCCTCTCGGACGTCTTCGCCCGCTACGCCGCGGACCACCTGTTCAGCGAGATCGACGAGCTCGGCACCCGCGACGGCGCCAACCTGACGGTCGACGGCTACGACTTCGCCCCGTCGTTCTCGATCTGGACGACGATCGAGGAGTGCCTCAACCCGCCCGTCATCTGGCAGGACGGCGAATGGACCACGACGCCCCCGTTCAGCGAGCCGGAGGTCTTCGACTTCCCGGAGGGCATCGGCCCGGTCGAGTGCGTCAACGTCGAGCACGAGGAGGTGCTCCTCATGCCCCGCTGGATCGAGACGAAGCGAGCGACCTTCAAGTACGGGCTCGGCAGCGAGTTCATCGAGGTGCTCAAGACGCTGCACATGCTCGGTCTCGACTCGACCGAGAAGGTCAACGTCCCGGCCGTCATCGGGGGCCGGCCGGTGGTCGTCCCGGTCTCGCCGCGTGACGTCGTCGCGGCGTGCCTGCCCAATCCGGCGACGCTCGGCGACAAGATGCACGGCAAGACGTGCGCTGGGCTCTGGGTCACGGGCAAGGACAAGGAGGGCCTGCCGCGGTCGACGTACCTGTACCACGTCGTCGACAACGACTGGTCGATGCAGGAGTACGGCCACCAGTGCGTCGTGTGGCAGACCGCGGTCAACCCGGTCGTCGCGCTGGAGCTCCTGGCCACGGGCGTCTGGTCGGGCGCCGGGGTGCTCGGGCCGGAGGCCTTCGACGCCGTCCCGTTCCTCGATCTGCTCCGCGACGGCTACGGGTCGCCGTGGGGCCAGACGGAGATGGATCCCGCCTAGCGCTACTTGCCAAGTTGGAAAGTAAAGCGTAGCTTTCCAGTATGGAAACTTCATCGGACAGCAGCGACGCCGCCTCCGAGCTCGCGTCGATCGATGAGGCACGGCGCGCCTTCGCGGGCAGTCTCGTCGTACCGCGCGGCTACGACCTGACTGCGGGTACGGCCACCGGGCTGAATGTGGCCGCGGTCGGTCTCGTCTTCGCCGGGGGGCCGACCTGGCGCGCGATCCTCGGGGTCGCTCTGCTCGTCGTCGCGATGGCGGCACTCGGCTGGTCGGTGCGGCGGTTCCGTGACGCCAACGGGGCCTGGGTGTCGGGCCTGCGGAGGGGTCGCACGATGCGGGTGACGCTCGTCGGCGCGGCGATCCAGGCGGTCCTCGGGTTCGCCGCGGCCCTGGCGGCCGTCGCCGCCGGCTGGTGGTGGCTGGGACTGCTGCTCGCGCCGGTGCAGCTGGTCGCCTTCGTGGTGACGAGTCGCCGCTGGATGACGGTCTATCGTGCGGAGCACGGAGCGGACGCTTGAGCGGCATCGACCCACTGATCCACGCCCCGGCGAGATTGCGGTTGTGCGCGATGCTGTCGGTGGTCGACGAGGCGCAGTTCGCGACGGTGCGAGATCGGCTCGGGATCAGCGACTCGGTGCTCTCCAAGCACGTGTCAGCCCTGACCGAGGCGCGCTACGTGGCGGTCCGCAAGGGTGTCCTCGACGGCCGCCGCACCACGTGGCTGACGCTCACGTCCAGGGGACGTAAGGCCTTCGCGGACCATGTGGCTGCCCTGCGTGCCGTCATCGACGACGCCACGGTGTCCGGTTGAGCTCAGGCCAGGGTGTCGTCGACGTCCGCGGCACGGCACACGTGCTCCCACACCCGGCGGCGAACTCGCGGATCGTCCGCCTTGCCGGGCAGGTAGTACGTCGGCCGTGCGCGGCGGTCGCTCCAGAACTCTCCGGACGTCCGGGTCGCCTCGGGTGAGGCCGTCAGCCAGACGATCGTGTCGGCGCCCTGCTCCGCGGAGCGCAGGATCGGTGCCGCGACCTTCGCGAACCGGGGCATCGACTCGGTGATGCCGGGGGTGTCGGCCCAGCCCGGATGCATGCTGTGCACCGTGATGGCGTCGGCGGCGTACCGCTCCGCGAGCTGCTCGGCCAGCGTGACCTGGATGCGCTTGGTGCGGGCGTAGGCGCGTACCCCCTCGTAGTCACCTTCCCGGTACTCGATGTCGTCGCCGATCGAGTCGTCGAGCGGGGCGGAGTACATGCCACCGGACGAGACGATCACGACCCGGGGTGACGCCGCGGCGGCGAGGTTCGTGCGCAACAGCTCGGTGAGCAGCAGGGGTCCGATGACGTGCGTGGCGAGGGCGAGCTCGTGGCCCTGGGCGGACTCGGACCGTTCGGGGGGCATCACACCGGCGTCGTGGACGATCGCGTGCAGGGCGCTGACCCGGCCGCCGAGGTCGGCGGCGTAGGCCCGTACGGAGTCGAGGTCGCTGACGTCGCAGACCTCCTCGAGCAGCTCGGCGGCCGGCACGTCGCGGCGGATGAGGTCGGCGGCCTCGCCCAACCGGTCGGCGTTGCGGCCGACGAGGTGGACGGTCGCCCCGAGGCGCGCGATGCCCGTCGCGGCCGCCCGGCCGAGCCCGCTGCTGCCGCCGGTGACGACGACATGGCGTCCCGCGAGGGCCTGCGGATCGGGGTCGGCCGGCCACCAGCGGCGGCGGAGGGCCGGCCCGATCGCGGAGTAGCCCGGGACGAGGGTCTTGTCCAGGATCGTGTCGAGCGCGGACGTGAAGCGGGAAGCCATCCCTCCACGGTAGGACCGCGGTCCCGTTGCCGCCGGATGAACGGATCCGCCGGCTAGATCAGCTCGGCCTCGTGCATCGCGATCGCCACCTGGACGCGGTTGGTCGCGTCGAGCTTGGCGAAGATGTGGGAGATGTGGGCCTTCACGGTCGCGATGCTCATGTGCAGGCCGGTCGCGATCTCGGCGTTGGACGAGCCGCGGCCGATCGCGACGGCGACCTCCTTCTCGCGGTCGGTCAGCGCCGCGACGCGAGACAGGGCCTGGTCGGTGCGGACGTCCGGGGCGGCGTCGGTGACCTGACGGATGAGCTGCTCGGTGATGGTCGGGGAGAGCATCGGCTCGCCGGCCACGACCCGTGAGATGGCGTCGACGATGTCGGCGGGCCGGGTGTCCTTGAGCAGAAAGCCGTTGGCACCGGCCGCGAGGGCGCGGACGACGTACTCGTCGGCGTCGAAGGTCGTGAGCACGATGACCTTCGGTGGCGACGGGAGGGCCAGGACGGCCGCGGTCGCCGCGATGCCGTCCATGACGGGCATGCGGATGTCCATCAGCACGACGTCGACCCCGCCGGACCGAACCGTGGCGACGGCCTCGAGACCGTTGGACGCCTCGCCGACCACCTCGATCGCCTCGGACCCGCCCAGGATGAGGGCGAGGCCGGCGCGCACCAACGCGTCGTCATCGGCCAGCAGCACCCGGATCGTCATGCCGGCCACGGTAGCCAGGCCTCGAGCACGAACTCCCCGCCGGGGGAGACGTGATGCGTGAGCCGGCCGCCCGCCAGCTCCGCGCGCTCGGAGAGCCCGACCAGTCCCAGACCCGACGCGGGGGGCGGATTGCGGCGCTCGCCGATCCTCAGCGGGTTGCGCACCTCGACGCTGACGCCGTTGGACGGTCCGCCCTTGAGCGTGACCGTCACGAGCGTGTCGGCCGCGTGCTTGCGCGCATTCGTCAACGCCTCCTGGACCACCCGGTAGACGGTGCGTCCCAGCTTCTCGGGGATGTCGTCCAGCACGAGGCCCGGCCTGCTCTGGACCCGCATGCCCGAGCGCCGGGCCTCCTCGATCAGGTCGGGCAGGTCGCGGGCTGCAGGCTGTGGGCGCTCGGGAGCGGAGTCCCCGGGTCCGTCGCGCAGGACCCCCAGCACCTCGCGCAGCTCGGTCATCGCGCGGTGGGAGTTGTCCTGGATGATCCCCGCGGTGACCCGCACCTGCTCGTCCGTGAGGCCCTGACGGTAGGCGAGTGCGCCAGCGTGCATCGTGACGAGGGAGATCCGGTGCGCCAGGACGTCGTGCATCTCGCGGGCGATGCGCGCGCGCTCGGAGCTGCGGGCCTGCGCCACCCTGGCATGCTGCTCCGACTCGGCCGTCTCGGCGCGGTCGCGCAAGGTGGCGAGCAGCTCTCGACGCGAGCCGATGTACATGCCCCAGCCGACGGTGACCGCGATGATCAGGACGACGAACGGAATGACCAGCGCATACGGCTGGCGGCCCAGGGGGTTGAACGACTCCAGGACGAAGCCCGCCGTCAGGGCCAGGCTCCCGACGGGGATGATCTCGCGCCACCGCCGACGTGTCGCCAAGGACACGAGCGCCAGCGTGGCAGGACCGCCCGCCGACCACGACACGAACGACATCGCGTTCGTGAGGGCGGCGACGGCGACCGGGTGCCGGCGGCGCCAACCCAACAGGATGAGCCCGGCCAGTCCGACCGCGAGATCGGCCCAGAACCACCAGCGCTGGTGCTCCCACTGCCAGCGGGCGACCTCGAACCAGGCGATGCCCGAGATCGCCAGCACGAGCGTGTATCGCCACACGTGGCTCCACCAGTGCAACGCAGGCTGGAAGGTCACGGGGGGCATCCTCCAAGGCTAGGGCCCGGACGCCCCCGCCCACGACGGCCCAAGGTCTGCGCTGGCTCATACTTTCGGCCAGCCGGACATGGACGCCGGGTGGATGACTCGGGGCCTCCGGTACGCAACAGTGGAGGCATGATCACAGTTGACCGACTCACCAAGACCTACGGTGGCTACCGGGCCGTCGATGACGTCTCGTTCACGTGCCGCCCGGGTTCCGTCACCGGCTTCCTGGGCCCGAACGGCGCCGGCAAGTCCACGACCATGCGCATCATCGCTGGTCTGACGCCCGCCACCTCCGGCACCGCGCACATCAGCGGCGTCGCCTATCAGGACATCCCCAACCCCGGCACCCAGATCGGCGTGCTCCTCGACGCCTCGGCGCAGCACGCCGGCCGCACCGGCCGCGAGATCCTGACGCTGAGCGCGATCACGATGGGCCTGCCGATGTCCCGGGTCGACGAGATGCTCGAGCTCGTCAGCCTCACTCCGTCGGAGTCCAAGCGCCGGGTCAAGAACTACTCGCTCGGCATGCGTCAGCGGCTCGGCATCGCGAACGCGTTGCTGGGCGACCCCAGGATCCTCGTCCTCGACGAGCCGGCCAACGGCCTTGACCCGGCGGGTATCCACTGGATGCGCAGCCTGCTGCGCGACTACGCCAACCGCGGCGGAACCGTCATGCTGTCGTCGCACCTGCTGCACGAGATCGAGGTCATCGCCGACGAGATCATCGTGATCGGTCAGGGCAAGATCGTCGCCGAGGGCACCAAGGCCGAGCTGCTCCAGACCGCCGGGACGTTCGTGAAGGCCAGCGATCCGTCGGCCCTCGCCAACGCCCTGACCACCGCCGGGCTGTCCGCTTCACCGTCCGGTGACGGCGGCCTGCGCACCTCGGCCGATCCGGCCACGGTCGGCCAGGCCGCCGCCGCCGCCGGTGTCGCCCTCGTGGAGCTACGACCCGCCGAGGGCGCGGGCCTGGAAGAGATGTTCCTCGAGCTCACCGCCGGCACCCAGCGCGACACCGTCACCGAAGGAGTCAAGGCATGAGCACCGCCGCACCCATCACGATCGACACGACGCGGCCGGGCGTCCCGCTCAGCCGTCTGGTCAAGCTCGAGCTCCGCAAGATGTTCGACACGCGCTCGGGCTTCTGGCTCATGATGAGCATCGCGATCGTCGCGCTGCTCGCCACGATCGGCTGCATCCTGTTCGTCCCGGACGACGAGCTGGAGTTCGCCATCTTCGGCAGCGCGGTCGGCTTCCCGATGGCGTTGCTGCTGCCGGTCATCGCGATCCTGTCGGTGACCAGCGAGTGGAGCCAGCGCACTGGCCTCATCACGTTCACGCTCGTGCCGCACCGCGCGAGCGTCATCGCGTCCAAGGCGATCGCCGCAGTCATCGTCGGCGTCGCCGGCATGCTCATCGCGTTCGCGATCGGCGCGCTCGGCAACATCCTGGGCGCGGCGATCAACGGCGTCGATGCGGTGTGGGACTTCACGTTCGTGGACCTGCTGCTGATCATCTTCGCCAACGTGCTGGGCCTGCTGATCGGCTTCATGCTGGGCGTGCTCATCCGCAACACGCCGGGCGCGATCGTCGGCTACGTCGTCTACTCCTTCCTGCTGCCGACGATCTTCGGGATCCTGGCCTCCCTGCAGGACTGGTTCAAGGATCTGCAGCCGTGGGTCGACTTCGGCTACTCCCAGACCCCGCTGTTCGACGGGGGACCGTCGGGTGAGGAATGGGCGCAGCTCGGCGTCTCGGGCCTGATCTGGCTCGTGATCCCGCTGGCCATCGGCATCTGGTCGGTGCTCCGCTCCGAGGTCAAGTAGACCCTCAGAGCAGGCACGAGGACGGCGGCGCACTCCCGGGAGTGCGCCGCCGTTCTCGATCGCGGCGGAGCCGTGCGTGCCCGGGTGCGACAATGAACCCCATGCGCAAGCGTGTCGCCATTCTCGGCTCGACCGGCTCGATCGGCACCCAGGCCCTCGAGGTGATCGCCGCCAACCCCGAACGCTTCGAGGTCGTCGCCCTCGCGGCCGGCGGCGCGAACCCCCGGCTGCTGGCGGAGCAGGCGATCGCCTTCGACGTCCCGCTCGTCGCCGTGGCCAGGGCCAGCGCGGCCGAGGACGTGCAGCTCGCCCTGTACGCGGAGGCGCAGCGCCAGGGGTACGCCCACGGCGACCACCGCATCCCGCGCCTGATCGCCGGCCCCGGCGCGGCGGTCGACGTGGCCCGCACCCCCTGCGACGTCGTCCTGAACGGCATGACCGGCGCGGTCGGCCTGCTGCCGACCCTCGCCGCCCTCGAGGCCGGCACCACGCTGGCGCTCGCCAACAAGGAGTCGCTGATCATCGGCGGCTCCCTCGTCATCGACGCCGCCAAGCCCGGCCAGCTCGTCCCGGTCGACTCCGAGCACTCCGCGTTGGCGCAGGCCATGCGGGGGGAGCGCCGTGACGACGTCCGCAAGCTCGTCGTCACCGCCAGCGGCGGGCCGTTCCGCGGACGCACGCGGGCCGAGCTCGCCGACGTCACGCCGCAGGAGGCCATGGCCCACCCGACCTGGGACATGGGCCCCGTCATCACGATCAACTCCGCGACCCTCGTCAACAAGGGCCTCGAGGTCATCGAGGCGCACCTGTTGTTCGACATCGGCTTCGACCGGATCGAGGTCGTGGTGCACCCACCGTCGATCGTCCACTCGATGGTCGAGTTCACCGACGGCGCGACCATGGTGCAGGCCTCGCCCCCGGACATGAAGCTGCCCATCGCGCTGGGCCTGGCCTGGCCCGACCGGGTGCCCGACGCGGCCGCCGGCTGCGACTGGACCCGGCCGGCGACGTGGGAGTTCTTCCCGCTGGACGAGGTGGCCTTCCCGGCCGTGAGCCTCGCACGGACGGCGGGCATCTTCGGCCGGACCGGGCCGGCGGTGTTCAACGCCGCCAACGAGGTGTGCGTCGACGCCTTCGTGGCCGGTCACTTGGACTTCCTCGGCATAGTGGACACGGTGGGCGCCGTCCTGGAGGAGCATGTCTCCGACCCTGACGCCGCCCGCCGCGAGATGACCCTCGACGGCGTGCTGGGCGCCGACACATGGGCCCGCCAACGGGCCGCGGAGCTGGTGGAGAAGCGATGAATGCAGTGATCTACACGATCGGCGTCGTGGTCTTCGTCATCGGCGTCGTCCTGTCGATCGCCCTGCACGAGCTCGGCCACATGTACCCGGCCAAGAAGTTCGGCATCAAGGTCACCCAGTTCTTCGTGGGCTTCGGCAACACCATCTGGTCGACCAAGCGCGGCGAGACCGAGTACGGCTTCAAGTCCGTCCCGCTCGGCGGCTACGTCAAGCTCGTCGGAATGCTGCCGCCGGCCAAGGACGCCGATCCGCACCAGGTGCGCAAGACCAACACCGGCCTGTTCACGCAGCTCATCTCCGACGCCCGCACGGCCGAGTACGAGCACGTCAACGACGAGGACCTCGACCGGCTCTTCTACCGCAAGCCGTGGTGGCAGAAGCTCATCGTCATGGCCGGCGGTCCGATGGTCAACATCGTCATCGCGGTGTTCCTGTTCGCCGTGGTGTTCATGGGCTTCGGCGCCCTCACGCCGACCACGACCGTCCAGGCCGTGTCCGACTGCGCTATCTCCGATGCCGAGGCCGGGCGCACGTGCCAGCCGGGCGATCCGGAGACTCCGGCGAGCAAGGCGGGGCTGCAGCCCGGCGACCAGATCACGGCGTTCAACGGCCGGGCGATCGACGACTGGGACGAGCTCTCGCAGACCATCCGCGCCAACGGCTCGCGCGAGGCGACCATCGAGTTCGTCCGCGACGACACCCCGATGTCGGCGACCGTCGCCACGTCGGTGCTGGCCCGCGCCGATCTCGACGACCCCACCAAGACCGTCGAGGTCGGCTTCCTGGGCGTCACGCCGACCGATGAGATGCAGCGTCAGGGTCCGGTCTTCGTGGCCGAGGTCATGGGCGACTACGTCGTGGGCACGGCCAAGGCGATCTGGCACCTGCCCGAGCGGATGGTCGACGTCACCAAGGCGGCCTTCGGCGCCGAGCGCGATCCCGAGGGACCGATCAGCGTCGTCGGTGCCAGCCGGGTCGCGGGGGAGTCGTTCACGGTCGACGACCCGACGTGGTCGGAGCGGGCCCAGCGCGTGCTGGTGCTGCTGGCCGGGCTCAACCTGTTCCTCGCGATGTTCAACTTCATCCCGCTGCTGCCGCTCGACGGCGGACACATCGCGGGCGCCCTCTGGGAGGCCGTCCGCCGCGGCTTCGCGAAGCTGCGCGGTGCGCCCGACCCGGGCTATGTCGACGTCGCCAAGATGCTGCCCATCGCCTACGCCATGGGTGCCATCCTTATGCTGATGAGTGTGATCCTGATCTACGCCGACATCGTCAACCCGGTATCCATCTCATGAGCGCCCCCGCATGACGGACCTCGGCCTTCCCGCGATGCCACCGCCGGTGCTCGCTCCGCGCCGCAAGACCCGCAAGATCAAGGTCGGCAGCGTCGACGTCGGTGGAGACGCTCCCGTGTCGGTGCAGTCGATGACCACGACACTGACGTCCGACATCAACTCCACGCTGCAGCAGATCGCCGAGCTCACCGCCTCCGGCTGCGACATCGTGCGGGTGGCCTGCCCCAGCCAGGACGACGCCGACGCGCTGCCGGAGATCGCCCGGCACTCCAACATCCCGGTCATCGCCGACATCCACTTCCAGCCCAAGTACGTGTTCGCCGCGATCGACGCCGGTTGCGCCGCGGTCCGCGTCAACCCCGGCAACATCCGCAAGTTCGACGACCAGGTCGGCGCGATCGCCCGCGCGGCCAAGGACCGCGGAACCTCGATCCGCATCGGCGTCAACGCCGGCTCGCTCGACAAGCGCATCTTCGACAAGTACGGGGCCGCGACGCCCGAGGCGCTCGTGGAGTCCGCCGTCTGGGAGGCGTCCCTGTTCGAGGAGCACGACTTCCACGACTTCAAGATCTCGGTCAAGCACAACGATCCCGTCGTGATGGTCAAGGCGTACGAGCTGCTGTCCGAGCGTGGCGACTGGCCCCTGCACCTCGGTGTCACCGAGGCCGGTCCTGCCTTCCAGGGCACGATCAAGAGCTCGGTCGCCTTCGGGTCGCTGCTCAGCAAGGGCATCGGCGACACGATCCGTGTCTCCCTCTCGGCCCCGCCGGTCGAGGAGGTCAAGGTCGGCATCCAGATCCTGCAGTCGCTCAACCTGCGGCCGCGCAAGCTCGAGATCGTGTCGTGCCCGTCGTGCGGACGCGCGCAGGTCGACGTCTACACGCTGGCCGAGCAGGTGACCGCCGGGCTGGAGGGCCTGGAGGTCCCGCTGCGCGTCGCGGTCATGGGCTGTGTCGTCAACGGGCCGGGCGAGGCCCGCGAGGCCGACCTCGGCGTCGCCTCGGGCAACGGCAAGGGGCAGATCTTCGTCAAGGGCGAGGTCATCAAGACCGTCCCGGAGTCCAAGATCGTGGAGACGCTGATCGAGGAGGCCATGCGCCTCGCCGAGGGCATGGAGCCGGTCGACGGCAGCTCGCCGGCGGTCTCCATCAGCTGACGGTCTGGGCCGCATTGGCCCGGTCCAGCTCTGCCGTCGCCGCGCGGGGTCAGGTGCGACGCGCGGGCGAAGCCGCTGCGGTCGTGGCGTGGGCCAAGTGGTCGTAGGCTGGAGATCACCATTCCGGGAGGCGAAGTGCTGAAGACAACCACGCATCTTCGTGCGCTCACGCCCCAAGACCTGCCCGAGCTGCACGAGCTGCTCGATCGCGATCCCTGGGTCAATCTCTTCGTCCGCAACCGGGTCGACTCCACGAAGCTGCAGTCGCGGTGGCTCGGTGGGCGGGTCTGGGGCTACTTCGAGGACGGCGTGCTCGTGTCGGCGTGCCATGCCGGTGCCAACGTCGTGCCCGTGCAGGCGACGCCCAGGGCGCTGGAGGTGTTCGCGGAGCAGCTGCTGGCCGACAACGTCCGACCCTCGTCGGTCGTCGGGCCGCGCGACTCCGTCCTGCCGATGTGGAAGCTGCTGGAGCCACGGTGGGGGCCCGCCCGGTCGCCGCGTCTCGACCAGCCGTTCATGGTGATGGAGCGTGACAGCCGCGTGACCCCCGATCCGCGGGTGCGGCCCGTGCTGATCGACGAGTTCGACACCGTGTACCCGGCCTGCGTGGCGATGTTCACCGAGGAGGTCGGCGTCGATCCCGAGGCCGGCAACCGCAGCGGCTACCGGGCACGTGTCGCCCAGCTCATCGCGCAGGGCTGGGCGTTCGTGATCATCGAGGACGGTGAGGTGGTCTTCAAGGCCGAGGTCGGTGCCGCCACGCGGGACGCCTGTCAGATCCAGGGCGTGTACGTGCACCCCGACCTGCGTGGGCGTGGCATCGCGGGGCCGGCCCTCGCGGGGGTCGTGCGTCAGGTGCGCGCGTCGATCGCCCCGGTCGTGACGCTGTACGTCAACGACCACAACACCGCCGCTCGCCGGGCGTACGAGCGGATCGGTTTCGTGCAGACGACCACCTTCGCGTCGATCCTGCTCTGACCCGGACGCACGGCTACGCTCGGCGCATGACTCGCGACATCAAGCTCATGGCGGGTGCCTTCGTGGGCATCGGCGTCCTGCACTTCGTCAAGCCCGGCCCGTTCGAGAACATCGTGCCGAAGCCGCTGCCGTACAAGAAGGAGCTGGTGTACGCGTCCGGTGTCGTCGAGATCGCCACCGGGGCGATGATGCTCAACGCCGGCACGCGCCGGCTCGGTGGCATCGGGGCCGTGGCCCTGCTGGCCGCGGTGTTCCCGGCGAACGTCCAGATGGCTGCGGACGTGCTGAGGAGCCGCAGGGCCCCGGCTTGGTACAAGGCCGGGACGATCGCCCGGCTGCCGCTGCAGGCGCCGATGATCAGCATCGCGCTCAAGGCCGCCCGGGGCTGAGGGGTGGCGGTTTCCCATGAGGCCCAGGGACGTCGTCACGCACCCAGCGTTGCAACCCGAGGTGCATGCCCGTTCCCCGAGGCCTCATGGGAAACCGCCACCGCCGGGGGAGTGGCCGGGCGATAGGGTCGGGACCATGCGCATGTCCCGGCTCTTCCTCCGTACGCTCCGTGACGACCCCGCCGATGCCGAGGTGCCGAGCCACAAGCTGCTCGTGCGAGCCGGGTACGTCCGCCGCGTGGCTCCCGGCATCTACTCCTGGCTCCCGCTGGGCCTGAAGGTGCTGGGCAAGGTCGAGAAGATCATCCGCGAGGAGATGGAGTCGATCGGCTCGCAGGAGGTCCGGTTCCCGGCGTTGCTGCCGCGCGAGCCCTACGAGGCGTCCGGGCGCTGGACCGACTACGGCCCCAACGTGTTCCGGCTCAAGGACCGCAAGGGCAACGACATGATGCTCGGCCCGACGCACGAGGAGTTCTTCACGCTGCTCGTCAAGGACCTCTACTCCTCCTACAAGGACCTGCCGCTGAGCCTGTTCCAGATCCAGACGAAGTACCGCGACGAGGCGCGCCCCCGCGCCGGCATCCTGCGCGGTCGCGAGTTCATCATGAAGGACTCCTACTCGTTCGACGTCGATGACGCAGGCCTCGAGCGCTCGTACCAGGCGCACCGCGAGGCGTACGTCCGGATCTTCGACCGACTGGGCTTCGAGTACGTCATCGTGCACGCACAGTCCGGCGCGATGGGCGGCTCGGCCAGCGAGGAGTTCCTCGCGATCTCCGACACGGGCGAGGACACCTTCGTCCGTTCGCCGGGTGGCTATGCCGCCAACGTCGAGGCCGTGACCACGGTCGTGCCCGACGCCATCGCGTTCGACGGACTGCCGGCGGCACACGCCGAGCAGACCCCCGACACCCCGACGATCGACACGCTGGTGGCCCACCTCAACGAGGCCTTCCCACGGGACGACCGCCCGTGGGTGGGGGCGGACACGCTCAAGAACGTGCTCGTGATCCTGCGTCACCCCGACGGCACGCGCGAACCGCTGGCCATCGGCCTGCCCGGGGACCGCGAGGTCGATGCCAAGCGGCTCGAGGCCTTCGCGGCGCCGGCCGAGATCGAAGCGTTCGAGGAGAAGGACTTCGCCGCCCACCCGGGCCTCGTCAAGGGCTACATCGGGCCCGAGGCGCTCGGCCTGGAGAGCGAGACCGGCATCCGCTACCTGGTCGACCCGCGGGTCGTCGACGGGACGGCGTGGGTCACCGGCGCCAACGTTCCGGGATCGCACGTCATCGATCTCGTGGCCGGACGTGACTTCACCGCCGACGACACGATCGAGGCCGCCGAGGTGCGCGCCGGCGATCCGGCACCCGACGGCTCGGGACCGCTCGAGCTCGCGCGGGGCATCGAGATGGGTCACATCTTCCAGCTGGGCCGCACGTACGCCGAGGTGCTCGACCTCAAGGTGCTCGACGAGAACGGCAAGCTCGTGACGGTCACGATGGGCTCGTACGGCGTCGGTGTGTCGCGGGCCGTCGCGGCCGTGGCGGAGTACGCCCACGACGAGGCCGGCCTGGTGTGGCCCAAGGAGCTCGCGCCGTTCGACATCCACCTGATCGTGGCCGGCAAGGACGAGTCCGTCGTGGCCGGTGCCGAGCAGGTGTACGCCGATCTCGTCGGGGAGGGCTTCGACGTCCTGTTCGACGACCGCCTCGGCAAGGTCTCGCCCGGCGTGAAGTTCAAGGACGCCGAGCTGATCGGCGTCCCGACGATCGTCGTGGTCGGCAAGGGCTTCGTCGACGGGGTCGTCGAGCTCAAGGACCGCGCCACGGGCACCCGCCAGGACGTCCCGCTGGCCGACCTGATCGCCACCATCCGCGGCTGACCTGACGGGCCACGTCTTGGGCGCTGGGTCAGGGGAGGCCGGGGAAGGCCATGGGCTCGGCGCCCCAGGTCTGCTCCGCGAGGGCGGCCTTGCGGACGTTGCGCACGGCGTGCTCGCGCAGGTCGCCCTCGGCCTCGCCCACGAGCGTCAGGCACGCCGCGGTGATCCGCGCCTCGAGTGACTGCGCCGCGGCTCGGGCCTCGGCCGTCGTGGTGAGCGGCCCGGTCGCGTAGGTCAGCTCCGCGGCGGACGGCTCGACGCCGAGCTGCTGCAGCCTGGCCAGGAGGCCGTCGCGGGTGTCGCGGTGCGCCTCGAACGAGACCGTGGCGGGGTCGACGAGGTCGTCCCGGCGGGCACCGATGACCGGGAACAGCCAAACGGCCTCGTGCTCCAGCAGGAGCCACGCCTGGAGGGCGTCGGGCACCGTCATCGCAGCCGCCTCACGGTGCGCGCGGTCTGGGCGTGGCCGGCTGCCATCGAGGCCAGCACCCGCACGAGGGCGGGGGAGCCGGCCCGGTTGGCGTCGGAGGCGCGACGGTCCGCCGCCGAGGAGAGCGCCTGCGCGAGGGCTGCCACTGCCGCCGGCGCATCCGGGGACGGTGCGGGGGTCGTCGCGGCGGACGCGCCGCCGACCGCGGCGAGCTGCTCGCGGACGATCGCGACGACCGGCGCGAGCTCAACGGCAGGATGCGCGCTCGCCGTGGCCTCGGCGGTGGCCAGAAGGACTGCGCTCTCGTCGGCGGCGCGCCGGACGATGCGGGTGTCGGCCGGGTCCGGCAGAGGCTTCGGGTCGAGCCCGACCTCGTCCGCGATGTCGTCGAGGCGGTGCGTGCGCTCGGCCGCCGTGAGCAGCCCGCCCGTGGCGACGACGACGGCGCCGGTCCCGAGGAGGACACGTCGGCTGATCACCACGGAAGGCTATCCGACGGGCTCATCGTCCCCGAGGGACAGGCCGAACGGGCCGGCGACGCTCGAGGCGGTCGAGGCACCTCGCGGGGTTCGGTAAGGTGGACGGACACAGCACCGCCAGGCATCGCACGATGCCGACAACTCAAGACGGAGGACGGCCATGACGGACAGTCTGGAGGTTCTCGTCGAGAGCACGGTGTCATCGCTCGGTCTCGATCTCGAGGCCCTCGATCTCACCCCTGCGGGCAAGAAGCGTGTGCTGCGCATCGCCGTCGATCGCGACGGCGGGGTGGGCATCGACCACATCATCGACGCGACGCGCGCCCTCAACGAGGCGCTCGACTCCTCCGACGTCATGGGGGACGAGCCGTACACGCTGGAGGTCACCTCCCGCGGCGTCGACCGCCCGCTGACCGAGCCGCGCCACTGGCGCCGCAACGAAGGCCGTCTGGTCCGTCTGCGGCTCGCCGCGGACGACTCGTCGGTCGACGGACGGATCGGCGCCAGCGACGACACCGGCGTCGAGATCGCCGGCCGCACGACCACCCGCTATTCCTACACCGACATCACCTCAGCGCTCGTCCAGACCGAGCTCAACCGTAAGGACGTCTGATGGACATCGACATGGCTGCCCTGCGCGCCCTCGAGCGCGAGAAGGAGATCCCCTTCGAGGCGATCTGCGAGGCCATCGAGACCGCACTGCTCTCGGCCTATCACAAGACCGGCTCCTCCCACCCGCACTCGCGGGTCGAGCTCAACCGGTCGACCGGGCACGTGACGGTCTGGGCCAAGGAGCGCATCGAGGCGCCGCCTGCCCCGGCCCCGGAGGAGGGTGAGGAGCCCGCCCCGCGCCCGGCGGCCTCCTTCACCCCGGAGTTCGACGACACGCCCGAGGACTTCGGCCGGTTCGCCGCGACGATCGCGCGCCAGCTCATCATGCAGCGCATCCGCGACGCCGAGGACGAGTCGAAGTACGGCGAGTTCGCCGGCAAGGTCGGCGACATCGTGTC
>JAOPWZ010000051.1 GCA_025965435.1 Aeromicrobium sp.
CCGATCCGACGGCGATGGCTCCGGCGGCGACGAGGGTGGCGAGCGGGAGGAGGATCTTGGTGGTCTTCATGGTGTGTCCTTCGTGTGAGCGGCGATGCGCTGCGGTGGCTTGTGACTTCAACCTACGAAGGCGCGATCCACACGATCTCCACACAAGGTCCCCACGAGCTCCACACTTCGGTACCACTGGCACCGGGGGTGGTCAGGCTCAGACCGGCAGGTCGAACCAGACGCTGGTGCCGCCGGCGGCGGGGGTCTGCATGCCGATGGTCCCGCCGTGCGCCTCGACGATGCGCCGCGCCGTCGCCAGGCCGATCCCGTGGCCGGCGGTGCCGTCGTCGGCGCGGGAGAACAGCTCGAACATGGCGGCCTGCCGGTCCTCGGGCACGCCGATGCCGTCGTCGGTGACCCACACCCGCCAGTGCTCGGACAGGCGATCGGCGGTGATCCACACGGTCGGCCGGGTGCCCGGCCGGGCGAACTTGATGGCATTGGTGAGCAGGTTCAGGACCACGGAGTAGAGCAGCTCCGGATCCGCCTGCAGGTGCGGGAGCTCGCCGAGGCGGATGTCGGCATCGTCCCGGCGCACCAGGGGCGCGATGTCGGCGAGCACCTTGCCGACGACCTGGGCCACATCCGTCTCGACCATGCGCAGGCGTCCGCCCTCGCGGGCATAGGAGAGCATCTCCTCGATCAGGGCGTCCATGCGGTGGCCCGCCTTGCTGACCGCCCCGACCATGGCAGAGACGTCGGCATCGCCCTCGACCACAGGCTCGCTCGCCAGCATCTCGGCGTTGATGAGGATCGCGGTCAGCGGGGTGCGCAGATCGTGGCTGATCTGGCCGGCGAACTGGGTGAGGTGCTCGTTGGAACGGCGCAGCTCGTCGCGGACCGTGGTGAGCTCGACCAGGGAGGTCTCGAGCGCCCGGCTGCGGAACCGCAGGGCGAGCAGGTCGGTGATCTGACCGGCCATGATCCCCAGCGCCTTCTGCTGCACGGGGGTCAGCTCGCGAGGCGCCTCGTCGAACACGCACAGGCGCCCGATCAGCACGCCCTCGGGCGTCAGGACCGGAACAGAGGCATAGAACCGGATGGCCCCGAGACGTCCGGTGACCCGAGGGTCGTCCGCGAAGCGCGGGTCGCGGCTGGCGTCGGGCACGACCACCAGGCCCGGCTCGTCCATGACCACGGCGCAGATCGAGTCGCCGCGTCCGTACACCGACGGCTCGAAGCCGTGCGCGACGATCTCGCGCTGCTCAACGGTGCCGATCGTGCTGATGGCCGCGCACGAGACCTCGCAGATCGCTGCCACCAGATCGACCAACGACTGCAGGTCGCGACGGGGCTCGCGGTCGAGCAGCCCGTAGCGATGTATCTCGCGGTCGACCGGCGAGACCGTGCGGACAGACGATGTCATGCGTCTCCGATGGCAGGGGACTTAAGTCCATATCGTCTCACGTCCGGGGCATCTGCGGCAGTGTCGCGCAACGCCGGCGATCGAGTCACTGTGTCACGATCGCGGGAGCGTCGAAACGTCGTGTGTCACTCCCAGTGACCGGCTAGCCTCTGGAGGGGGGAGATCAGTGTGGCGGCCCGGCCGCCACGGGTCTCCCTTGTTTGATGCCGGAATCCGAACGACGTTGGAGTGCACCCCGTATGCCCGAGCCACTGGACAGTCGTCTGCGTGACGACCAGGCGCTGGACGAGATCGAGCTGACCAGCCGGCTCATCATCGCGGCGTCGTCCAAGGACGGTCACCTGTCGCAGCGCGAGGTCGACGAGATCCTCGGCATCGCCGCGGCCGGCTGACACCCCGGGAGCACCCGCGATTGGCAGCGGCGAACAGCGTGCCTCTAACATGGGCTTGCCCTACTCAGCATTGACAGGAGCTAGTCGTGCGTTTTCGCATTCGACCAGTCGAAACGTCCTTCTACGACTTGTTCTCCGAAATGGCGAACCATCTCGTGGAGGGTGCAAATCTGCTGGCGCAGATGCTCGATCCCAGCACCGACAAGAGCGTCCTCGGCGAGAAGATGCGCGAGGCGGAGCACCAGGCGGACGAGACGACGCACGCGATCATCCGGCGCGCCAACTCCACGTTCATCACCCCGTTCGATCGCGAGGACATCTACCGCCTCGCGAGCAGCCTCGATGACGTCATGGACTTCATGGAGGAGACCGTCGACCTGGTCGGCCTCTACGAGCTGGGGGACCTGCCGGCCGACTTCGCGCCCCAGGTCGAGGTGCTGCAGCGGGCGACGCAGCTCACCGCCGACGCCATGCCGCGTCTACGCACCATGAAGGACCTCGACGAGTACTGGATCGAGATCAACCGGCTCGAGAACCAAGGCGACCGCTCGTACCGTCGCATCGTCGCGCACCTGTTCAACGGCACCTTCAAGTCGCTGGAGGTCCTGAAGCTCAAGGACGTCGTCGACTCTCTCGAGCACGCCATCGACGCGCTGGAGTCCGTCGCGAACACGGTGGAGCAGATCGCCGTCAAGGAGTCCTGAGTAGTGGATCTCGTCCTGGCGCTGGTGATCGCCACCGTCGCCATCGCCCTGTTCTTCGACTACACCAACGGATTCCACGACGCGGCCAACGCGATCGCGACCTCCGTGTCGACCCGCGCCCTCACACCCCGTATCGCGCTGATGATGGCCGCGGTCCTCAACTTCGTGGGTGCCCTGCTGGGCGTCGGCGTCGCCAAGACGATCAAGGAGATCCTGGTCGGCTTCGACGACATGAGCTCTGAGCATGCGTTGACCGTCGTGATGAGTGCCCTCGTCGGCGCGATCACCTGGAACCTCATCACGTGGTACTTCGGCATCCCGTCGTCCTCGTCGCACGCCCTGATCGGCGGCCTGATCGGGGTCGGTCTCGCGGCCGGCGTCACGGTCGACTGGGACAAGGTCGTCGACAAGGTCGTCATCCCGATGATCATGAGCCCGGCGCTGGGCTTCGGCGGCGCGTTCCTCGTGATGCTCTCCATCATGTGGCTGTTCAGACGTGCCAATCCGCACACGGTGAATCGCGGATTCAGGCACTCGCAGGTGGTGTCGGCCGCGGCGCTGTCGCTCGGCCATGGCCTGCAGGACGCCCAGAAGACCATGGGCGTCATCGTGCTCGCGCTGGTCGCCGGCGGCTACGGGCCGGGCCCCGACGAGCGCGAGATCCCCTACTGGGTCGTCTTCGCCGCGGCGGGTGCGATCTCGCTCGGCACCCTCTCCGGCGGCATGCGCATCATGCGCACGATGGGCCGGCGCATCATCGCCCTCGATCCGCCGCGCGGCTTCGCGGCCGAGTCCACCGCTGCGGTCGTGCTGTACGGCATGGCGATCGGCCTGCACGCGCCCGTCTCGACGACCCACACCATGACGTCGGCCGTCATGGGTGCCGGTGCCACCAAGCGGTTCAGTGCGGTGCGCTGGGGCGTCGCCCGCGGCATCGTCACCGCCTGGATCGTGACGATCCCGGCCGCCGCGGCCGTGGGTGCCGTCACCTATCTCCTGCTGCGCGTGGTCATCCCGGGCAACTGAGTCGGACAGGCGCAGATGATGTCGCGGACCGGGCGTGAGCTGCCGGTCCGCGCGTCGGTCGTGATCATCGGCGGTGGGGCGATGGGCGTCAGCGCCGCATATCACCTGGCTCGCGCCGGGGTCACCGACGTCGTCCTGCTGGAGCGGGACGCGCTCGGCGAGGGATCGACGTGCCGCGCCGCCGGCGGCGTGCGGGCGCAGTTCTCCGACGAGGTCAACATCTCCCTGGGCCACCGCAGCCTCGGCGTGTTCGAGCGTTTCGGGACGATCTTCGACCAGGAGATCGACCTGCACCAGGTCGGCTACCTCTTCCTGCTCGACACCCCCGAGAGCGTGGCCGCCTTCGAGGCCAACGTCGCGCTGCAGAACTCGCTCGGCGTCTCGACCCGGATGATCACCCCGGCCGAGGCCCGGGCCCTCTCGCCGAGCATCAGCACCGAGGGCCTGCTCGCCGCGGCGTTCTCGCCCCGCGACGGGCACTGCTCCCCGGAGTCGGTCGTGCTGGGTCTCGCGACGGCCGCCCGGCGCCACGGCGCACGGCTCGTGACGGGGTGCGAGGTCACGGGCATCGAGACGGTCGACGGCACCGTCGTCGCCGTCACGACCGAGGGCGGCCGCATCGAGACCGACACCGTCGTGTGCGTCGCCGGGGCCTGGTCGCGCCGGGTCGCGGCGTTCGCGGGCGTCGACCTGCCGGTCACACCCGTCCGTCGTCAGGTGCTGATCACCGAGCCGGTACCGGCCATCGACCCCGCGACGCCGTTCACGATCGACTTCTCCACGAGCTACTACTTCCACCGCGAGGGGGAGGGCCTGCTGCTCGGCATGTCCGACCCCGACGAGGTTCCGGGATTCCAGCTGGGACGCTCCGACGCCTGGCTGCCCCGCCTCGGGGAGGCGCTGGCGCGCCGCACCCCGGGCTTCGCCGACATCGGCATCGCGAGCGGCTGGGCGGGACTCTACGAGATGACGCCCGATCACAACGCCCTGATCGGGGAGGCCCCGGGCGTCTCGCGCTTCCTCTACGCCACGGGCTTCTCCGGGCACGGCTTCCTGATGTCGCCGGCCGTCGGCGAGGTGGTCCGCGATCTCTACCTGGGCCGGACGCCCGAGGTCGACGTCAGCGGGCTCGACGCCGCACGGTTCGACGGTCACGAGGTGCGTCCGGAGATCGCCATCGTGTGAGAGGTCGCTTGCGGTGGTTCCTGAGGAGCGAGCGCAGCGAGCGTCTCGAAGGGCCGGAGCCTCGAAACCACCGAGCCTTTCAACTGACTGGGTCTCGACAACGGGACGCGCTTCGCGCGTGTCGCGCGCCCCCGCAAGCCGGAGGTGCCCCCAGACCTGAGCTCACGCCGCTCGCTGCGCTCGCTTGGCTCACCCACGCTTCGCGCGATTCGGCCTCATCCAAACCGGCCCTGGATGTAGGCCTCGGTGGCGGGGTCCTGCGGGTTGGAGAAGATCGTCTCGGTGCGACCGACCTCGATGAGGCGGCCCGGCTTGCCGACGCCCGACAGGTTGAAGAACGCCGTCTCGTCGGAGACACGGGCGGCCTGCTGCATGTTGTGGGTCACGATGACGATCGTGTACTGCGTCTTGAGCTCGTGGATGAGGTCCTCGATGACGCTGGTCGAGATCGGGTCGAGGGCCGAGCAGGGCTCGTCCATCAAGAGGACCTCGGGCTCGACGGAGATCGCGCGGGCGATGCACAGGCGCTGCTGCTGACCGCCCGACAGGCCCGAGCCGGGCCGGTCCAGCCGGTCCTTGACCTCGGCCCAGAGGCCGGCGCTGCGCAGGGACCGCTCGACGATGTCGTCGGACTCGGCC
Organism: Aeromicrobium sp.; assembly: GCA_025965435.1. Taxonomy (GTDB): domain Bacteria; phylum Actinomycetota; class Actinomycetes; order Propionibacteriales; family Nocardioidaceae; genus Aeromicrobium. The sequence continues at coordinate 5,364 of JAOPWZ010000051.1, forward strand.
TTCTTCATCCGCTTGCTGTTGAGCTTCTGGCCGGCCAGGACGTTGTCGTAGATCGACATCGTCGGGAACGGGTTGGGCCGCTGGAAGACCATGCCGATCATGCGGCGGACGTTGACGGGATCCATGTCGGAGCCGTACAGGTCCTGGCCGTCGATCAGCACCTTGCCCTCGACGCGCGCGCCGCGGATGACCTCGTGCATGCGGTTGAGCGACCGCAGGAACGTCGACTTGCCGCAGCCGGAGGGCCCGATGAATGCGGTGACGGACTTCGCCGCGATCGGGATCGTGACGTCCTCCACGGCGAGGAAGTCGCCGTAGTAGATGTTCAGGTCGGAGACATCGATGCTCTTGGCCATGGTGGGTGTCCTTCCTGGACGGTTTAGCGCTCGCCCTTGGGCGAGAAGAAGTAGGAGACGAGGCGGGCGACGAGGTTGAGGAGCATGACGATCACGAGCAGCGTCAGGGCTGCGCCCCAGGCGCGGTCGATGCTGAACTCCGGCGGGATGCCGGGGCTGCGGACCGAGCTGTAGGTGAACACCGGCAGGGTCGCCATGCGTCCGTCGAACAGGTTGAAGTTCACCGAGTCGGTCATGCCGGCGATGATCAGCAGGGGAGCGGTCTCGCCGATCACGCGGGCGACGGCCAGCGTGATTCCGGTGACGATGCCCGCGAGGGCCGTCGGCAGCACGACCTTCGCGACGGTGCGCCACTTCGGCACGCCGAGCGCGTACGAGGCCTCCCGCAGCTCGTTCGGGACGAGCTTGAGCATCTCCTCGGTCGACCGCACGACGACCGGGATCATCAGGACCGCGAGCGCGACGGAGCCGCCGACGCCCAGCCGGACGCCCTCGCCGAAGAACAGCACGAACAGCGCGTACGCGAACAGACCCGCGACGATCGACGGGATACCGGTCATGACGTCGACGAGGAAGCGGATCCAGCGCGAGAGCCGGTTGCCGTCGGCGTACTCGACGAGGTAGATCGCAGCGAACAGGCCGATCGGGATCGAGATGACCGCTGCGCCTCCGGTGATCAGCAGCGTGCCGATCGTCGCGTGGTAGATGCCGCCGCCCTCACCGACGACGTTGCGCATCGAGTAGGTGAAGAACTCCGCCGAGAGGACGCGTGCCCCATTGCTGATGACCGTGTACAGGATGCTCACGAGCGGGAACATCGCCAGGACGAATGACGACGTCACCAGCACCGTGACCAGCCGGTCGGTGGCCTTGCGGCGGCCCTCGACGGCGACCGACCACGCGGGGAGGGCGAGGCTGACCACGAACACCACGAGCGCTGCGAGGACCAGGTTGACGCCGAGGAGGTAGAGCGCCAGGCCGATCAGGACGCCGGCGCCGATCACGGCCTTGGCGGCCCACGACGGCAGCTGTGCGCCGTAGAGCTCCTCGTGGATGTCGACGGGCCCGGAGTCGCGGTTGCGGGAGGAAAGCGTGGTCGTCATCAGTTGGCTCCGGAGAATTCCTTGCGGCGGTCCACGATGGCCCGCGCTGCGAAGTTGACGAGGAAGGTGATCACGAACAGCACCAGACCGCTGGCGATCAGAGCGTTGACGGTCAGGCCGCTGGCCTCGGGGAAGATGAGCGCGATGTTGGCCGCGATCGTGTTCGGGTTGTCGTTGCTGATCAGGTTGGCCGTGACCGTCGACCCGACGCCGACCGACAGCACCATCGCCACGGCGAGCGTCTCGCCGAGAGCGCGGCCGAGGCCGAGCATCGCGGCCGAGACGATGCCGCTGCGGGCGTACGGGAAGATCGCGAGGCGGGCCATCTCCCAGCGGGTGGCACCGAGGGCCAGCGCCGCCTCTTCGTGCAGACGCGGCGTCTGCAGGAAGATCTCGCGGCAGATCGCGGTCATGATCGGCAGGATCATGACCGCCAGGACGATGGAGACGGTCAGGATCGTGCGGCCGCCGGAAGCGGCCGGACCGGCGAAGAACGGGATGAAGCCGAGGTTGTCCTCGAGCCACTTGTAGGCCGGAGCCATGTTCGGGGCGAGGAACTGGATGCCCCAGAGGCCGTAGACGACGCTGGGTACTGCGGCGAGCAGGTCGACCAGGTAGCCGAGCAGCTGCCCGAGACGGCGGGGGGAGTAGTGCGAGATGAACAGGGCCACGCCGATGGCGACCGGAACCGCGATGAGCAGGGCGATGACCGCCGCGAGCAGCGTCCCGTAGACGAGGGGCCAGACGAAGGGCAGGAAGGCCTTGCCGCTCTTGACCTCGTCGGGGCTGGCCGTGATGCCGGGAATGCCCTCGATCGTGAGGAAGGCGGCGACCCCGGCGAGGACCACGAGGATGGCAAGCCCGGCGCCGGTCGACAGGCCCGCGAAGATGCGATCGCCGGGGCGGACGACGGCGGAGCCCTTGCGAGAGGGTTCCAGCGTGCTGGTCACAGGCGGTGCCTTTCAGCTGCAAAGTCGAAGATGTTGGTGGCGGTGATGAACCGCCGTTGTTCCTTGAGCCTGTCGAAAGGTCCTTCCGACAGGCTCAAGGAACGAGTGGGTCAAGCGGCCTTGATCGTCTCGATCGCAGCCAGGACCTTCTCGGAGAACGCATCCGAGAGGGCAGCCGAGCCGGCGGTGGAAGCGGCTGCTTCCTGTCCCTCGGAACCGGCGACGTACGTCAGCCAAGCCTTGACAAGATCGGCCGTGGCCGCATCCTCGTAGGTCTGGCAGGCGATCTGGTAGGACACGAGGACGATCGGGTAGACGCCGGCCTCCGTCGTCTTGCGATCGATGTCGACCGCGAGGTCGGTCGCCGCGCGTCCTTCGACGGGGGCAGCGGTGTCGAGCACCTTGGCAGCCGCCTCCGGGGTGGGCTCGGTGTACTCCTCGCCGACCTTGACGTGGACCTTGCCGAGCTCGCCGGCCTGGCTCTCGTCGGCGTAGCCGATCGAGCCGGAGCCGCCCTTGACCGCGGCCACGAGGCCGGAGGTGCCGTTGGCGCCCTCGCCACCCTTGACGGGCCACGTCTCGACGACGCCGCCGGTCCAGCCGCCCTCGGACGCCTGGTCGAGGTAGTCGGTGAAGTTCTTCGTGGTGCCCGAGTCGTCCGAGCGGTGGACCGGGGTGATGTCGCTGTCCGGCAGGTCCGCGTCGGGGTTGTCGGCGACGATCGCCGCGTCGTTCCACTTGGTGATCTTGCCCTCGAAGATCTGACCGATGGTGTTGGCCGAGAGGTTCAGCTCGTCGACGCCGTCGAGGTTGTAGATCACGGCGATGGGGCTCACGTAGACCGGAACCTGCACGATGTCGCTGCCGCACTTCTCGGCGGCCGCGGCCACCTCGTCGTCGTCCAGGTACGAGTCCGAGCCGGCGAACGTCACGCCACCGGCGATGAACTGCTCACGGCCTCCACCCGAACCGGAGGGGTCGTAGTTGACGGTGACGTCGGGGTTCGCGGTCTGGAAGCCCTTCTTCCAAGCGGCGATGGCGGCTTCCTGGGACGTCGCGCCCGCGCCGTTGAGCGTGCCCGAGACGGTCTCGCCGGACGCGGGGCTGGCTCCTTCGGAGTCTTCGTTTCCTGCTCCGCAGGCGCTGAGGCCGAGGGCGAGGGCGAGCATGGCCGCAGGGGCGGCGATGCGCAGGTTTTTGCGGTTCACGGGGGTCCCTCTCTGGGATCTGGTGGTGCTTACACCGTGAACGTAGAAGGCGCAGGTGTATCGATCTGCGACCGAGAGTGAACGCAAGGTGAACGGTACTGGAACGGTGGAGGCCTGGGTCCCTGGATCAGAGCAGCTTCTCGGTGGCGTGAACGGCGCCGCCGCGGTGATGAACCACGATCCCCTGCCCGGGCGCGAGCTCTGCGAGATCGACGCCGATCGCCTGCAGCACCCACGGCACCGTCGGCCGGTGCGAGCACAGCACCACGGGCTTCTTGCGGTCGAGGAGTGCTCCGACGGATCGGCCCACCTGCAACGCCGTGGTGTCCTCGGAGAGCCGGTCGTCGATCTCCAGGAAGGTGCTGATCGAGCGCGCGTACGGTTCGACGGTCTGCGCGCACCGGACGGCCGGGCTGCTGACGACGCGGCGGATGCCATAGGCCTCCAGGAGGGGGATGAGCTCCTTCGCGCGGGTGGTGCCGACGGTCGTCAACGGACGCTCGAGATCGTCCACCGTCTCGGAGCGGGGTGCTGCCTTGCCGTGCCGCAGGACGACGAGCGTGCGGGTGCGATGGGCCTGCTGCTCACGCAGCTCGAAGAATGCCTCGAGCAGCTCGACGTCGTGCGAGAAGGTCAGCAGGTCGCGGGCATCGCGAAGACCGACCCACCGGACCTCGTCGACCTCCTTGTTCGGCACGAACGAGGCATCGGTGTCGGGACGGATCAGCCGCGCGCACCAGTAGGACACCTGCTTGGTGCCACCGCTCACGGGATACGAGATCTGCTGCAGCGGATGCCCCAGACGCACCCGGACGCCGGCCTCCTCGGCGATCTCCCGCACGGCGGTCTCCTGCAGCGTCTCGCCGGGGTCGGACTTGCCCTTCGGGAAGGTCCAGTCGTCGTAGGACGGGCGGTGGACGACGAGGACCTCGATCCGGGGCTCCGGGCGAGGCCCCGGACGTCTGCGCCAGACGACTCCGCCGGCGGCCGTGATGATCCGTTCGCTTGCCATGGTGCGTATTGTCCCCCGGGGAAGTGAACGTCAGATGTGGGAGGTGTGGCCGCAGTGCATCGTCGCCTGATCGTGCGTGCCGTCCTCGTCCCGCTGCTGGCCATCGCCCTGGCGGTGGCGCTCGGCTCGTGGGCCTCAGGGCGTCAGCCCGACACCCGGTCGTCCCTCGTCTCGGCGCTCGACGCGCTCCCGGCCGGCACGCTGGTGGCCGGCTTCACCGACTGGGCCGCGATCCGTGACGAGCTCGATCTCGGCTCGGCGTCGACGGCCGCCGCGCGAGCGTCCCTGACGGAGGGCGCCTCGCTGCGCGACCTCACCACTCGATCGGTCCTCGGCGGGGTCGTCGCCGACATGCACGTCGCGTACGGCTGGTCCGCTGCCGACCTCGACTGGGAGGTCTACGGCCAGGCGCCGGGCGGCGCCGCGATGGTGGCCCGCCTCGACGACGCGGTCTCGATCGAGGACGTCGAGGATCGCCTCGAGTCGATCGGCTACACCAGGCGCGGTGACGTGTGGACGCTCGGCGAGCGCGCCGCGACGGAGGTCGGTCCCGAGCTGGCCGCCACGCTGGGCCACGTGTCGATCGTCCCGCGTCAGCGTCTCGTGGTGGCGGCGGACCAGGCGGCCTATGCCTCCACGGTGCTCGACACCATCGCCGGCAGCGAGCCGTCCGCGCTGTCGGTGCGACCGATCGCCGACGTGGCCGAGTCGCTCGTCGGCTCCGACACGGCGGTGGTGCAGTCGGGTCCGTTCGCGTGCCGGGCCACGTCGCTCGACGCGTTGGGCGACGACGTCGTGGCGCAGGGGCGTGCTGCGGTCGCACGGGCGGGCGCGCTGGTGGCGCCGACGTTCACGGGTCGTGGACTGGTCGACGGTGCGCCCACGCAGACCATCCGGTTCGTGGCGGCGTTCGACTCCCCGGGCCGAGCAGCCGGCCAGGTGAAGGTCCGCTCCGCGCTCGCGTCGGGGCCGTTCATCGGGCGGGCCGGACGGGTCGAGGACTCGCTGGACCTGCTGGACGCGACGGTCGACGGGAGCGTCACCGTCCTGCGCTTCGCCCTCGATCCCGACTCCGCCGCCTACATGAGTGGCGAGGGGCCGGCGCTGTTCGCCGGCTGCCCCTAGGCTTTCTGGCGCGACCGGCGCGATCGGGCGCGGGCGATCAGCTTGGACTGGAGGTCCGACGTGCCGACGTGCCGTTCCCAGTCGCCGTCGGCCCCCAGGTGCCACGACGTCGTGTCGGGATCGAGCGACCGGGCGAGCAGATCTCCGAGCGCCTCGGTGTGCTCCGGCGTCGGGACGCGGACCAGCACCTCGACGCGGCGGTCGAGGTTGCGGTGCATGAGGTCGGCCGATCCCATCCAGGCCTCGGGCTCGCCGCCGCCGGCGAACCAGTAGACGCGGCTGTGCTCGAGGAATCGTCCCAGGATGCTGCGGACGCGGATGTTCTCGCTCAGGCCCGGCAGGCCGGGGCGCAGCGTGCAGATGCCGCGGATGACCAGGTCGACCTGGACGCCGGCGCGGGACGCCTCGTACAGCTTGTCGATGATGGCCTCGTCGACCAGCGAGTTCACCTTGATGCGGATGCCCGAGGGCCGGCCCGCGCGGTGGTGCTCGATCTCGGTTTCGATGCGTTCGACGATGCCTTCGCGCAGTCCGGCGGGGGCGACCATGAGCCGCTGGTAGGAGAAGTCCTGGGCGAACCCCGACAGGTTGTTGAACAGGTCGGTGAGGTCGTGCGTGATGGTCGGGTCGGCCGTCAGCAGGCCGAAGTCCTCGTAGAGGCGCGCGGTCTTGGGGTTGTAGTTGCCGGTGCCGATGTGGGCGTAGCGCCGCAGCCCGTCGGCCTCGTCACGCACGACGAGGGCGAGCTTGCAGTGGGTCTTGAGTCCCACGAGTCCGTAGACGACGTGGCAGCCGGCCCGCTCGAGCTTGCGCGCCCAGCGGATGTTGGCCTGTTCATCGAAGCGCGCCTTGATCTCCACGAGAACCAGCACCTGCTTGCCGGCGCGGGCGGCGTCGACCAGCGAGTCGATGATGGGGGAGTCGCCGGACGTGCGGTAGAGCGTCTGCTTGATCGCGAGCACGTGCGGATCGGCCGCAGCCTGCTCGATGAACCGCTGCACGCTGGTCGCGAACGAGTCGTACGGGTGGTGCACCAGCACATCGCGCTTGCGCAACGCGTTGAACAGGTCGGCCGGCTCGGAGGTCTCGACCTCGGCCAGGTGCTGGTGGGTACCGGGGACGAAGGGCTCGAAGCTGAGCTCGGGCCGGTCGAGGTCGGCGATCTCGTTGAGGCTGGTCAGGTCGAGCGGACCCTTGAGGCGGATGACCTCGTCGGCCTTGACGCCGAGCTCGGAGACGAGCAGGTCGAGCACGCCGGGGTCGATCGACTCCTCGACCTCGAGGCGGACCGGCGGGCCGAACTTGCGGCGCAGCAGCTCCTTCTCGAGTGCCTTGAGCAGGTTCTCGGCGTCATCCTCCTCGACCTCGAGGTCCTCGTTGCGGGTCACGCGGAACGCGTGGTGGGCGACGACCTCCATGCCGGGGAACAGCAGGTCGAGGTGGGCCGCGATGACCTCCTCGAGCGGGACGAACCGGCCGGGACCGGCCTCCATCCACCGGTTGATGATCGGCGGCACCTTGACGCGGGCGAAGTGGTCCTTGCCCGTCGCAGGATTGCGCATCACGAGCGCGAGGTTCAGCGAGAGACCCGAGATGTACGGGAACGGGTGGGCGGGGTCGACCGCCAACGGGGTCAGGATCGGGAACACGCGGTCGCGGTACAGGGCGCGGACGTGCTTCTGCTCGTCCGGGGTCAACGCCTTCCAGTGCAGCAGCTCGATGCCCTCGGCGGCGAGGGACGGGAGGAGCTCGTCGTGGTACGTCTGGGCCTGGCGTGCCATGAGCACCTGGCTCGCGGCGAGGCTGCGGGTCAGCACGACGCGGGGGCTGAGCCCGCTCGCGTTGGGCATCGCCACGCCGGCGGCGATACGGCGCTTCAGGCCGGCGATCCGCACCATGAAGAACTCGTCGAGGTTGCTGGCGAAGATGGCGGCGAACCGGACGCGTTCCAGCAGCGGCAGGTCGGGGTCCTGCGCCAGCTCGAGCACCCGCTCGTTGAAGGCGATCCACGACAGCTCGCGATCCAGGAAGCGGTCGGCGGGCAGCGCGCTGTGCGCCGGGTCGAACGGCGGATCGACGTCGAACTCGTCGGGCGATGCCGGGTCCTCGAGGTCGGCAACGGCGATGTCGTGTGTGTCCACCTCTCCAGAATGGCAGATCAAGGTGAACGCGCACTGAACGAACGTCCCGGCCGCCGTTGCAGGCGCTAGCGTGTGCTCATGTCTCTCGTACCCCAGCTGCTCGGCGCCGTGCGAGGTGCCAGTGCCCGTTCGGTCATGCGGATGCCGAGGCCGGTCATCGCCCGCCTCGCCGGGTCGCCGGTCGTGGTCGACGGACGGACGCTCGACCCCGAGATGCAGCTGCTGCTCAGGTTGCAGCATCTCGAGGGACCCGCGGCCGAGAGCGTTGCGATCAGCCGGGGGCGCAAGATCATCGTGTCCTCCTCGCGGCTCGCGGGCGGCAACCCACCGATCGGGGCCGTCACGGACCGCACGATCGACGGCCCGGGTGGCCCGCTCGGACTGCGGTTCTACACGCCGCGGGGACTGTCCGGCCGCTCACCCGCCCTGTTGTTCTTCCACGGCGGCGGCTGGGTCTACGGCGACCTGGAGAGTCACGACGCGACCTGCCGGTTCCTGGCGGAGCAGGCACAGGTCCGCGTCGTCGCGGTCGACTACCGGCTGGCGCCCGAGGCACCGTTCCCGGCGGCCGTCGACGACGCCATGGCGGCCTGGACCTGGATCACCGAGCACGCGCAGGGCCTCGGCATCGATCCCGGGCGGATCGCCGTCGGCGGCGACAGTGCGGGCGGCAACCTGGCGGCGATCGTCGCGCAGCAGACCGTTGCGGCCGGTGGCCCGAGCCCGGCCTTCCAGCTGCTGATCTATCCCGCGACCGACTTCGCCGAGAAGGCGCCCAGCCGGCGCACGTACGCGAAGGGCTTCTTCCTCACCCAGGCGTTCATGGACCTCGCCGAGGAGAACTACCTGGTCGGTGGCGAGGACCGGTCGGACCCGCGCCTGTCACCCCTCTACGGCGATGTCACCGGTGTGGCCCCCGCCTACGTCGTCACCGCGGGCTTCGATCCACTGCTCGACGAGGGCGACGCGTACGCCGAGAAGCTGCGCGCGGCCGGGGTCCCGGTCGAGCACGTCTGCGAGGACGGCCTGATCCACGGCTTCATCAACATGGTCGCGATCGGCCGCACAGCCCCCAAGGCCGCCCGCCGGGCCGCGGCCGCCCTCCAGCGCGGCCTCTCCTGACCCGTCCCATCCGCTGACGGGTCACTTCCCGCCCGCTGACGGGTCGGTTGAGGCCCGGTGAAGGGTCGGTTGAGGCCCGCTGACGGGTCATTTGTCGGCGCTCGACGGTCGGCTGGTGCCGCCAAGCGAGCGCGGACCGACTCGTCACGGGGCCAGGAGCGACGCGTCACGGGGCCGGAAGTGACCCGTCAGCGCTGGTAGAGCGTGTCCTTGGCGTGCTCGGTGAAGCCGAGGTTGCGGTAGACCTTCAGGGCAGGGGCGTTGTCGCCCTCGACGTACAGGTCGACGACCGCGACGCCGCGCTCGTGCAGGTGCCGCAGCCCTCGGGCCGTCAGCGCCGTGCCGAGCCCGCCGCCCTGGGCGTCCGGATCGATGCCGACGACGTAGACCTCGCCGATCCCGTCCTCGATCTTCGTCCAGTGGAAGCCGACGACCTCCCCGTCGCGCTCGGCGATGAACAGACCCGCAGGGTCGAACCACTCGGACGCCATGCGGCGATCGAGGTCCGCGCGGTCCATAGCGCCCTGCTCGGGGTGGTGCGCGAAGGCACGGGCGTTGACGGCGACGACCCGGTCGGCGTCGTCGGGGGCATAGGTGCGCAGCACGACCCCGTCGGGCACCCGCTCGGGCTCCGGGGGCCCGTCGAACGTCAGCCTCAGCACCAGCAGGGTCCGTTCGACCGTCAGGCCGGCCGACGCCGCGAGGGCCTGTGCCGCGGGCAGGTCGCCGTGCGCCCAGAAGTGCTCCTCCCCGTCGGCGAGGAGCTCGTCGAGGATGCGGCGCCCGATGCCTGCCCGCCGTCGATCGGGGTCGACCACGATCTCGACCGGCGCGTCGCCGACGGCGTAGGCCGCCGCCACGATCGTCCCGTCGGGCGCGGACTGGTGGACGATGACGCGTGCGCGCGCGCCGTCGCGAAGGGCGAACAGGCTGGCCTCGTTGAACGGGGCGACGCCATCGGCGCGGGTCGCCCGGTCGGCGAGGTCGATCAGGCTCATCGGGCCCTCAGCGCCACGAGCTGGGCACCGATCTCGGCGGCCATGGCGCGCGCGAACGACTCGGAGGTGTCGCCGGGAGGCTCCGGGACGATGTGGTGCACGGTGCCGTTCTCGAACAGGTCGAGGGCTCCCACCCGCTGCGCCTCGGCCATCTCCGCGGCGTGCTCGAGGTCGCCGTGGACGATCGCGCTGGCTCCCTCGGGGGGCAGTGGTGAGAGCCAGGCGTTCTCGGCGGCGATGACGACGTCGGCGGGCAGGAGCGCGAGCGCCCCTCCGCCGCAGCCCTGGCCCAGCAGCACCGACACGGTGGGCACCTTCATGGTCGACATCCAGCCGATGCACCGGGCGATCTCGCCCGCGATCGCCCCCTGCTCCGCCTCCGGAGACAGCTCGGCCCCCGGGGTGTCGATGATCGACACCAGGGGCAGCCGCAGCTCGTTGGCCAGCCGCATGCCGCGCCGGGCCTCCCGCAGTGCTGCCGGCCCCATCGGCTTGAAGCGCGTCTGCGTCGTCCGGTCCTGGCCGATCACGACGCACGGCTGACCGTCCAGCCGCGCGAGGGCCACGATCATGGCGCTGTCGCGCTCGCCCTTCTCGGTTCCCTGCAGGCGCAGGGTCGCATCGCTGCCGTAGCGCAGGACCTCGCGGACGCCCGCACGCCGAGACGACCGGGTGATCTGGATCGAGTCCCACGCACTGCGCTCACGGTGCACCTCGGCGGTGCGGAGCTCGCGGGTCTGGCGGGTCGGCGGATCCACGAGCAGGCTCAGTGCGCGGTCGACCAGCAGGGGCAGCTCGTCGGGAAGGACGACCGCGTCGATGATGCCGCGGTCGGCGAGGTTCTCGGCGGTCTGCACGCCGGGCGGGAACGGCTTGCCCTCCATGAGCTCGTAGACCTTGGGACCCAGGAACCCGATGAGGGCGCCGGGCTCCGCGATGGTGATGTGCGCGAGCGATCCCCACGATGCGAAGACGCCGCCGGTCGTGGGATGACGCAGGTAGATCAGGTAGGGGAGTCCGGCCGCGCGGTGGTCCATGATCGCCCGGGTGATGTCGATCATGTGGACGAAGGCCGGGGTGCCCTCCTGCATGCGGGTGCCTCCGGAGGCGGTCGTCGCCAGCACCGGGATGCCCTCGGCGGTCGCCCGCCGCACGGCCGACCCGATACGCATCGCGGCGGCGCGGCCGATCGATCCGGCCAGGAACCGGAACTCGTTGACGACGACCGCGACGGGCCGGCCGCGCATCAGGCCGCGTCCGGTCAGGACGGACTCATCGGTGCCGGAACGCTCCGCGGCCGCCGCGAGCTCCTGCTGGTACGCCGGATCGAGGCCCGACCGGTCGACCGGCTCGTCCCACGACTCGAACGATCCCTCGTCGAGGACGAGATCCAGGAGACCCTGCGCGGTGAGATGAGCCATGGGCCCAGTGTCTCAGGCCGCGAGCGGGGTCAGGCCTGGGCGGCCGCGGTGTCGCGGGCCGGCTCGGACTTGGTCGCCACGAATCGGTAGCCGACGTTGCGGACCGTGCCGATCAGCGTCTCGTTGTCGGTGCCGAGCTTGGCCCGGAGGCGACGCACGTGGACGTCGACCGTGCGGGTGCCGCCGAAGTAGTCGTAGCCCCACACCTCCTGCAGCAGCTGCTGGCGGGTGAACACCCGGCCGGGGTGCTGCGCAAGGAACTTGAGCAGCTCGAACTCCTTGAAGGTGAGGTCGAGCGTGCGGTTCTCGAGCTTGGCCGTGTAGGTCGCGTCGTCGACCACCAGGCCGCTCGAGGAGATGACGTGGCTCTCGGTGTCGCCGTCGAGCGACGCAGCCACCCGGCCGATGCCGAGGCGCAGGCGAGCCTCGAGCTCGGCCGGTCCGGCGGTGGTGAGGATGACGTCGTCCATGCCCCAGTCGGAGGCGGCGACGGCGAGCCCACCCTCGGTGAGGATCAGGATCAGCGGGCACTCGACGCCCGTGGTGCGGATGACGCGGGTCAGGCTGCGGACCTGCGCCAGGTCGTGACGGCCGTCGACCAGCACGGCATCGCACGGGGGAGCGTCGAGCAGGGCGCTGGCCTCGGCGGGCAGGATCTTGACGTGGTGCGGAAGCAGAGCGAGCGCGGGCAGCACCTCGACCGAGGACTGTGTGCTCTTCGTGAGCAGGAGCAGATGGGACATCGTCGCTACCTCCGGTGCTGCGATTCGTGCGGGGCACAGTGTGCAGTTATGCGAAAAGGCCATGGTGAGTCACCGTGGCCTCTTTGCATGGCCGACAATACGGGATGTGACGGATCAATTGCCACGAGATGACGCGAATGAGAACGACGTCACAGTGCGGTACTGGGCTGCGGCGCGGGCAGCGGCGGGCATCGCCGAGGAGCGGGTGAGCGCCACCGACCTGGCCGGGCTGCTCGCCGAGATCAGCCGCCGGCACGGTCACCGCGACCGCTTCGACGACGTCATCGAGTACTGCTCGATCCTCGTCGGCGAGACGCCCGTGGGGGCCAAGGAGCCGTCGGAGGTCAGTCTCGCGCCGGGCGTGAGCGTGGAGTTCCTGCCACCGTTCGCCGGCGGCTGAGTCGGTGACTGGCATCATGCGTGGGGTGTCACGACTCGGATCCACGCTGCTGTCCCTCGCCCTGGCGGGCGTCCTCACGCTCGCGGCGTACACCGATCCGGTCCTCCTGGCCGCCGCGGTCGTGCTCGTGCAGGTGCTCGTCGCCGCCGCTCCACCCCTGTTGTCGTCGGCCGGCACGGTCATCGCCTCGCCCCGATTCGCGCCGGCCATCGTCGCCGGGGTCGTCGCGACGATCCTGACGCTCGAGCCGGACCTGCTCGACGGAGCCGGCGGCACCTCGTCCGACGTCATCGGGGCGACCGACACCGGCACCCTGGCCGGCGTCCTCCCCGCGATCATGGCGGGTGTGTTCGTCGCGCTCGCGGCGCAGATGCTCAGGAAGGACGGCCGCACCCACCTGGTGCAGTCGGTGGCCTATGCCGTGACCCTCTCCGTCGTGGCGGCCTTCGCGGCGGGCTGGATCGGCACCGAGCGCTCGCTGGGCGACGCCGATGCCGTCGCCGTGGCGGCGGCCGGGCTGGCCGCCGGACTCGTCGTCTGGGCGGTGCCGATCGACCGGTGGGTGGGCCTGGGCCTGTCGACCATCGCCGGCGCCGGCGGAGGTGCCGCCGTCGCGGCGACCGTCGACTCCAGCATGACGGTCTACTTCGGTGTCCTCGTCGGATCGGCTGCGGCCGTCTTCGCGGTGCTCGGCCAGGTCGTGGCGCGTGCCATGGCGCGCGGCAGCCAGCAGCCCGCAGCGCGGTGGGGGTTCCCCGGTGCGGTGGCAGTCGCCTTCGCGGCACCCGTCGCCTACCTCGGCGGACAGCTCTTCACGGCTCCCGGCCTGCGCTGACCACATCGCGCCGACGTAGGCTGGCCGCGTGACCGGCCTCCTCGTGCTTCTCGGCGCCCTCGCGGGTGCTGCGGCGATCGCGCTGCTGCTGCGCTGGAAGAACGGTCGCTTCACGACGGCGGCGATGCCCGACGACCGTGAGCGGCTCACCGCCGACCAGATCGGCGTACCGCTCGGCGAGCGCGCCACCATGGTGCAGTTCTCGAGCGCGTTCTGCAGCCCATGCCGGGCCACCCGCGTCCTGCTGGCCGACGTGGCGACCAAGGTGCCGGGGGTCGTCACGGTCGAGATCGATGCCGAGGAGAACCTCCAGCTGGTCCGCGACCTCGACATCATGCGCACGCCGACGGTGCTCGTGCTGGACGCCACGGGGGCCGTGACGACGCGCGCCTCGGGGCTGCCACGCAGGGAACAGGTCCTGGGGGCGCTGGCTCGCGCCGTGGAGCCCGGTCAATAACCCCTGCGATGGCGTCTTTTGCGCCACGATGTGGGACTGGCGTCCACATGGTGGGATTGAATCGTGATGAACATCGTGTCGTTCCCTACTCTGGTCACATGCTCCGGACCACACACCTGACGCGCCGCCGTGCAGTGGACAACTGCCGCACGAGCACGTCGCTGTGTCGCACGCGCTGATCTTCAACCGTCAGCCCGTGCACGACCGCCTCGGCCAGGTCGTGCTTCCACTCCCCACGCAGGAGCACCATGTCCCAGCCCACCCAGGTGGACCCTCGCGGCCTGCGGGTCGTCGCCGGCATCACGGCGGCGGTCCTCGCGGCGGTGCTGGCGATCCCGTCCGAGCCCGTGCGGATCGCCCTGCTCGCCGTCCAGGTGGCGGTGTTCGCGATTGCGGCATTCGTCGGGCTGACGGCATCGCCGTACGCGAAGTTCCATGCGGCGGTCGTCCGGCCGCGACTCGGCCCGCCGGCTGAGCTCGAGGACTCCCGTCCGCCGCGCTTCGCCCAGCTGGTGGGCCTGACCTTCACCGCCGTCGCGCTCGTGGCACTCCTGACGGGTGCAACGACGGCGGCCCTCGTCGCGACGGGCCTCGCCCTCGTGGCGGCCCTGCTCAACGCGGCCGTCGGCCTGTGCCTGGGCTGCGAGCTGTACCTCGTGCTGCGCCGGTTCACGCCGGTCGGCACCTGACGACTTCCCTGACCATCCACTTCATCACAACCAACGCCCAGCCGGGCACAACGGAGGTAACCATGAGCCGCGAATCCGCGCTCGTCACTGCAGACTGGGTCGAGGAGCACCTCGGCGACCCGTCGATCGTCCTCGTCGAGGTCGACGAGGACGCCGAGGCGTACGACAAGGGGCACATCCCCGGCGCCGTCAAGCTCGACTGGAAGAAGGACCTCCAGGACGGAGTCCGTCACGACTTCGTCACCAAGGAGAAGCTCGAGGCGCTGCTGTCCGCCAAGGGCATCGGCAACGACGACACCCTCGTCTTCTACGGCGGCAACAACAACTGGTTCGCCGCGTACGCCTACTGGTACCTCAAGTACTACGGCCACGAGAACCTGCGTCTGCTTGACGGCGGCCGCAAGAAGTGGGAGCTCGACTCCCGCGAGCTGACCACCGACGTCGTGGACCGTCCGGCCACGACGTACACGGCGAAGGATGCCGACACGTCGATCCGCGCCTATCGCGACGAGGTCATCGAGGCGATCGGCACGAAGAACCTGATCGACGTCCGCAGCCCCGACGAGTTCGCCGGCCGGCTGCTGGCCCCGGCGCACCTGCCGCAGGAGGCTGCCCAGATCGGCGGCCACATCCCGACGGCCGGCAACGTGCCGTGGAGCAAGGCGGCCAATGACGACGGCACGTTCCGCAGCGACGACGAGCTCAAGGCGCTGTACGCCGGCGCCGGGCTCGACGAGGGCAAGGACACCATCGCGTACTGCCGCATCGGCGAGCGCAGCTCGCACACGTGGTTCGTGCTCAAGGAGATCCTGGGCCACGACAACGTCAAGAACTACGACGGCTCGTGGACCGAGTACGGCTCGCTGCGCGGCGTCCCGGTCGCCCTGGGCGACGAGCCGGGTGTCGCCTGATGTGCGGCGCGGTCAAGGGCGGCCCCTCCCTCGAGGGTGTCGACGTCCAGAACCAGGCAGTCATCCAGGGTGTCGTCACGCGTGACGGCCAGCCCGTGGGCAATGCGTACGTGCGGCTGCTCGACCGGACCGGTGAGTTCACGGCCGAGGTCCCGACCTCTGCCACCGGACAGTTCCGCTTCTTCGCCGGACCCGGCGAGTGGACGCTGCGCACCCTGGCACCGAAGGCAGTGTCGGTCGACAGCCCGGTGACGGCCGCCAAGGGCGCCGTCGCGGAGGTCGCGGTCGCCGTCTGACGCAGCTCTCCTGCCGGAGACATGATCAGGGCCCCACCGGACACGCTCCGGTGGGGCCCTCTCACGTCTTCGGCGCTACATCTCCAGCAGGACGGTCGTGGGCCCGTCGTTCGTCAGGGTCACGGCCATGTCCGCGCCGAAGACGCCCTCGGCGACGTCGGCTCCCAGCGCCCGGAGCGACCGGCAGAACTCGTCGTAGATCGGCTCGGCGACGGGCCCCGGCGCGGCGGCGGTCCACGTCGGACGGCGACCCTTGCGGGCGTCGCCGTACAGCGTGAACTGGCTGACCACCAGGACGCCGGCACCGACGTCGGCGGCCGACTGCTCGTCGCGCAGGATGCGCAGGTTCCAGATCTTGGCCGCCAGACGACCGGCGGTCTCGGCGGTGTCGTCGTGCGTCACCCCCAGCAGCACCATGAGGCCGGCGCCGATCTCGCCGACGACCTCCGCGGGCCCTGAGCCTGCCGAAACGACCTCGACCCGGGCCCGTGTGACTCTCTGCACCACCGCTCGCATGCCGCGAGCCTAGTGGGGCCCACTAGAATGGAGTCCATGCCGTTCGAGATCCCGTCCGACCTTCATCCCGATCTGATGCCGGTGGTGTGGTTGCTCGGCAACTGGCACGGCAACGGGCAGGGCGACTACCCCACGATCGACGCGTTCTCGTACGAGCAGGACGTGGTGTTCGCCCACGACACCCGGCCCTTCCTGCACTACTTCAGCCGGACGTGGATCACGAACGAGGCCGGCGAACGGATCCGTCCCGGCGCCCTCGAGACCGGGTTCCTGCGTCCCGCCGGAGACGGTCAGCTCGAGCTGGTGCTCGCGCACCCGACCGGCTATGCCGAGGTCTGGTACGGCGAGGTCAAGGGCGCCCGGGTGACCCTCGCGACCGACCTCGTGGCGCGCACCTCGACGGCCAAGGAGTACACGGCCGGACAGCGCATGTACGGCCTCGTCGACGGCGACCTGATGTACGCGTACGACATGGCGGCCGAGGGCCAGGACATGCAGTCGCACCTGTGGGGACGGTTGAAGCGTGTCTGACGAGAGCTCGCGCCCCAATCCGCTGCTGAGCCTGCCTGGCGCCGTGCCCGGCGATGCGCCCGACGGTGCGGTCGCCGCGCACTACGGCGCGATCACGGCCGAGCAGCGCCGGTTGGTCGACGGCGGGACGTTCGTCGACCTCTCGCACCGCGACGTCGTCACGATCAGCGGGCCCGACCGCCTGACCTGGCTGCACTCGCTGACCACGCAGTTCCTCGAGAACCTCGCACCCGGCATCCCCACCGAGGTCCTGCTGCTGTCGCCGCAGGGTCGCATCGAGCACGGCTTCTCCGGCATCGACGACGGCGAGACGTTCTGGGCGCACACCGAGCAGGGCGCGGGAGCGTCGCTGGTGGAGTTCCTCGACCGGATGAAGTTCTTCATGCAGGTCGAGGTCAGCCTCGTGACCGAGGCCTGGGCCGTCATCGGCCTGCCCGGGCTCGCCTGGCGGATCGTGCCGCGCGAGACGCTGCCCGACCTGCCCGCCGAGCTCGGCGATCCCGTGGGGCTCTGGGCCTGGGAGGCGCTGCGCATCGAGGCCGGTGTCGCGCGCGTCGGCCTCGACACCGACGAGAAGACGATTCCCAACGAGGCCGGGCTGCTCGGCGTCGCGGTCCACCTCAACAAGGGCTGCTACCGCGGTCAGGAGACCGTCGCCCGTGTGCACACCCTCGGACGTCCGCCGCGGCGTCTGGTCCGGCTGCTCCTCGACGGCTCGGTCGACCACCTCCCGCCGCACGGGACCGACGTCATGCTGGACGGCGTCCGGGTCGGATTCGTCGGCACGGCCGCACGCCACCACGAGCTCGGGCCGATCGCCCTCGCGATGGTCAAGCGCAGCGTCGACGTCGGCGCGACGCTCCTGGCCGACGGCGTCGCGGCCTCGCAGGAGGTCTTGGTCGATCCCGACGCCGGGCTCCACTTCCGCCCTGTCCTGTAGCGCCTGTAGCGATCGGCGCGGGCAGTTTCCACCGCGCGCGGGCGTTCCTTCGACCGGGTGAGTCCGGGCCCACGTGCCGTGAGTTTCTCCGAACCCGGTGTCGGGCGATATCGTGGGTACCGCGCGTGTACTGCCTGTCGACTGTGAGGTTGCACCGGTCCCGGCCGATCCGGTCCCGCGTCACCCGATCCAGGAGCACACATGACCACTGAAGCGCCCGACATGCCCACGTTCGCCGATCTCGGCCTCGCCGAGACCTTGGTCAGCAGGCTCGCCTCGCTCGGCTACGAGACGCCGACCCCGATCCAGGCCCGGGCGATCCCGACGCTGCTCGAGGGCAAGGACGTCGTCGGCCTCGCGCAGACCGGCACCGGCAAGACGGCGGCGTTCGCGCTGCCGATCCTGCAGAAGATCGATCCGTCCAACAGCAAGACCCAGGCGATCGTGCTGGCACCGACCCGTGAGCTCGCGCTCCAGGTCTGCGAGGCCATCACGACCTACGCGGTCAACATCCCGGGCATCCGGGTGCTGCCGGTCTACGGCGGGCAGGGCTACGGCTTCCAGCTCTCCGGCCTGCAGAAGGGCGCGCACATCGTCGTCGGCACGCCCGGCCGGGTCATCGACCACCTGGAGCGCGGCAGCCTCGACCTGACGGCCCTGGAGTTCCTGGTCCTCGACGAGGCCGACGAGATGCTCAACATGGGCTTCGCCGAGGACGTCGAGCGGATCCTGGCCGACACCCCGGAGTACAAGCAGGTCGCGCTGTTCTCGGCCACGATGCCGAAGATGATCCGCGGCCTCGCCAAGAAGTACCTCCACGACCCCGTCGACATCGCGACCCCCAAGGCGACGACGTCGACCACGACAGTGCGCCAGCGCTGGATCCAGGTCTCGCACCACCACAAGCTCGACGCCCTCACGCGTCTGCTCGAGGTCGAGACCGGCGACGGCATGCTGGTCTTCGTCCGCACCAAGTCGTCCACCGAGGAGCTCGCGGACAAGCTGCGCAGCCGCGGGTACTCCGCGGCCGCCCTCAACGGTGATCTCGTGCAGGCCCAGCGCGAGCGGACGGTCTCCCAGCTCAAGTCCGGTGCCATCGACATCATCGTGGCCACCGACGTCGCGGCCCGTGGCCTCGACGTCGAACGCATCACCCACGTCGTCAACTACGACATCCCGCACGACACCGAGGCCTACGTCCACCGCATCGGCCGCACGGGCCGCGCCGGACGCACGGGCGAGGCGATCCTGTTCGTCACTCCGCGCGAGCGTCGGATGCTGTCGGCCATCGAGAAGGTCTCGGGTCGCCCGGTCGAGGAGATGAGCGTCCCCTCCGCCGAGGAGGTCAACGAGCGCCGGGCAGGCCGCTTCGCGCAGGCCATCACGTCCAGCATGGGCTCGCTGCAGTTCCACGCGTTCCGCACCCTGGTGGAGGAGTACTCCTCCGAGAACGACGTCTCGATGACCGATGTCGCCGCGGCGCTGGCGGTCATGAGCCAGACGGACAAGGAGTTCTTCCTGCGTCCCGACCCGCCCAAGGCGGCACCGCGGGCCCGTGACTTCGAGCCGCGGCCCAAGCCCGCCGGCTACGAGCGGTCCGACCGGCTGCCGGCCGAGGGTGCCGCTGTCTACCGGGTCGCGGTCGGCAAGCGCCACAAGGTCGGACCGTCGGCCATCGTCGGTGCGCTCGCCAACGAGGGCAGCCTCAAGCGGTCCGACTTCGGCAAGATCACGATCGGCCAGGACCACACGCTCGTCGAGCTGCCGGCCGACCTGCCCGACGCCGTCTTCGAGGCGCTCGCCAACACCCGCATCTCCGGCAAGCTGATCGACCTGCAGCCCGACTCCGGGCCGCCGATCCGTCGGACGCGTGAGGACCGCAATCCCCAGAGCGCGAAGCGCTCCGGGGGCCCCACGAGCAAGAAGTCCCACGAGAACCGGGCGTACCCGTCGAAGGCTCCCGAGACGTGGGAGAAGAAGAAGCCGCACGAGAAGACCTACGAGAAGAAGGCGCCGCGGACGGGCGATGGCCCCGCGGGCGACTCGACACGCAAGCCGCGCCACAAGTAGCAGCCGTTCTAGACTGGCTGTCTGCCACGAAGATCCACGACCCGGGGTGACCGATGTATCTGCTCGACAACGCGTCTCGCGCCTATCACTGGGGCTCTGCCTCGGAGATCCCCAGGTTCCTCGGGCAGCAGCCCGACGGGGGACGCCTGGCCGAGGTCTGGATGGGCACGCACCCGCTCGGACAGTCCACCGTGCCTGATGCGGGCGGTACCCCGGTCGCCCTGTCGGACGTGGCGGGCGACCTGCCCTTCATGCTCAAGATCCTCGCCGCCGACCGACCGCTGTCGCTGCAGGTGCACCCGGACGCCGCGATGGCGCGGGCGGGCTTCGCCGCCGAGGAGGCGGCCGGCGTGCCGCTCGACGCACCGCACCGGACGTACAAGGACCCGTCGCACAAGCCCGAGATGGCGTACGCGCTGACCACCTTCGACACCTTGGTCGGCTTTCGCCCCACGGCCGAGATCCTGCGCGTCCTCCACGGCATCGACACGCCGCTGGCCCAGAGCCTGGCCGACGACCTGCACGCCGCCCCGGGCTTTCGCGGCATCGTCCACCTCGTCGAGCGGTTGCTGACCGACGGCGTCGCGGCCGAGGAGATCACCGCAGTCGTCGATGCCTGCCGTGAGCTCGTCGACGCCGGCATCGACGTGAAGCGGGCCTACGTCACGGCACTCGAGATCGCCGAGTTCTACCCGGACGACGTCGGCGTCATCATCTCGTTGACGCTCAACCGCCTCACGTTGCAGCCGGGCGAGGCCGCGTTCCTGGGCGCCGGGATCATCCACGCGCACCTCAAGGGGATGTGCCTGGAGATCATGGCCGCGTCCGACAACGTCCTGCGGGCGGGTCTGACCACGAAGGCGCTCGACCCCGAAGGCCTCGTCCAGTGCCTCGAGGAAGGCATGTCGCGGCTGGCGCGCGTGACGCCCGAGCCCTTCGGCTTCTCGACCGACGTGTTCAACCCCGACGTCGAGGAGTTCGCGCTGGCGGTCAGCCAGTGCTCGAAGGCCGAGCCCGAGGGAACGCTGCTCCCGCCGGGCACACGGCGCATCGTGGTGTGCACCGGGGGAGAGGTCGAGCTGGTCAGCACCAGCGGCCAGCGGCTCAAGCTGGGACGCGGCGACTCGGTGTACGCCGGGGCCGACGACGGCGAGATCAGGGTCGTGGGCACGGGAGAGGTCGCCCAGGCGTACATGCCCGACCCCGACGTCCCCACCGGCGAGCTGATCGATCTCGTGGGCAAGCCCAAGCGGTAGCTCAGACGAGATCGTCGCGCTGGCGACGCTTGATCTCGGCCACGACGTCCTTGACCTGCTGCGCGTGATCGCGGGCCACGACGAGCAGGGCGTCGTCGGTGCGCACCACGATGACGTTCTCGAGGCCGACGACCGCGATCGTCGTGCCGTCCTCGGAGATCGCGAGGCCGCTGGCGTCGACCCAGATGGTCTCGGGCGACGAGGCGGCGCCGACGTCCTGCAGCGCGGCGAAGTCGCCCACGTCGTCCCAGGTGAACTCGCCGGGGACGACGGCCATCCCGCCCTCCAGCGCGACGGGCTCGGCGATCGCGTGGTCGATCGCGATCTTGGTGAGACCGGGCCACGTGGCGTCCAGGACGTCCTGGCGGTCCGCGGTCGTCCAGGCTGCGGCGATGCGCGTGAGTCCTTCGTGCAGGCCCGGCTGGAGCCGGGCGAGGTGCCCCAGGATCGCGTCGGTACGCGTCACGAACATGCCGCCGTTCCAGCTGTACGAACCGCTGGCGACGTAGGCGGCGGCGGTGGCCGCGTCGGGCTTCTCCACGAACGACGTGACGGCGCGTGCCGAGTCCGCCCCGTCGATCGTGAGCTGGTCGCCCGACTGGATGTACCCGAACGCGGTCGACGGACCGGCCGGGGTGATGCCGATGGTCGTGACGAGACCGGAGCGCGCGACGGCGACGGCCTGGCCGATGGCCTCGGCGAACGACACCTGGTCGTCGATGACGTGGTCGGCCGCGAAGGAGCCGATGATCGCGCCGGGATGGGCGGCCTCGATGACCGCCGCTGCCAGGCCGATCGCCGGCATGGAGTCGCGCGGCGACGGCTCGACGAACACGCTCGTCAGCTCGGGGAGCTGCTCGCGGATCGCGGCGGCATGGGCGGTTCCGGTCACGACGTGGATGCGCTCGGCCGGGATGAGGTCGTTGAGCCGGTCCCAGGTCTGCTGCAGCAGTGAGCGGCCGGAGCCGTCGAGGTCGAGCAGGAACTTGGGGCGGGCAGCCCGCGACAGCGGCCAGAGCCTCGTGCCGGCGCCCCCTGCGGGGATCACGGCGTGGAACGAGTCGAGATTCTCTGGGGGCATCACGGCGTCATCCTACCGACGCGGGGGCGGCGTCGATCGCGGTAGCCGGCGTCGGGTCGCCGATCGAGACCCGGCGCGCGTCCAGCGAGATCACGGCGCTCACCGCGTTGTGATCGGACACGACCGGGGTCGTGTACCGGCCGTTCGTGATCCGTACGAGCTGCTCCCAGGAGTCGACGTCGAACTCCGGACTCAACCAGAAGTGGTCGATGTGCGCGCCCGAGGACGGGATGGACGTGGCGAACGTGTGCCCCGTGTTGTACTGCGCGTTCGTGACGTCCTGGGTGAGGAGCTCGGCGTCGCCGAAGCCCAGTGCGCGCATCTTGTCGCCGGGGGCGTCCTGGTCGCGGTGGATCCCGGAGTTGAAGTCGCCGCCGTAGACCATCGGCTTGTCGGTGTCGTTGATGAGCGCCATCTGCGAGAGCATCCGGTCCATCTCACGGGCCCGCCGGGAGTTCGCCTCCTTGCTCTTGCCGTTGTCCAGATGCACGTTCACGTAGTAGAAGACGCGGTCGGTCTCCTTGATGCGGAACTTCGCCCACGTGGTGTCGCGGTCGTCCCCGATGTCGAAGCTGCCGCCACTGATCTGCTCGAACAGCGCAGGGCGGTAGAAGATGTAGCGGGCCTTCGCTCCGCCGTCGGCGCGGACGAAGCCCCGTGTGCCACCGGAGAAGATCGAGTTGGTGACGGCGCCGACGCGGATGCCACCGGACTCCTGCAACCCGAACATGTCGACCTGGTTGTCGTTCAGGAACCGGGCCATGATCTGGGCGCGCCCCGCGTAGCCCTTGCACTTCTCCGAGCACACGTTCCAGGTGGCCACCTTGAACGACGACTTGCGCACCGCGGTCCGGAACGACACCGGCTCCGAGAACGCCCCGACCTGCTCCCCGTTGACCGGGCGGACCTTGATCCAGTACTTCGTGTCCGGGTTGAGGCCCTTGGCGACGAACTCGGTGGCGGCGGCGATCGTCCGCATCGCGCTGGGCTCCTGGGTGAAGGACTTGTCGCGGGCGAGCGCCACGTCGAACTGACGGGCGTTCTCGACGCCCTTCCAGGCGGCCTCGTAGCCCGTCGCGGTCACCGCGGTGACCGCCAGGTCACGCACCTCGCCGGGCAGCAGGGTGAACCGTCCTGTGCGGGATGAACGGATCTCGCCCTCGCGCACCGCGTCGACCCGGTAGTACCGGTCGATACCGGGGGTGGTGGCGGCGATGTCCGACAGCGTGAGCTTGGTGCCCTTGGCGGGCACCGTCTTGCTGACCGCGGCCGTGAGGGCGCGGTCGTCACCGACCTTGATCACGTACGAGTCGACGTCGCCGGAGCCGGCCCAGTCGATCTCGACGCTGGTGGGGGACAACGGCTTGGCGGAGATCTTGGTCGGGGCGTCGAGACGGTTGTGCTCGGCGTACGTCGTCGAGAGTCCTCCGACGAGCGCCGCCACCAGGAGCGCGCCGACGCAGGCGATCAGCAGACGGCGGCGGTCGCGCTTCCTGCGGCGACCGGCGATGCGCCGAGGCGCGCTGGTTCCCGAGGATTCGGCGCGTCGGCGGGGTGCAGCGATCTTTCTTCGGGTGGCGACGGCGGGACTCCAGGAACGGTCGGACAGGTTGAGTGGATTCTAGGACGCGGCGAGCAGGCTCGCCCGCCGCGCCGCGGCTCAGCCGATTCTGACGTCGACGATGATCGGGCTGTGGTCGGAGGGGATCGGCTTGACCATCTTGCCGTTCGCGTCGAGCAGCGCGTGGTTGTACCAGCCGTCGACGCGGACCTTCCACGGGTCGACCCACACCTTGTCGATGTGGTTGCCCCACTTGGTGCCGATGCGCGGCGTCGTCTTGAAGTCGTTGTAGCTGTTCAGGTGCTGGCCCGACACCTTGCGCGCCAGGTCGAAGGCGTCGTAGAACTTGCTGCTGTGCATCGGGGGCCGCACGGAGTCGCTGGTCTGGGTCTGCTTGTGCGAGTTGAAGTCGCCCGCGTAGATGACCGGCAGACGCTTGGTGTTCGTCGCCTTGATGGTCGAGATCATCTGGTTGACCTCGGCGCGGCGGTAGTCCGTCGTGGCCTTGGTGTTGCCCGAGACCGTGTGGACGTCGACCATCAGGAAGCTGCGACCGGTCGCACGTTCGACCAGCTCGGCCCAGACCGCGTAGCGGCAGCCGCTGGCGTGACGACCGAGGAAGATGACTCCGGTCGGAAGGCCCAGCTCCGACGTCACACGGCACCCCTTGGCGTCCTTGACGTTGCTGGGCAGTGCGCCGGCGGCCAGCTGGAAGCGTGCGGTGCTGAAGTAGAGCCGCTTGGCGCTGTGGCTGATGGCCTGCGTGTATCCGGGAAGCTCGCTGGGCAGCTTGCCGGCCTCCTGCGTCGCGATGATGTCGGCGCCGGAGCTGCCGATCCGCTCCAGCACGGCGCTCTGACGCGAGGTGGCCCACTGGTACGGGGTGGTGGCCTCCACGTCGCACACGTCGCTGCAGACGTTGTAGGTCAGGATGCGGACGGGCATGAGGTTGTCCGCCGGCCCGGGGCGCAGGATCGTCGTCCGCGCGGCCACGCTGGACTTGGAGCCGCGCTTCTTGCCGTTGATGCCGCGAACCTGGAAGTAGTAGTCCTTGCCACGAGCCAGCTTCTTGATCGTCGTCTTGCTCGACTTCTGGCGGTACGTCTTGGCCTTCTTCATCGAGGGCGACTTCGACACGAAGATCTCGTACTTCTTGGCGTAGCGCGCATCGGGCCAGTCGAGCGACAGCGTGGTCCGGTGGGTGTTGCGGTCGTAGTCGGCCTTGACGAACGACACGAGTCCGACCTTGGCGGGCCTCTTGCCCCCGGCGGCGCTCGCCGGCTGGGCCTGGAGGCCGGAGATGACGAGGAAGCCGACGATGGCGGCGACGAGTGATCTGCGCATGGAGAAAACCTTAAAGATTGGCGTCAGGCTGTTTGTCTTCATCGTGCTCACGCCGGGCGCCGTAGGTGCCACACCGGAACTGAGGGTGCGGCCATGCGGGCATCGTGTGGCGGGGAAGCGGCCCGTTGCCGAGCCGACCAGTTTCCGAGGGTAGACGAAAAAATGCTCGAACGGCACCTTCCGCCGTGAACCACATAGGGTCGTGACTGTGGAAGTACTGGCTGAGGTCGTCCGTTCGGGGCTCGTCGAGAGCCGTCATCGTGGTGTCGCCGTCCGGGTCGATCCCTCGGGTGAGGTGGCCTGGTCGATGGGCGACCCGGGCACCGTCATCTTTCCGCGGTCGGCCAACAAGCCCATCCAGGCGTTGGGCATGCTGCGCGCCGGGCTGCCCTTGGACGGTCGGCTGCTGGCCCTGGCGTCGGCGAGCCACTCGGGTGAGCCGTTCCACCTCGACGCGGTGCGCGAGATCCTCTCACTGGCCAGGCTCGACGAGTCGGCGTTGCAGACGCCGCCGTCGTACCCGCTCGACCCGCACGTGCATGCCGACCTCCTGCGCGCGGGCGGCGTCCGCGCGCCGATCCTCATGGACTGCTCGGGCAAGCACGCCGCAATGCTGCTGACCTGCGTGGTCAACGACTGGGACGTCACCAGCTATCTGGATCCCGACCACCCGGTGCAGAAGATCATCACGGCGACATTCACCGAGCTCACGGACGGGCCGCCGTCCGCGGTGGGCACGGACGGGTGCGGGGCGCCCCTGCTCGGCACCCCGCTGCAACAGCTCGCCCGCGCGATCGGCCGGATCGTGCAGGAGGGACCCGGATCGCACGGGGCCCGCCTGGTGGGTGCCATGAGGTCGCATCCGGAGTACGTCAGCGGGACGGGACGGGCCGAGCGTGAGCTCATGGCGACGTTCCCGCAGCTGGTGGCCAAGTCGGGTGCCGAGAGCGTCTACGTCGTGGCGCTTCCCGACGGCACGACCTTCGCGCTCAAGATCGAGGACGGCGCCGAGCGTCCCCTCTACGCCGTCATGGGCCGCATGCTCGAGCTCGCCGGTCTGGATGCCGACGTGCTGCGGGCCCGGCCGCCGATCTTGGCCGGTGGCCAGCAGGTCGGGGAGGTCCGCACGGCCTTCTGACCTGCGACGACAGGCGTTGTGACCCATGTCGCAAACAGGTCTGCTTGCATTTGCTAACTTTTGCAAGCACGATGGAGGCATGGCCATGCTGAACATGCACGTGAGCGTCGAAGGACTCGGCGAGTACCTGCGTGAGCAGCGCAGCCAGGCGCAGATGTCGCTTCGCCAGCTCGCCGAGCTGACGGACGTGTCCAATCCGTACCTCAGCCAGATTGAGCGCGGACTGCGTCGGCCATCGGCAGAGGTCCTGCAGCAGATCGCCAAGGCGCTCAGGATCTCCGCCGAGTCGCTCTACGTTCGCGCCGGCATCCTCGACGCCGACGAGAGCGGAGCCCGCATGGTCGAGGACGCCATCGCCCTCGACCAGCGGCTCACCGAGCGTCAGAAGAGCGCGCTGCTCGACATCTACCGCTCGTTCGTCGGCACCGCCGAGGCGACCGACACCGAGCTGGCCACCACCGTGACTGAAGCCAACCAGGAGGAAAAATGACCATCACCGACACCATCGCGACCCAGGTCAAATCGCTCGTCGACGACGTCAGGGGACTGCCCGAGTCCTTCCAGAAGGACGTCGCCGATCTGCAGAAGCAGGCCCAGGGGCTCGCGCAGCTCGCCATGGGCACCGCGACCAGCACCTACTCCGACTTCGCCAAGCGGAGCGAGGACTTCGTCGCCAAGGCCGACGACTTCGTCACCAAGGCCAAGGGCCTCAACGTCGACGACATCCGCAAGTCGGCTGACGGCTTCTTCGACAAGACCGAGGACAGCGTGGAGGTGGCCCTCGAAGAGGTCGCCAAGCAGGCCAAGGTCCTCGCGGCCGACGCCCAGAAGCTCGCCTACGCGTATGTGTCCGTCGCCAAGGCGCAGGTCACCAGGGTGACGTCGAAGGCGCCGACGACCGCCCGCAAGGCGGCCGAGAAGGTCGACACGACGGTCAAGAAGGTCCCGGAGCCGGCCAAGCGGGCTCCCGCGGCCAAGAAGGCCCCGACGGCCAAGAAGGCTCCTGCCAAGAAGGCCCCGGCCAAGAAGGCGTCGGCAGCCGCGAAGAAGACGGCCTCGACCTCCTCGGCGGCGGCCAAGAAGACGGCCTCGACCTCCTCGGCGGCGGCCAAGAAGACGGCCTCGACCACGTCGACGGCGGCCAAGAAGACCGCTTCGACCTCCTCGACGGCAGCCAAGAAGGCCCCGGCCAAGGCTGCTCCGGCGAAGAAGGCCCCGGCGAAGACCACTGAGGCAGCGGCGACGAAGGCTCCCACCACGGACTCCTGATCGCCCTGCTCCACGAAGAGGCGGACCCCCGACGGGGGTCCGCCTCTTCTGTGTCCCGGTAGCCTTCGGGCATGTTCGAAGTGCAAGGCAGCCTGATGATGATCCTGTCGATCGCGCTGTTCGCCGCCAAGGGGTTCGCGCTGGTCGACTGCGTCGCACGGCGGTCGGCGCAGTTCACCCATCTCGACACGCTCCCCAAGCAGACGTGGCTCATCGTGCTGGGTCTGGCCCTGTTGGCCCACCTGTTGTTCTGGTACCCGCTCGGGTTGCTGAACCTCATCGGCACGGTCGCGGCGCTGGTCTACCTGGCGCAGGTGCGGGGATCGATCAGCCGCTGAGCGCGTTCCGGGCGGTCAGCGGGGACGGGCCGGGTGCAGCCACCGGGTGATGATGCGCCGCAGATCCGCGAGATCGGCGTCGGCGTCGACATCGACATGCGTCGCCCGGATGACGTGGTACGCCGCCACGAGGCCCGTCAGCCAGCGGGCGACATCGGCCGTGTGCAGCTCGATGTCGATGTCGCGAGCCTCGATGGCCTCCGCGGTGAGAGCGGCGAAGGCCCGCTCCACGCCCGGGTCGCCGGCCGCCGTCGCGTCGGCAGCAAGATGGTCGACCAGCTCGAGCAGCCGGTCCCAGGCGGAGTCCATGCCCGCGAGCCTAGTGCGTCAGGGACTAGAACATGCGTTCGATCGGTCGTATGCTCGGGGCATGTCCGAGTTCTTCCAAGGATCCCTGCTCGACGCGGGAGAGACGCCCGATCTGGGCGCCCTCGAGCCGTCCCGCACGGTGCTCGACCATGGTGCCTGGGTCGACTGGCAGCCCGGATGGGTCACGGGGTCCGACGGGCTGTTCCTGCGCCTGCAGGACGACGTGCCGTGGCGGGCCGAGAAGCGCGAGATGTACGACCGCGTGGTCGACGTGCCGAGACTGCTCTCCTTCTACGGATCGAACGACCCGCTGCCCGATCCGCTGCTCGACCGGATGCGTGACCAGCTGAGCCAGCACTATGCCGACGAGCTGGGGGAGCCCTTCGTGACCGCCGGCCTGTGCAACTACCGCGACGGCCACGACAGTGTGGCCTGGCACGGCGACCGCATCGGGCGCAGTCGCGACCGCGACACGATGGTCGCCATCGTCTCGGTCGGCACGGCCCGGCGGCTCTCGTTGCGCCCGCGCGGTGGCGGGGAGCAGATCGGCTTCTCCCTCGGCCACGGCGATCTCGTCGTCATGGGAGGTTCCTGCCAGCGCACGTGGGACCACGCGATCCTCAAGACCGCTCGTCCCGTCGGAGCTCGCATCAGCATCCAGTTCCGTCCGCGGGGCGTGCTCTGAAACCGTCGTCGGCAGCCCTCGTGCGACCCCGCGCCGGCGCCTTCTGCCGGAACCGCAGGGGCTGAGACGCGAGGGCCAGGCCGAGAGGGGACCCGATTTGGTGTTTCGATCCGGGGGCAGGTATGGTTCTTCTTGTTGGACAGCACAGCGGGACGGACGGCCGAGAGGCTCTTCGCGCCGGGCTGCCAGCCAGTTCAAGTGGTCGACGGCACGGTGTGTGAACACCCGGAGACGGACCGCAACATGAGCTGACATGGTGACCGACCCGGGTTTTGTCCGGTGAAAACGAGCCGTGTAAGTTGGACGAGTTGCCCTGAGGCTTCGCCGTGAGGTGGGGTTGAGGTGAGCGTCTGATCCTTGAGAACTCAACAGTGTGCCAAAAATCGACGAGATTAATTAGTAG